>DATKKX010000191.1:0-25863 GCA_035542775.1 Phycisphaerae bacterium | reverse complement strand
GACCCCGGTTCTCGCTCCAGGTAGTTCCACATGCGGCGAGCCTCCCACATCATCGCCGTGGCTTTGGCAAGCTTATCGCCCATGTCCGCCGATGTGTCCCGCTCGATGCGCCGTCGATCCTTCAACAGGTCTTCGAGTCTGTTGAGACTGTCGAGATCAAACAGCAGTGGCGCATACTTGAGCACGACGTCTATACCCTCGACGCTGTTGAACTCCTTGTCTTCGTACTTGCGCTCGTACTGCATCATGCCGTCGACGTACTCCCACGACGACATCGCCAGCTCGACAGCCTCGCGGTATCGTCCGTCCTGTCGCGCAGCCCGCGCCTTGGCAATCAGTTCATAGTACTGTGCGCGGTGAGCCTCCATCTCGGCTTTTGTCATGGCCCTGGCTCCGCTGCTCCTGGTGGCACCTGCTCGTTTCCTGTGTTCGAGCCGCCAGAATTACTCGCCGCCTCAGGACGTCGATGCGTCGACTCCCATGGAAGACGATTGCATCCTGTGCTACGCCACCTAGGCGTTACAGAGCGTTGCTCGTCTTTAATGCATGCGAAACAGATGTACCCATTGTACACACATACGCTCCATTTTGTGACGAACGTGCCGCCATGCGCGTTGCCGGCAAGCCTGCTTACGCTGTCGAAACCTCATTCTTCGCCCCCAAAACCCAGCGATCCGAAGAACGCGGCGCGGAGAGCAAGCCTGCACATGGAAGGGCACCGAAGCCGGGTTCCGCCCTCGCACGATCTCGCCCCTTGGCCCAAAACCGGAGAACGGGCCACGCGGTTGCGCTGGCTCCCAAATCCGGAAAACCGGCGTAAGCGACCCGGCATGTGTGAATTGTCCCTGTTCCGGCGTGCATGGCGGCTGATCGCTGACCGTTTTCTTGGCTTTTCAGTTGACTGTTCGCTTTTTGTTAGGTATACTTGGAAAAGAATAGTCTGTCAATGCCACGCCGGATGCTCGCGCTCCGCGCCCTCGTCGCCGCTGTGGTCCGGCGCTGAGGGCCCGCTCCAAAGTCCGGCCGCTGAAGGCTTGTTCAAATGGCTGATAACCAGGAACTGAGAACTGACAACTTCCGCGGCTGTCGAGCAAAACCAGCCGCTTTCAACTTCCAGCGCCACTGGAATCGTGCAACCGCCAGCCTGACCCAGTGTGAAGCAGAAGAGCCGCCGGCTGCTGACTGACCGCTCTTCCCGTACCGGCTTTTACCGGATTTTACCGGGATTTACCAGCTTGCCGCCGTCCTGAAGGAGGTATCGCAATGTCCGAGCAATCCAACGTCACCGCCGCTCTCGACAAGATCGAAACCCAATCGTCGCTCTACGAAAAGCTCCCCAAGGATCTGCGCCGTCAGCTCGACCAGGCCATCGTCGACCACGATCCCCCCACCTATCGCGGGCTCTTCGACAAGTTCAAGCTCGCTGACCGCAACATCAGCTTCATGGCCTTCTACCGCTACGCCCGCCGCATCCGCGCCAACGCCGCCCTCATCGACATCGCCCAGATGACCCTCCCCGAGGGCACCGACCTCGACAAAATCCTCCCCCAGCTCGTCGGCCAGCGCCTCTTCGATGCCTGCTTCGACGAAGAGACCTCGCCCAACACACTCCATAGCCTGGCCGAGACCTACCGGCTCGCCTGCCAGACCGACATGGCCCGCCGCCGCCTCGCCGCCACACTCGACGACGCCAGGCGAAAGGCCCTGCTCAAGGAAAACGAAGACTCCCTCGAGCTTGCCCGCCGCTGTCTCCAGCCGGGCCCGGCCGGCCTCCGGCCCGGCGACACCCGGGGCTAGTCATGCTCCGCTTCGGGCTTTGTGGTTTTTGGGAATCTCGCGGCGCCACCGCCCACAGGCAGACTTCTCCATCCTCGCCATGTCTCAAAATTATACTCAGCGCATCCCAGTGCGATGCCCGCCTTCTGTCCGTTCTAACTGGCTGTTCCCTCAGCAAGCCGTTGCCCGTACCGGTGCGGGCGATATCTCTTCATCATCTGGAGGACGAGCGATGAGCAAGCAAGCGAAGGCTGGTTTGGCCGTCGGTTTGATCACTCTGGCATGCCTGGGAATGGGACCGCCCGCTCGTACGGGGATAATCGGTCAACCCGTGCCGATCGAGGTCGTCGCGGTCAGCAAAGTCCCGGTGATGGAGAGTGAGGACTACAACCTTCTGTCTGACAGCATGTTCGCGGAGGGTTGCATGGGCGGCGGTTTCGGATGCATGTGCCCGCTGGAGGCTGCATCCGCGTTTACGGGCGGCCTCGCCCTCACAACCATTCCTCGCACGCCGCCGGGGCACCACGCGTATGACGTGGCGGTCCAGGATTGGCTGGTCATATTCGACGGCGTGGAAACGCAGATCTCAGGGAGCGGCCGTTACGACTGCTGGACTGAGCTGAGCGGCGCCAGTTGGCAGAGCATGACGCTGGACCTTGTCATCGATGGCGACTGCGTGCATTTCAGCAGCGGCGTCCTGGAGGACCCGGCTCCCAGTGGGACGTTTCCCGATGAGATCAGCATCAGCCTCGACAATGATGCGGAGTGCTTCGGTTTTATAATCGCACTCGTGGCCCAGCGCGGGCCGACGGCTTCGGAAGCCGGCGGAGACGACACGCCGTTCGGCGGATACTGCCGCTACACCGGCACGCCGGGCGTGGCGACAATCACGTGCGTCGAAGCACCTGAGCCGGGCGACCTGAATTGCACCAACGATCCCGTGGCCGTGATCTTCGATTTTCAGCCCGACGATCCGGCGAGCGGAGGTTTGGCGGCGACAGGGGTCCGGCTGACCATCAGCGAGGGCGAGAACCCGCCGCGTCAATGGGCCGAGGGGGAGGGCCTGATTGTCGGCTCGCAGCATGCGTGCGTTCGCCGGGACATCGAATGGGGCACGTGCTCGCCGTTGCTCTACGAATTCCCCGATGTGGACTACGGAGCCGGCATTCAGTTGTGTTACGCGGCCTCAACTTTCACAATGAACGTTTTCCCGAGCATGATCGAGGATGCCATCCACGGTCAGCGGGTCGTGCTGCTCACGACTGTCACGAATTACGGCGTGCCGCCGGCGCCGGAGCCGGTCCACATCACGGCCCAGTCGGATGGAGCCCAAGTCACGATTGCGCCGCAGTACGTGGTCCCCGGGCAAGTATGCGAGATCACGGCGGTTCCCGTGCGGCAGAAGATGCACGCAACCGTGTCCAAAGCCCTCCGGCCGGTGGGAGACTCGCCTTACGGTGACGGCCATGAGGTCGTTGTCGACCTGCGCGGCGAGCGGGGCGGCTTCGCCCATTCGCTGGGCGTTGGCATCAATGTGCTGCCGGGCGAGGACGAGTGTCTTGAGCAAGCGTCGGCAGTCCGAGACCGATTCGTCCCGTACCTCGCAGCCAACGATCCCGAGTTCGGCATCACACCGGATACCCAGTGGACAGGCACGATCGTCAAGCCGCACATCCTGGTCGTCACACATTACCTCTTCTTCAGCGATGACTGGGAGATGGGCGTAATGTGGCACAATATGATTCCGCCGTACGACTGGGCAAAGATCTATCTGCGGCACCGGTACACAGATACACGACCGCAGTATGCCTATGCGATCTCGTCCATCAGCGCGGAGCCTGCGGAGGCACCCCAACCGATCGATCCGCCGGAACAGGTGGATCGTTAGAACGTGAGCAGATAGAGCGGGCGACGCCGACTTGCTGCCACGCAGAACTTGAGGGGCGTGAAGCGCATGAGTGATGGCGGGGACGGCCGGTGTGGTGAGGACGCCGGCCTCCCCCATCGCCCAGCCCTGAATCCTCGTTGCTCAGCAGCCGACCCGGAGGCCGGGCCATCGGCTCGAACCGGTGGTCGTCGATCACGGCATGCCCACCTCGGCCGTTTTCAGCATGGGCTCAAAAAGCAACTTGTGCTACCGTAAGGGTCCGGTCCGCTGAGACACCCCATCTCAGCGGGAACCGATGGAGCCCGGCATCATGTCTTCGCATCGACCTCTTCTCGCCGACGACGGCAGACTCAGCCTCATCATCATCCTCGCCCTGCTTTACGTCTCCGCCCTGGTCACGCTCGGCCCCACCGTGCAGCCTTCGCAGTGGTATGTCGGACCGGAGAACAACCAGGGCGCCGCCGAGGCCCGCGCCTGGCTCGACGGCCGCCTCGACCTGCCCTCCCGCGGCGGCGATGTCGCCCTCTACAACGGCCGCTACTACAACATCTTCCCGCCGCTCTGGACCGTCATCTGTTTCATTGTTTATGGCCTCAACCGGCTCCTCTTTGGTGAGCCACTGGTTTTTTGGCCCTGGTTGTACGCCCTCATCGTTGCCGGCCCCATACCGCTGCTCTTCTATGTCGCCTTCCGCCGCAGCGGGACCAGTTGCTTCTGGGCCCCCGTGCTGGCCTTCTACGCCATCGCCGGGACGTGCCTATGGCCGGTCGCGGGAATGATCGCGGGGACGCGAACCGCCTGGATTTACTCCATCCAGCACCTCCTCGCCCAAAGCGGTCTGGCTATCATGCTGATCGACCTGCTGGGCCGCCGTAGATTCTGGCTGGCCGGGCTGGGCGTGCTGATCGCCGCCTGGTCGCGTCAGCCGTGCTTCCTCTACGCCCTGCCCGTTCTGTGGCTGGCGTCGAGGTCTCCTAACCGCCGCGGTGCCCTGGTCCGCGCTGCTATCCCCATTGCCGTCGCCCTTGCCGCGAGTTTGGGCCTGAACTGGGCCAGGTTCGGCTCGCCGTTGGAAAGCGGCTACCGCTATCAGTTCGCCGGCGTCGAGTTGTCGCAGGACAATCCCATCCGAGGCCCGGACGGCCAGGCACAGCCCGTCGCCTGGCGCTACGTCCGCCAACATGCCTATGAAATGTTCGTGGCCCCGCCGGAAATCGACTGGACCCATAATGGCGTGGTCATCACCGGACGCGGACCGCGAACCGCTTTGTGGTACGGTTCGCCGCTGTGTCTCGTCGCGGTGCTGGGCATCCGGCGCTGGTGGCCCGACCCGGCCCGGCGGGCCCTGATGCTGTCGACGTTGCCGGTGATATTCGTGGCCCTGATCTGGCACGGCCCCATCGAGGGCAGCCCCGGGTATTATCGCTACGTGCTGGATTTCGGCCTGATCTGGCTTGCGGCCATCGCTCCCTGGACGGCGGGTCCGAGATGCCGATGGCTCACGCTGGCCTGCCTGGCGTGGAGCGTCTTCTACTTCTATATGCTGGGCAGAGCCTGATCCGCTCGAGCCTGTTGCCGCCGCTCAACAACCACCGGCAGGCTGAGCGATGCGCACGACACGCCGTCACAGCCGCGCCGGCCTGCACAACGGACAAAGTTCCGCGCTCACTTCCCCTGCCTGATGCCATTCGCCTTTCTTACCGGCCGCACGGATTTTCCGAAGTCGCCCGCGCCTCCTGGCCCGGCCCTTGCTTTTGCTCGGGCCGAGAGCATCGCGTCCAAGGGGGGACGCGACTACGGGGACAGACATGCCCGCTCGCGGGCGCATTAGGGGGGAGAGACATCATGTTTCGAAGTGTAGCCATTCTCGCGGCCGTTTGCTGTCTTGCTGTCTGCAGTGCCACCAATATGGCATTGGCCCAGGTGGGCCAGCCTGTCGGCACCTTTAACATTACCGTCACGCAGGGCAGCCACGTGATCGCCAATCACGACGTCTCGATCGGTCCCGGCGGCGACTTGACCGACCTGAAGCCCGTCTGGGTGGACGGCACGCCGGAGAGCTTCACCCAGATCGGCACCATCGGCCCGACGGGCTCCAGCCCGATCATCCTGAAAGTCACCAGCGACGGCGGTCCCATCGAGGACTTCCGCGTGCTGCACTGGTACGTCGACGTGCCTGTCAGCCTCAGTGACATCAACACGCCGGGCCCGACCTCGCTGCTCAATCCGCTCGGCGGGAGCGTCAAGGTGTCCGTCACCGGCCTGCACTTTTCCAACGGGGCCGACGCCACGCCGCAGCTTTGCGACAACGACACCTATTTGGCCTCGTTCATGCGTGACTATCAGGGCTTCTTCTACGAGTCGGCCCAGGCCAATCCGTACAACGTCCATGGTCACGGCATCTACGACATCCAAGTTCCGGGCATGCGATACCTGGACGGCAACATCGGCATGTACAACTTCATCAGCACCGCCGGGGTATCGTCCTCCTGGACCTGGGACAACATCGTGAACCCCGGCCTGCTCACCACGGTGCACAACGGCACCATCGGCGGCCAGACCCCGCTGATCCCGGGCTACGTGTTCGAGCTGGGTACATCGGTGGCCTTCACGGGTGTGCCTGAGCCGGCGACGCTGGCCCTGATGCTGCCGGTCGTCTTCCTGCTCCGCCGCAACCGTGGCAGCCGCTGAGTGATCGCAACGTCGGCCTCCTGTGGCCGACGGGACGGGGAAAAACGGGTCGGCCCTGAGGCCGACGAGGAATGAGACACATCTCGCCGCCGCCAGGTCAATCGGAAACTCCGATGGCACTGGCGGCGGCGTGTTTTTCCGTGTGGGTAATGGAGATGAGGATCTTCTTGATGCCCAGGCGATCGGCCACTTCCCACGTATAACCGGCGAGCGTGACGTGCGGCTGTCCTGCCAGATCGTTCAGCACCTCGATATCCGTCCAGGCGATCTGCCCGCGCCAGCCTGTCCCCAGCACCTTCAGAACCGCCTCCTTGGCCGCGAACCGGCCGGCAATGTGCGGCAGCGGGTTCTTCTTCCTTTCGCAATACGCCCGCTCCGCGGGCGTCAGGATTCTGGCGAGGAATCTCTCCGGATGCTGCCGCCAGATCCGCTCGATCCGATCGCATTCAACGAGGTCAATGCCCTGGGCGATGATCTTCATCGGGCAGTCACGGTAGCATTACCGGCCGGCTCGATCAAGTCGCGAGCCCCGGCGGTCTTCTCCTGGCACTCCGGGTTCAATGCCACGCCTTCCAGCCATTCGTACTTGCCGGGATCCATCCCCAGGAAGGTCAGCAACGTCGGCACTAGATCCACGGAACGGGCGATCTCGATCCTGCCGCCCCGCTGAATACCCGGACCGGCCAGCATGAAGGGAATCAACATCTCCGTGCGCCGCAGGCCGCCATGACCGCCGAGCTCGTGTACGAAGCTGTAACCAGGCTTGGCGAACGCAATCACCTGCCCGGCACGGTGATCATGCAACAGGGGAACAAGATGCGGCACCACCTCCGGCAACTGCTGCTCCGACGCGGCGCGCAGCCAGTCTCGCGCCGGGTGATACCCGCTGCGCACGAACGCGGCCAGGGCCGGATCGTCGAGATACCCGAGCACGTCGTTCGGTTCCGGCAGGTAGGCGTATTCGGACTGTGTCCCATCCCCTCGCCGCAGAATCCTGGCCATGCCGCGCTCTGAGCAAACCACGGCGGTGTTCTCGTCGGCAAGACAGCTGACCAGATCGACGCCCGGGATATTCCACAGTTGGAATCCCAAGGCCGGCCGGTTCATGATCGCGTCCACATCCGCAGGTGCCGCTGGTGAGGACCAGCCGGTCGGACTGCGCAGATAGAGGAAGGCGCAGCGGCCGTTCTGATAGGCCACGACGGTGTCGAAACGATCAAAATACTCGCGCCGCCGCGATTCGGGTCCTTCCTGGAGCGTGTAATCGGTGGCCCGGCGCCCCCAGTGATCGCGAACCAGGCTCATCAGATCAATAAAGCCGTCCGGGCGGACATCAACCATCCCATGATCGCTCACCAGGACCAGAACCGTGCTCTCCAGCAGGCCCTGCGACTCGAGCCAGTCGCACACCCTGCCCACCTGATGATCCAAGTGCTTCACCGCATCGTGATATTCGGCCGAGCCTGGCCCGTGACGATGCCCGACCGTGTCGGCACCAGGAAAATAGCAGGTCAGGATTGCGGGCCACTGCTTGTGACCGTTGGTCCACCAGACGACTTCGGGAATCGTACTCGCAGTGAGTTGATCCACCGCGGTGTAGTTGCCGCCAAACCACAGGATGCCGGACGTCATCCAGTTGGGGATGTCGTAGGTGATGCCCTTGGCCTGCGCGGTCTGGATGTTCACCGACGTCATGGGCTGGATGAGCTGGTAGATGGTGGGCATGGTGCAGTCGAGGTCGATATCGCGGTAGTCCTCCACCGTCGCGTAGTTGCGGAAGAACGCCCGGTCAGGGTCGAACCAGCGGTTCCCCACCACCGTATGCGTTCCGGGACTCGTGCCCGTCAGGAATGTGGCGACGGCGCCGTAGGTGATCGCCGGTATGGCCGTGGCTGCCCGGGATGCGCATGTGCCGCCCTCGACGAAGCGCTTCCGGATGTTGGGCAGCCATCCCTCGCGACAGCCCCGTTCGGCGGTATCGGCGCCGATCCCGTCGCAGATGAAGAGCACGATGCCCGGCCGAGGGCGCTTCACGTCAGCGTTCAGTCCGTCAGTGATTGGCCCGCCGGGTCCGCAGCCGGCGCTGCCGAGCAGAAGGGCCAGCGCGGCGCCGATGGCCACACAGGCCACGGCCGCCCGCTGCTTCGGCCGCAGATGATCAGCTCTCTGGTATCCGCTCGGCATTTCGCGTTTGGTCCTCCGTGCGCTAAGAGCAGGCGAAGGCGCTTCAAAGGTTCGCCGCCACACCGGCATTGCCAGGCGGCAACGCCCCACTGCTGCATTTTCGGAGTTTTTCGGTGGGCTCTGGACCTGAGCCCTTCCTGCTCGAATCACCCGCCGGGTGGAGCACGGCGTAGTCTCGCTCCTCGCGGCAAAACGTCAGTTCGGCCGGCTGCGCCAACGAGCAGTCGAAATTCAGGCTCCTGACAAAGACGTTCCCGGTCCGCTCCGGACCTACCTCACGTGGCCACGGGATTCATGGGGCTCCCAACGTTCCCCATGGAATTCGTAGCCGCGGTGCGTGTGTTCCCAGTGGGCGGGCTCAAGACGGTGCCCGGGAACAGGCCTCACGTAACGCCCCCTGCACCAGGCATAGTGCCCGTGATCGTGGACCCAATAACCGCCCACCCAGACCATGCCGACGGCCGGCAGAGGAGGGACTGGCTCCACGATGAGCGGCGGTGGCGCCTCATGGACAATCACTACTTCGCGAGGTGGAGGAGGCGGCTCGTCGAGGACGACCGTGCCCGGAGGCGGCGCCGGCAGCGGTTCGGGTCGTTCGATGACGACTTCCCGGGTTTCCCTGACCTTCTCGTGGCCATGGTGGCACCCGGCAGCCAGCGCCACGCCCAAGGCAAAGACCGTGTACGTGCATATCGATCGCCAACTGCACATGACACCTGCTCCTTTGCATCCGGACGGCCCACGCCGTGCCCTAGCCATAGGACATTGCCCACCAGGCGTAGGTTAGGGCGATTCTAGCGCTGCTGCCGGACTGAGGCTACACTATGCGCGCCGCCGCGGAACATCAGCAGCGGCCCCCAGGAGAATGTGTCCGTTGCGAAAGCATGCCATCCGGCTGTTCCTGCCGTGCCACGACGAACAGGCATCGTGCCCGACCAGGAAGTGAAATGCGCCGCCCAGGGGCCCGTGGGGCTTGCATGGGCGGCAGTTGACCGCAAGAATAGCGTAGCGGAGGTTGCCGAGCGGGTCCGGCTCCTCAGTGGCCAAGGTCATCAATGCACGCCATCACGGCGCGCGGCAGACCTGGCCACACCGCGACTGGGCCGAATCCGAGGACAGGAAAGAGAATGCACAACGCGACGACCTCTGCGCTCAATGTCGCACAAGGCCCTTTATTCCGGTTTGCCTTTGCATTGGCGGTGCTTGGATTGGCGCGCCTGGCGCTGCTGGGTCTGTCAGGCATGGTGGCCGGCTATGTGACCGCCGGCGACCGTGCCGTCTTCCGACGCAAGCTCCGACTGCATCTGCTGTGGTCGATCTGCCCAAGCATGGTCATCAATACCGTGCGCCCCTTCGGCAGCCGGGCCATGTACGCCTACCACGTCTTCCTGTGCTGCACGTCCCTGCTGTTCCGTTTCCTGGTCGTCGTGCTGCCGGTATTCCTGGTAGCGCATGTATACCTGTGGGAACGGGCCCTGGGCATCTCCTGGCCCTCCTTGCCCAGTCGGCTTGCCGACATCCTCTCCATAACAATCATCGTCTCGGGGGTGGTCCTGTTCCTCGGCCGCATTTACTCGCCCGCACTTCGGACGCTCGAGCCGCCGTGGACGTTCTTCAAGCCAGTCCTCCTGCTGGTGCCATTCATCACCGGCATGCTGGTTCGACATCCGACGTGGAGCCCCATGAGTTACTACGGCATGCTACTGCTTCACGTGCTCAGTGCGGCGGGCGTTCTGATCTTGATTCCGTTCACGCGCCTGCTATCCAACATGCACACGCGGCTCAGGGCGCTTGTGCCGGACGCTGCCTGGCGTCCCGCGGAGGAAGACGACGCAAAGGCCGGAATGGCTATGGTTCGGAGGTAATGCGCAATGAAGCCCCCCGTGGACAACACCAGGACTTACGCGATCCTCACCGACACGACGCTCTGCACCGGCTGCGAAACCTGCGTACAGGCGTGCAAGCAAACCTACCACCTTGACCGCGACCGCGCCTGGCGATGGAAGAGGCGAATCGACGATCTGTCGTCCACCAGGTTCACGACCATCATCCGCCGTCCCGGAGGACATTTCGTCCGGCACCAATGCCGGCACTGCTTGGAGCCGGCCTGCGCGTCGGCCTGTATCGTCGGGGCCCTCCAGAAGACCGACATCGGCCCGGTCATATATGACGAGAAGCGGTGCATGGGCTGCCGCTATTGCATGATCGCATGCCCATACGGCATCCCGCGGTATTCCTGGGAGAAGCAGGTTCCGCTGGTCCGCAAGTGCGTCCTGTGCTACGACCGCATCCGCAACGGCGGCCAACCGGCTTGCACCCAGGCCTGCCCGTACCACGCGACCATCTTCGGCACCCGGGCCGAGATGCTCGCTGAAGCCCGCCGGCGGTTCGGGCAGAACCCCGGCAAGTACTTCACCAGACCGGGCAAGACTGAGCCGGAGATCTTCGGAGAGCACGAGGTGGCCGGTACATCCGTGCTCTACATCTCGGATATCGATCTCAATCAGTTCCTCCCCTGGCGGCCCAACCTGGGCGATCAGCCGCTGCCGGCGCTGACCTGGGCGGCGCTGTCCAAGGTGCCGCCGGTTGTGTTCGGCGTGGCCGCGCTGATGTCAGGCGTCTACTGGATCATCGGGCGACGGATGCATCTCCAGGCGGAGGCGGCCGAGACGGCGGAGCAGAACCAGGCAGATTCCTTGGAAGAGCCGCATGCATAGGGTCATCGGCAAGACCACTCTCGAACGGGTCAAGACGCTCCTCTGGGCCATCACAGGAGTCTGGACCGTTGTCACGGTGGCGCGCTTTGCCCACGGCATTGGAGCCACCAGCGGCCTGACCGATGTCGCGCCTTGGGGCTTCTGGATTGCGTTCGACGTCATGGCCGGCGTGGCGTTGGCGGCGGGCGGATTCGTCATCGCCGCCGCGGTCTATATCTTCGGTCTGACGAAATACCACGGCATGGCCAGGCCGGCGATTCTCACGGCCCTGCTCGGCTATATCGCCGTTGCCGTCGGCTTGTTGTACGACCTCGGTATTCCCTGGCACATCTGGCATCCCATGATCTTCCCGCAGCACCACTCCGTCCTCTTCGAGGTCGCGATGTGCGTGATGCTGTATCTGACCGTGTTGTCGCTGGAATTCACCCCGGTGGTCCTTGAGCATCCCCTCTTTCACCGGCCGCTGTTCGAAAAGCTCCTGCATTTGATCAAGAAGGCGACGATCCCCATCGTCATTACGGGAATCGTGCTGTCGACGCTGCATCAGTCTTCACTGGGCTCGCTCTTCCTGATCCAGCCGTTCCGCGTGCACCCACTCTGGTACAGCCCGCTGCTGTACGCGCTGTTCTTCGTTTCGGCGGTGGCCCTGGGCCTGATGATGGTGACGCTGGAGGCCCTGGTGTCGGCCTGGCTGTTCGGGCACCGTGTGCGAACGGATCTGCTGGCAGGGCTCGGCCGGGTGGCGTCATTCGTGCTGTCGTTCTACGTGCTGCTCCGCGTGGGTGATCTGTGGCATCGCGGCATCCTGCCCGGGGCGATGGACGGCTCCTGGCAGGCAGGGCTTTTCCTCCTGGAGTTGGCATTCAGCGCCGTCATTCCGGCCGTGCTGCTGGCCTTCCGCCGCGTCCGCAACAGCATCCCCGGTCTGGCCACCTGTTCGCTGATGGTCGTGTTTGGGATCATCGCATATCGGTTCGACATCTGCATCATCGCCTTCACGCGGCCGGAGGGCATGACCTACTGGCCGACGTGGACCGAGTTGGCCGTGAGCGTCGGCATCGTCTCCGGAGCGTTGCTGGTCTTCATCTTCTTCAACGAGAACCTCCGGATCGTGGACCACGGCGAACACGGCGAAGAGGTGACGGCACCATCACCGCCGCCGGTCGAGCAAGCCCGGTTGGGACCGGTGCTCCGCCGGCACTCGCTGGTGTTCATTGTGGCGGCCGCCCTCGCCATCGGCTTCCTGCCGGAAGACGCCATCTTCGGACCGCAGCCGCGGCGCACGCCGGCGCAGCCGGCCCGCAATGTGGAAGCCATGGCCACGCCCGCGCCGCCGCCGGTGATGCGTACATTCCTGGTGTCGAGCCTGGCAGGGAACGTGCCGGCCGCCGAGCGGCCCAAGCCCGTGCAGTTAAAGGTGATCGACGGCAACCGCGATTGGCGCTTCGTGCCGTTCACGCACGAGGACCATATCGCCGCCTTGAGCGGGCGCGAGTCGTGCCGCTTGTGCCATCACCAGAATCTGGCCTTCGATCAAAACTCCGCGTGCTACCGCTGCCATCGCGACATGTACGAGACCACGGACACGTTCGACCACGTCCTTCATGTCGACAAGCTCGCCGGCAGCGACGGCTGCACCGTGTGCCATCCCGCTGACGTGGCCCGCAGATCGCGCGACACGGCGCTGGCCTGCTGGCAGTGCCACGGCGACATGGTCGTCGCGGGATCGATCGTGCCGACCGTCGAGCGGAAGCTGGTCGGGATCGCCCCCGGTTACGTGGATGCGATGCACGGCCTTTGTGTCCGCTGCCATCGGGACCTTGCCGAACGACAACCGGAAAAATACGCCCACTTCGACCGCTGCGACGTGTGCCACCGCGAGTTTCAGGACACCGACCACCGCAGGATGGCGCCGTACGTTCCGATGCCGCCGGGCCACGTGAAGGCCGCGTCGATGAGCGGCCTGGCCCCGGTTTCGCCTCCTCCGCCCCTGCTCCGGGAAACTGGTGAGGAAGCCGGAAAGGGGGGCGCGCCATGAACCCCCTGGAGCAACAGTATTCCGTCGAGAGAATTCGCGCAGCGCTGCAGCGGCTGGGAAGAGTCGGGCGCGGCGTCCAGTTGACCCTCTTGCTCGGCACCTGCGGTGTCACCCTGGCTCTGGTCGCGCCGTTCTTCCGCGCCGCTGTCCAGGCGAAGCCGGTCTCGGTCCCCCCCACCATGGAGGAGGTGAAGTGGAACGACCCGCAGAGCAGCTTGTATTGCCTGGCCTGTCACCGCCAGCTTTCGGTCGCGATGGCCGGTCTGGATGTGCAGCGCGGGCACTCGCAGAACGTCGCCCTGAGCGAGGCCCAGCTCGCGGTGGTTCGCGAGATGGGCACCGTGGCGGGTCCAGGTGGCACGCTGATCTGCATGTCGTGCCACAAGCTCGGCAAGGATTCGTCGGCTTACATGCTCGCCGATACGCTCGAGGACAGCCGGCTGTGCCGCCGGTGCCACCTCGGTCACTACGCCCAGGGCACGCCGCACGATTTGCGGCAATCGGCGCCGGCGGAAAAGAACAGGCTCGGGCAGACGGTGGCCGAGGGCGGCCCGTGCAGCGCCTGCCACCTGTCGCATCGCTATGCCCGGGACATCGTCTCCTCGCCGCTCGATCCCGATGGTTACTGCATCACCTGCCACCAGGCCTACCATGTGGCTGCCGGACGGGCACGCGAGAAGATGCAGCATCCCGCGTCGCACTGTCTGCAATGCCACAACCCGCACGACATGGCCAGCGGCAGCTTTCTGAAGGCACCGGCGAATGACCTGTGCCTGCGATGTCACTCCAAGCTCGGCGGCGGAACTGCGGCGGGCATGCACCCCCTGGGGCCGATGAACCGGCCCGTGCCGACGGAGCTGCGGCCGCTTGGAACCACGTCCGCGAATCGCCCGCCGGAGGTGACCTGCGCGACGTGCCACTCGATGCATAAGGGCGGCAACCCGCCATTGCTTCGCACGGGGGGCGATTCGAATGAGCTGTGCCTGGCGTGTCACAAGGAAGAGCTTGCGGCAAAGTCACCGCATGGCACGCTGACACGACATGCCCAAAGCCCGGTGCTCAATGAAGCGCAGCAGGCCGTTGTCGCGAAATGGGGCAATGCCATCGGGCCGAACGGCGAGTTGCTGTGCGTCTCCTGTCATCGCGTGCACGGCGGGCAGGCGAACTCGTTTCTCCTCGCCGAGGAGCCGCGCTACGAGGAGATGTGCGCCCAATGCCATCCGCAGACCCTGTCCGTGGTCGGCTCGGCGCACGACCTGAGGACCAACTATCCGCAACTGGCGAACGCAAACGGATTGACGCCGATGATTGCCGGCGTGTGCAGCGCCTGCCACCAGGCCCATGGTTCGGCGCGCGAGCGGACGCCGACCGACGGCGACCCTTCCGGCGATTGCGTGAGTTGCCACCGTGCCGGCCAATGCGCCCAGCGCAAGGCGGCAGCCGGGGTCAATCATCCTGAAACCGCCTGTGGAGACTGCCACAATCCGCACGACCGGCGATTCGGCGATTTCCTGGCGGAGGACACCGCGACGTTGTGCGCACGCTGCCACAAAGCTGAAGCTTCAGTGATCGGCGGCCCGCACGATCAGACGACGTGCGCCCATCCGGACAAGTGGCCGGCCCGGGCTCAAAAAGAGAGTGGGCCGTGCCTGCCCTGTCACGTGCCCCATGGCGGGCAGCGGGCGGACTCCTTCCGCATCGAAGGCTCCGAGCCGGTGTCCAATCACGACGATGTGTGCCTCTCGTGTCACGCCGACGCGGCGTGGGGGGCCAACTCCAACGTCGCCGCGATCCACCCGCAGAAGATCGCCCCCGAACATTCGCGTGTGGACCTGGCGCTGGTGCCGACCGACGCGGCCGGGGCCAAGCGCATGGGCTGCCGCACGTGCCACAATCCGCACGGCGGCGCCGAGCCCATTCACCTCGCCCGAGTCGGCCCGGACGAGCCGACGCAGGCCCTGTGCGTGCGCTGCCACCGCGAGAAGGAGTACGTGAAATACACCGGGCATTCGGCCGAGAAGATCAAGGCCCAGGGTTTCCAGAGCGACTCGTGCAAGCCGTGCCATGCGCTGCACGCCCATCCCGACGCGACCTGGGGGCAGATGCTCTCGCCGCGATTTCTGCAGGACCGCTGCGTGCAGCAGCCCGGCGCCGCTTCGACGTGTCTCCCATGTCTTGCCTGTCACTACGAAGGCGGACCCGCGCACCTGCGCGAGAAGTCAACGCACCCGGAGATGATCATGCTGAACATCTCCGCCCCGAACGACCCCGGCTACCTGCCGCTCTTCAACGCCGCCGGCCGCGAAACCCCGGACGGGCAAGTGGTCTGCCGGACGTGCCACGTTTCACACGGCCGTCTCGAGCTGCTTCAAATGATGGCCAACAACATCGCCTTGACGCCCGAGCAGAAGAGCGCCGTCCGGGCTCAAGTGCGTTCTTACGTGGCCCCGAATGTCTGCTCGGCGTGCCACGGCGATGAGGGCCGGTCGCGGTACCTCTATTTCCACAACGCCGAAATGCGCAAGCGCGCCCTGGAGATGACGCCGCAGATGCGTCCGCGTTGAGCCTTCTCGTCAGATCCCGGACAGATGTGCTGGTGGAATACCCTTCCTCTCCGTCAACCGCCGGCGCGCAGTCGAAGATGGAATGACGCGTACCAAAGGCGCATCGCCGGGACGGTACAAAGCAACGATTGATGACGGGATTACGACCGGCCGTGAATAATCGGCCGGCGGACGATTCAGAAATCGGGAAGCGTAGGTTTTTGCCGGCTCGTGCTGATCACCCGGAGAGTGCCAGCGATGTGGTTTGAATTGCCTCCGGGCGGCAGCGACCTCAGGCGACCAGGTCGAGCAGTGAAACAGCGGAAACCCGGCCCGAAGAGGCTGCATACGACCCGGTGATCGGAGAGGATCCACTTCCCCACATCTTCTGAGGGTGCGTGAGATCGCGGGCGACAGCCGCGGGGCCCTCAACGCCGCCGGTCGGAACGGGCGTGCGCCTTTGCTGGTCCAGCTGCCCGATCGCCGGGGTTTTCCGTTCCATTTTCGCCGGCGAATCGGACGGAATTTCCTGCGACGACCCAGGGGCGCCACTATCGGCACGCATCCGGGATTCCTCGGCCTGGGCCTGCTGAATCCTCGCCGTCGCTTCCGCCGCTACCTTCTCGTCCTGCGCGGAGGGATCGGCCGGTGCCAGCGCGGCGGCGCGGACGGTTTCCATCTTCGCGACCGTTGCGGCCGGGTCGTCGGGGATGGGCGACGTGTCGATGTTCACCTCGCCCCCGACCGCGTACGCGTGGCCATCCGGCCCGGTCTGGTACTCGAAGTGCGGACCGCCGCGAGCGTAAGGGCCAGCCGCCGCGGCATGCGCTGCCTCATGTTGCCGTACCTCGGTGTCGCGGCGTTTCAACTTCTCGGTCTGCGCCTTCTGCTCGGGAGTGAGTGAACTTCCGCCCACGGCGTTCGGATGCCCGACCCCGCTGCCGGGATCGGCTTCGACGGCACCGCTCGGCGTGCCCTGCGCTGCGGGACTCAGCTCGACACGGTCCTCGATATCAAACCTCGAGTTGGTGGGGCGATCGGTCCCGGGGGTTTTCTTAACTTGCGCAGGCACGCGTGGCGGCGAGAAGTCACCGACCAATACGCCGATCATGCCCGATAAAGTGGTTTCGATCGTCATTGAGTTCTCGAGGGCGAGGGCTCCTCGCGTCGTTTGCATCGGCTCGTTGCGGCGGCGCCTTTATTTCGAGGCAGATGCCCCGATGCACATCGAAGATTCCACCGGGGCCCGCGGAAACGATGGACAGGGAGACGCTTGTGCCCAATGCGACGTGGTCAAACGCATTGAAAAGAACCGTTGTGCGTATCGCGGCGTGCGGGGCGGGTCGTTCAACTACAATGCCACCCCCCTGCGCGCGACGGGCCACCTTTTGGACCCGATTGCAGACACCCCCAAAAAGAAACGCCAGGGAGGATTCCGTCGGACACGACAAGTCCCGTTGTACTCGCGGTTGTACTGAAAACCCGCGAACCCCAGCGAATGAGCCCGGCCTAAGAGTGATCGCGGCGGCGCAGCTGACGCTGCCCGAGGCGATTCGCGCGGGCAGCCAAGGCTGAATTAGTCCGGGCCGTGATCGTGAGGGAAATCGAGACAATCGCCAAGGTTTGATCCGGCAGGCGTGGGCGCGCAGGGGTTAAAGGCGGCTGAGGATTCGAGCCCACTCGTCGTCGGCGGCCCGCTGGTAGACGATGCCGTGGTTGCCGGGCCGGGGCGTCGTGTGCGGGTCATCGCCGCATCGGATGTCATCGGGGACGCCTTCGGGAAAGGCTTCGCAGACGAATTTCAACACGGGCCGGCCCGGCTGCGCTAGCCGCTTGTCCTCCCGCCAGCCGCGAAAAAACCGGCACTGCCTGGTGAAGCAATCGTCTCGTCGGGCGGCCATGGCCCGTTCCTTGTGTGGTGCTCGCCGCCACTATAGCGCGATCGAACTCTTGGGACCACTCCTGGCATGCTGCGGGTCCGGTCCTCGGCGCCGGTCGGGGGGCTTATTCTGGCTCGCGTGACAGCCGGTTGGCGGGCAGCGAGACTGAATGATGAAAAGCCTTTGTGCACTGAGGTTAACTCGCAGTTTCCTGGGGAACCCCCTATTTGTGTCGACGCGCCTTGCTGGAATCGGCCGCGGGTTTTCCTGAACAAACGATTCACGATGTAGAGAGGAGAGTACGCCTCCAAAGAAAAAAAAGAATCTTCTTGATGTCAGAACCCTGACCGGGCTATGCTTGGCGGCCTGAATCGGGCCAGATTCACGATTGAACTGTTAGGCGCGGCCAGCGCTTAGGGCTGGAGTTGAGCGGCCACGTGCGCGAGTCGGTGACCGCGGTGCAGAGATGAGTTAACTGTGAGGGCGGTTGATGCGCGTTGCGCGCGGAGACCGGGGGTTTCAGGACGCCGAATGGGCAGGCTTGCCTGTCGTGCCGTCGTGGGATGCGCGGCTTTCCATCCGCGCCGCCCCCTCATGTCATTTGCGGAACAGAGAGATGAGCCAGACGAGCCTCCATTTATCAGAGGAGCAAGACCCATGCGAACCGTACTTTACATCATCTGTACCGGGCTGGTGATCTGTAGCGTCACAGCGCCTGCTGCGGGGCAGGGGGCCGTCTGTCCGCTACCCACGGGCAATACCCTCTGCGCACAGCTTCAGAAAATAAAGTGCGTGACGACCTCGTCGAACACGCTGTGCGAGCCTACGGCCATCATTTACGATCCAGCCGTCCCCGATCTCGTCCGGGTGGTGGATTGCAGTTGCTTCGACTCGAGTACCTGCGGTCCCATCACCGTCTCCGGCAATATCGCCTCCTGCCAAGGGTTTTGTCCCGTCCCGCCGCCGGGCAACTTCTGCCAGGTGACGCTCAACGGCGTGCCGACCGGCGTGTCGAGCATTGACATGACCACGCTGCAACCGAACAGCCAACTCGGCTGCGCCTGCGAGCCGCCCGGGACCACAAATTGCGGTCCGACCCCAAACGGCCAGGCCTGCCTTCCGGTGCAATGTCCGAATCCCGGGGAAGCCTGTCTGCCGCACTGCATCAAGGTCACGGCCACCGGGCAGCAGACCGTCGTCGATTGTAAATGCATACCTGACACCCAGTGCCACATCGTGATGGGCCCGGCCCTTCCTTTCTGCCAGGGCAGTTGCCCGCCGGGCTTTACCTGCATGACGACCTCGAATTTTGACCCCGCCGACGGCTCGACCACCTATTGCTGCGACTGCCAGCCTGACAATACGACTTGCGCCCCGTCACCCGACGGTTCCGCCTGCCGCCAGGTGCAATGTCCGGTAGCGGGCGAGGAATGTCAGCCCAAGTGCATCCTGATCGACAATCAGGGCCTCATCCAAGTGGATTCCTGCGAGTGTGTCGGGCCCAATGAGTGCCATGCGGAAATGGGCCCCGTCGGTCCTGCTTGCGTCGGCGACTGCCCGTCGGGATTCATCTGTGTTCAGCGAGTAATTCCCACACCCAACGGCACGGAGTACTGCTGCGAATGTGTACCCAATCCGCCGGCGTGCGTGCCGACCAGCGATGGGACGGCTTGCGTACCGTTCCAATGCTCGGGCACCGGCGAGACCTGTCGTCCGCGCTGCATCACCTGGTTACCCGGCACCACGCAGTACACGGTGATTGACTGCGATTGTCGCGGCACCAACGATTGCCATGTTGTGTTCACCCCGGGTGCCCCTCCATCCTGCGAGGACAACTGCCCGCCCGGTTATAACTGCGTGCAGAACTCCGTCCAGAATCCCGACGGCACTATTTCGGTCTGCTGCGACTGCGTTAAGGAAACGTGCGACTGCCTCGGCGACGTCAACGGTGATGGTCTTATCAACGGGCTCGACATCGCGGGCTTTATCCGCTGCTTCCTGGGTACGCCGCTGCCGGGCGACAACTGCGCCTGCGCCGACATGGACGGCGACGGCCTCTACACGGCCAACGATATCACCCTCTTTGTCCATGTGCTCCTCACGCAGCCGTCGCAGGGGAGCTGTGCTCCCACGCCCTGCTGTCCCAAGGCCGACCTTTCACTTAATCTGGGAACCGGCGTTGATGCCAACGGCAACCTCATTCCCATCGGCAGCAACGATGACGATTGGGTCGTTACCGTTGACGCCAGCGGCGGAAGCGTGCCGCGGCCCGCGACCGTCGTCACACCCCATCCGGCATGGTTGACGATTCCGGGCACGCGGTGGATCTCGGCGAACTACTACGGGCCAAACGGCACGTATGAGTACGAGTTCTGCTTCTGTCTTGATGATCGCTACAAGAATCCGAGCCTGACGCTGCAAATCCGGGCCGACGACTCGACCAGCACCGCCCCATCAACGGTTTGGCTCAACGGCAATTTCCTGGGCAACGCGGCCAGCTTTGGCGCGGCATCGCCTGCAACGCTGACGACAACTAATCCCGCGTTCTTCCATGCCGGGCAGAACTGCGTCAAGGTCATTGTGGTGAACAGCGGCGGAGCCCCGACCGGTTTCAACATGGCCGGCACGGTAACCGCGAAAAACGGCAAGTGCTGCTGCCCGCCGGCCGACCTGGCCAAAACCGTGGATTCCGGCGTCTACGACAATGGCAGCGGACTCATCCCCGTGGGCAGCAACGACGATACTTGGATCGTCACCGTCGATGCCTCGGGCGGCAGCACCCCAAGGCCGGCCACGGTCATCACGCCGCACCCCGCCTGGGCGACGATCCCCGGGACGCAGTGGATCTCCGCGGCACAGTATGGGCCCAATGGGCTCTACGTCTATCAATACTGCTTCTGTCTCGACCCGCGGTTCAAGAACGCCACGTTGACGCTCGACGTGCTCGCGGACGACGAGGCGACGATCTGGCTCAACGGCACGCAGGTCGGGGCCACGCCGATGGGTTGGGCATTCCTCAACCCGCCCACGCATGTTTTTGTGACCAACCAGATGCTGTTCAAGCCCTGCGACAATTGCATCGAGATCAAGGTGATCAATGGCGGCGGCGTGGTCACCGGGTTGGACGTCAAGGGGACCATTACGGCGATCGACGGCCTGTGCTGCTCTGACCGCCCGATCTCCTGCTGCACCTCCGACGGCTTCTGCCTCGACATGGCTCCGGGCGTCACGGAATGTCCCGGTGGTGCTCCGCCGATTCCGGGCCCATGCCGCGTATCCGCCGCGTGCTGCCTACCGGATGGACGCTGTGAGATGACCGACCCGCGCTGCTGCGAACGCGCGGGCGGCCACGTGATGCCGCTTGGAACCGTTTGCGGCGGTGCGTTCCAGGCCTGCTGCATCACCGATGCCGCCGGCGGCGTGACCTGCCTCAACGCCGACCCGGCATGCTGCACCAGCATCTACGGCGGCGTCCCGAAGGGGCCGGGCACCGTCTGCCTTGGCGATCTCAACGGCAACGGGATCGACGACGCCTGCGAGCCACCACCGCCTGTCTGCGGCCCCGATCCCGCCACGGGCACATGCAAGCAGGTACAGTGCCCCATCACCGGTCAGGAATGCCTGCCGACCTGTGTTCTCATCGACCCCGCCACGCAAGTTGTGTTGCAGATACTTTCGTGCGACTGTATCGACCCGGCGAGTTGCCACATCCAGCTTTCACCTGCGCCCACCACGGCATCCTGCGTTGGAACATGTCCACCGGGCTATGCCTGTGAAAGCACGGTGACGAACAACCCGGATGGCACGCAGACGATGTGTTGCCGGTGCGTTCCGACGGTGACCCTTTGCCCGCTGGGGACGAGTCTGGGCGGCCAGCTTTGCCAGGCCCGGCAGCAAGCGGATTGCCAGACGCAGCCGCCTTCAAACACCGATTGTTACCCGATGATCGTCATCGCCAACGGTCCGGGTAACGGCGTCACTGTTGAGCATTGTGCCTGCATCATTCCTGGGCAACATTGCGGCGCGATCGACATCACGCCGGTCATCGGGCAAAATAATTACATTCTCCAATGCGTCGGTCCATGCCCACCGCTGAGCGGTTGCAGCGTCTTTGTGAACGGCGCGCCGACTGGGGCCTCCCAGGTAAACACGGCGACTCTGCCGGCCGGTTCGACGGTGACGTGTAACTGTTATATCCCGTAGCGCGCCGGACCTGCCCGTCGCGGTCAGGCTGTGGTTCGTGATCGGAAGATTCAGAAAACAAGAAACCAGTGCCGTTCGTCGTGAAGACGTGCGGCACTGGTTGTTTATCGTCCGAGGTCCATTGCTTGACGCACGCCCACCAGCGCAGGCACACCCTGTCGGCGACGCAGGCTGGAGCGTTGACGGTCTTGCCCAACCTGACGACCGCAGCCCCCGAAGTCGAGGCACAAGAAGCACAGGCGAACGGCACTTACGGCAAGAAAAATGTTGTAGTGGGTGTTGTACTGGATGTTGTACCGAATGACGGTGCAGACCAAAGCAAGACGGCGCACGTTGAAAACGCAGCGCGCGCCCAAAATGCTGTAACCGATGAAGCGAGCAAAGCTAAGCACTCGCATTCATCGGTTAGCACAATCGGGGCGACAAGATTCGAACTTGCGACCTTCTGCACCCCATGCAGACGCTCTAGGCCAGGCTGAGCTACGCCCCGTCACCAGGCTCGCTTTCTATCACCTGCTGAAAACATGCTACCCGCCAAGCCGCTGCCCGTCAAATGTCCAGTGCCGGTCCGGACGAGGGCGGCCAGGCCCTCCTGCCCGCATTGACGCATGCCGGGGCAGCGGCTAGCTTGGCCGACCGCGTTGGCGGGGCAGGCTCGTGATTTACGTCATCAGAAGCTTATACATACTCTATGCCTTGGGCGTCTTATCGCTCATCTTCAACCTCGTGCGAAGCGCCTATCTCGTCCGGCGACAACGGGCCCTGCCGCCGGCCGGCGACGTCCCGGTGCGGTCGAGCCTCGATGTGGTCATCCCGGTCAAGGATGAAGAGAGGAACATCGGTACCTGCATCGAGTCGGTTCTCGCCCAGGACCACGCTGCAACCAAGATCATCGTGGTGAACGACCGTTCGACCGACGGCACCGCCCGGGCTGTGCAGGCGATGCAAGACCGCCATCCGCAGATTCGCCGTGTGGACATCGCTGAATTGCCGCCCGGCCTGTACGGCAAACCTCACGCCATCGACACCATCGCCCCCGAGCTGAAGAGCGACTACATCGCCTTCGTGGACAGCGACCTGCGGCTCAACCCCGCCTGTCTGGGAACGTTGGTCCATCATCTCGAAGCCAACGACCTCGACTGGGTGGCGGTCATGGGCGCGCCCGAGGTCTCGCGGTTCTGGGAGCGGGTCATCGTCCCCATCTTCGGGGCGGTCATCTTCGCCTGGTACGACCCGCGCAAGATCAGCGATCCGAAATGGCCCAACGCCATCGGCAGCGCCTTGATGGTCTGCCGGCGCACCGCTTACGAAGCGATCGGCGGACACGGAGCGGTCATTGACATCTATGACGAGGACAGCGAGCTGGTCCGCATCGCCAAGCGTGCCGGCCAGAAGCTGTCTTTCGTGCTCACGCCGGAGCTTTTCACCCAGCGCCACTACGGCGGCCTCGCCGCCACCATCCGCGGAATGACCCGCACCTTCGTCGGCGGGCTGAAAACCATCCCGCGCCTGCTCTTCACCGCCGGATCGCTCGCCTTCATCGGGCTGCTGCCGCTGACCATTCTGATTCTGGTGCCGGTCGCCGCGGCATGGGGCCAGCCGGTGATATGGGAGCGGTTGTGGTGGGTCACGGCGGTTGTCCACCTGCACATGTCGATCATCCTGTCTTTTCTTGTCTATCACACCGCAGGTGTGGCTCGGCGCCTGGCTTTGCTCCACCCGATTGGATCGCTGATTATGATCTATGTCTGCTTCCGATCCGCGGTCCACATGCTGCGCCACGAATCGATCGCCTGGCGGGGGACGAAATACTGAAGGCCGACTGCGCCCGTCTTGATGGCTCGGTCATCACTTCATATACTCTTTTGCTGCTGAATACCGATCTCTATTCTGGGTACATGGAAGTAGCTGGATGATGCCCTTGGCGTCCCGAGCTGGAAGGAAGAACGCATCGTGAATTCTCTATGGCTCGTAGCTGTGGCGCTGGCGGCCTTCGCCGTCGCCTACCGGTTCTATAGCGCGTTCCTGGCGGCGAAAGTCGCGGTCCTGAATGACGAGCGGGCAACTCCCGCGCATCGCTTGAGAGACGGAGTCGATTACCACCCGACCAACAAATGGGTGCTCTTCGGACACCACTTCGCCGCCATCGCCGGGCCCGGGCCGCTCATCGGTCCCGTATTGGCGGCGCAATGGGGCTACCTGCCCGGTTATGTCTGGATAGTCATCGGGGCATGCCTGGCCGGCGCCGTGCACGATTTCGTGATCCTGCTGGCGTCGGTTCGCCAGGACGGCCTTTCGCTGGCCAGGCTGGCGCGCCTGAACATCGGCGAGCTCGCCGGCGCGACCACCTCCATCGCCACGCTTTTCATCGTGGTCGCCACGTTGTCCAGCGTCGCCATGGTCGTCGTCAACGCCCTGGCCGAGAGCCCCTGGGCGATGTTCACCATCGTCGTCACCATTCCAGCCGCTCTGCTCACCGGGGCCTGGATGTATCGGATTCGCCCCGGCCATGTCGGCGAGGCCTCGATCGTCGGCGTCATCATTGTGACGCTTGGCGTGTTCCTGGGGCGGCCTTTTGCCGAATCCGGCGTCGGCCACAGCCTGCTGTTCGACCCCAACACGCTGAAGCTCATGCTGCCCATCTATGCCACCATCGCGTCGATCCTGCCCGTATGGGTTTTGATGTGCCCGCGAGACTATCTCAGCTCCTACATGAAGGTCGGCGTGGTGGTGATGCTGGCGGTGGGTATTTTCCTGGTTCATCCGCCCTTGAAGATGCAGGCCACGACGCCGTTCGTCTCCGGCGGCGGCCCGGTCATCCCCGGATCCGTCTGGCCGTACGTGTGCATCACCATCATGTGCGGGGCCATCTCGGGATTCCATTCGCTGATCGCCTCCGGCACCACGCCCAAGATGGTCTACAAGGAGTCACACATCCGGCCGATCGGCTATGGCGCCATGATCCTGGAAGGTTTCGTCTCCATCACCGCCCTGATCGCGGCCTGTGCTCTCGATCCCGGCGATTACTTCGCGATCAACGTGGCCCAGGCCACGCCCAGGCAGCAGGCTGTCTACCAGCAAATGGTCGACACCGCCCGCGCCAAGGACGGGTGGGATTTGAACGCCAAGGAGCTGACGGCGCTGGAGAAAGGCAGCGGCGAGATGGTCCGTGAGGACGGCAAGGGCGGCCTCCGCGGCCGCGTCGGCGGCGCCGTGACGCTGGCCGTGGGCATGGCCTCGGTTTTCTCCAGCATCCCCGGGCTGCGGAACCTGATGTCTTACTTTTACCACTTCGTCATCATGTTCGAGGCTCTCTTCATCCTCACGCTGCTGGAGACCGGCACGCGTGTGGCCCGCTTCGTCTTCCAGGAAACCGCCGCTCAGTTCACGCCCAAGGCCGCCATCGGCCACAAGCCGAACTGGGCCATGAACGTGATCATGAGCCTTCTGACCTGTTTCTGCTGGGGATTCCTGCTTTATCTGGGCGACCTTGGGACGCTGTGGGGCATGCTCGGCATCGCCAACCAGCTCCTCGCGGCGATCGCCCTGGCGATTGGGACGACGTATTTGCTGATGCATGCTCCGAAACGGATCTATGCCCTGTGCACGGGCATTCCGTTTGTCTTCGTGATGATAACCACGGTGGCCGCGAGCGTCGGCAAGATCATGCAGTGGCTGAGCAAGCCCGCCGAGGAACAGAGCTTTCTCCTCCGGCTGGCCTGCGTGCTGGCGGCTATCATGCTAGCCCTCACCGGGATCATCGCGTTGGATACGATCCGACGTTGGGTGGTCATCCTTCGCCGGCCGGGCGTCGCCCCCAAGGGCGCCATGCCCGCCCGCGCCGGCGGCGCGCAGGAGTAATCGGTTCGAACCGGAGGGACGGTTCCGTGCGGATTATTTGAGCTGAGATCGCAAAACGCGCCGCGGCCCCATGAACACCGGT
>DATKKX010000190.1:0-4002 GCA_035542775.1 Phycisphaerae bacterium | reverse complement strand
TGCCTCATCGGCCGCTCAACGGTCGTGAGGACCGCACCGGTTGCGAACGCACGGCAGCGCGGTCCGGAAAATGTATTCGCCGACATGCCGGCCGAGCATCTGGCTGACTTCGGCCGAGTCCCGGAATTGGAGGCCGACATTTACGCGGGCGTCGACACAGGCGTCGGAGACCGCCTCCAAGCTTTCGAAACTCCTCGTCCCGCCGGGACAGGCGGCGGATCGATACGCGGTGAGCTCCACCGGGCCACAGTCTCCTTCAAGACAAGCGATGACTTGCAGCAAGGAGGCCCGGGTGGTGACGAGCACCGACACATACGCCGGATGCGAGGGGGTCGGGAGGTAAGGACTCCACGCGGCGTCCGGTACGGTGGCGGGGTTGTTGTCCTCATCGGCATACCGGACCGCCTGGAACGGGCGCCACAGCGCATATTCGTATTTGCACCGGCAGGCGACAATCACGGAGTCAAACCACGCCAGGTTGAGGAGCGCAAACGCGCGGGCGCTGTCGACGATCCGGGATCCTGGATGCAGCTTGGACCGCAGCAGGTCGTTCAGACTGGCCAGGTCGCAGGCGTCGAGAAACAGGGCCTCATCGAGTTCCGCCGGGCTGCGCACCGTGCTGGTGGCGCCACCGCGCGCCTTGGTTTCATTCACGTCCGCCGCATACAGGGCGCTGGCGAGAGCGTCCGCCCGGTCGGCGATGCCGTAAGGCGGCCCGGGATCAAAGGCCGCAAGGTCGTTAAGCACGAAGGGCACTGCCCCCATGTATACATAACCGCCGGCTGGCGCCGCGCCGAGCGGCGCGTGGCGCCAGTAGCCGGCGTCCGCGCTTCCAACATACGGCGGCGGCGGGGTGGCGGTGCCATCGGTCGACCGCCACGCGATGATTGCGTTGGCCACCGTCGTGCCCCAGGCGCGGCCCTGGGCGATGGATCGCGCCACGCCGGAGTTGCCGGGGAGGGACGCGAGGGACGCGGCCAACTGTGCGTCCCACGCGGCTTGCGATCCCGGGCGCAAGGCGGAGAGGACATTGTAGGCCGCCTGGATTGCCGCCGCCTCGACCCCAGCGCCCGGCGGGGCCGCACTGGTGACATGGAGCGGTTCATATCTCCGCTCGATGCCGTTCACGGCGTCGAACATGGCGGCATGCATGATGGCCAGGGTTCGGTACGGAAGATTGGGTCCGCGTTCGGCGGGAACGAGCAAGCTATTCACAAAGGCTTCGTTCCAATTCGTGACCGCATCGGCAAAGGCGGCGGGGCCGCCAACTAGTGTGACGTCCCACATATAACCTTAGAAAGTCGTTCGAGCTTGGCGAGGATGGAGGCGGCCGTGGCGGTCCAGAGGAACGGAGTAGGATGGCGATTGTGCTGGGTGACGTAGGCATCGATGCGGCGCACGAGTTCCTGGACGTTGCGGAAGGAGCCGCGACGAATCGCCCGCCGGGTAATCAGACCGAACCAGCGTTCCACGTGGTTGAGCCAGGAGGAATAGGTCGGGGTATCGTGGAGGTGGTAACGAGGGTGAGCGGCCAGCCAAGCCCGGACCGTCGGGTGTTTGTGCGTGGCGTAGTTGTCGATGATCAGATGCAGGTCCAACGCGGGGGGCACGCTGGCCTCGAGGTGGCGCAAGAACCCCAGAAACTCCTGATGGCGGTGACGCGGCTTGCACTGGGCGATCACTTCGCCGCTTTGGACGTCGAGCGCCGCGAACAAGGTGGTCGTGCCGTGGCGGTAATAATCGGGGGTCCCGCCCTCGAGGTAACCCACGCCCATCGGCAGGACTGGCTGGGTGCGCGCCAGCGCCTGAATCTGGCTCTTTGCGTCCACACAGAGGACCAGCGCCTTGGCCGGGGGATTGAGGTACAATCCAACGATGTCGCGCACCTTTTCGACGAAGAACGGATCGGGGGAAAGTTTGAAGCGCTGGCTGCGGTGCGGTTGCAGCCCGAACAGACGAAAGAAGCGGTGCACACTGCTTTTCGGCACGCCAGTCTCGGCGGCAACTTTGCGGAGTGTCCAGTGGGTGGCGTGCCGCGGTTGCCGCTGGAGCACCCGATTCAGCAGCGCGGCGATCCGTTCGTCATCATGGGTGCGCGGACGCCCGGATCTGGGCAAATCGTACAATCCGGCCAGCCGTTCCTCGCTGAAGCGTTTACGCCAGTAGGAGACGGTTGGGTCAGAAACCTTCAGTTGCCGGGCAATCGCCAGGTTGCTGTGCCCATCCGCGGAAAGCAGAATCCCACGCGCCCGGCGAACGATGCCCGCTGGCAACGAGCGCGACCCGCTCCTCCGTACAAGGTTCTCGCGTTCGTACTCACGCAAACTCAGTTCAAACTTCCGTGGCCGTCCTTGGTTCATGCCCCTGAAGACGGCCCATAATTACATTAGTTACTTATGGGACACAACACTAGAACTCGATCCGCGGCAGAGCAGATTGCTCGCGGCGATTGCCGGCGCGCTGAAGCTCAGAGCCAGCAGGGTCGCAATCGCGCCCGTTGCCTCCAGCAAAGACACCACCGGGATGCTGGATTACGCCGTGCCGCCCGCATCCTCCCGGGCTCGGAGTTTCTCCTTCTCGAGCTCTTTGGGCCGGCGGGCCGTCTTGACGTCCTTCAGGCCGAATTCCCGCCTCCAGCGGCGGAACGCCACCTCGGAGATGTTTTCCCCTTGCAGCTCCTCCGATGCTGCGGCCGCCGGGGTCCCGGACGTACGACGAGAGCTGAACCTCCGTGCCGGCACGCCGGGCCGTTGCCTGATTTGTCTGGCGACGAAGAACGCGTCCACATAAACCAACGCCATGACGATCAGGGAGAGAATCCTGTGCGCGCTCACTTGGTCGGAGCCGGATTGCGTGCCGCTCACGATCTATGACGGCCTCCTGCCGCGGGGAATGGCCGAACGGCAGCTGCGGACGGCCGGCGTCGGGCTGATCACGCGGCTGCCGGCTCATCAGGTCGAGCATCGGCGGGTGGAGATCACCACGCGCGAGTACTCTGAGCACGGCCGCAAGATGACCCGGCGCACGATCCACACGCCGCAGGGGGATGGCTGGCAGACCCTCCAGCCCGACCCGGCGTACGCCTCCAACTGGATCTGCGAACACTTCATCAAACGGCCGGAGGACTATGCCGTCATGGAGGCGTATCTGCGCGACGGCGTATACCACGACAATTACGCGGCCATACACGAGGCCCGGCGGCGGACCGGCGACGACGGTCTCGTGCTGGTGCGGGTGGGCAAGTCGCCCCTGCAGGAGATGCTCTACCTGCTGATGGGCTATGAACGGTTCGCCGTGGATTCGGCCGAGCACCGCGAGTTGTTCGAGGGCCTGCACGCCTCGATGGTCGAGCGCGCCCAGGAGGTGTATGCGCTGGCCGCCAACGCGCCGGTCGAGATCCTTCAGTTGGCCGACAACATCACCGCCGACGCGCTCGGGCCGAAGCGATTCCAGACTTACCTGATGCCCGAGTATGCCAAATTGAAGGCCCGCCTTGCGGGCACGGGGAAGCTGCTCGCAGTGCATATGGACGGTCGCTTGCGCGGCCTGGCCGACCAGATTGCCGGGGCCGCCTGCGACATCGTTGAAGGCATGACCCCGCCGCCCATGGGCAACGTCTCCGTCCGCGACGCCCGCCGCGCCTGGCCCGGAAAGGCGCTCTGGCTGAACTTCACCAGTTCGGTGCATCTGGAACCCCCGGAGGTGATCGAGGCGCATACCCGCCAACTGCTGCGCGAGGCCGGAGGCAAGCGCGGCTTTGCCATCAGCGTGACCGAAGACGCTCCGCCCGAAGCCCTCGAACGCAGCCTGGCCATCATCGCGCGGGTGCTTCAGGAGACGGCATGAGCCCGACCGCGAGGACCGGCCGGCGGATCCGACCCATCCGTTGCCGGTGACACCGATCACCCATCGCAGGAAAGTGCGACGCCCATGCAGATGACGCCTCGAGAGCGAGTCCTGACGGCCTCACGGCGACAGCCGCCCGACCGCGTGCCCAAGTGG
>DATKKX010000189.1:0-9939 GCA_035542775.1 Phycisphaerae bacterium | reverse complement strand
GATGCGAACGCTTATGCTTCATGGTGCACCTCATTGGTCGCGTGAGCACAGAACTCCGGGGATTGTTGTTTTTCCGATAG
Source organism: Phycisphaerae bacterium (assembly GCA_035542775.1). GTDB lineage: Bacteria > Planctomycetota > Phycisphaerae > UBA1845 > UTPLA1 > DATKKX01. Next base: position 9,859 of record DATKKX010000189.1, on the reverse strand, counting down.
CTTCTTGCCGTGGTGTTTTCGCGGGCCGTGCTTACCTACGGGCTCATACAGGTACTCATTGTGGTCATTGTACGGTTCGGCACGCAGCAGGCCACGGCGCCTCCAGACGCCCACACACTTAGCCTTGACGCCAAGTTGCGCGCCGATCTCCGCGGCAGTCAACAGACCTCCGGCTCGCAGCCGTTCCTGACGCGGCTTCAGCCCGTAATTGTACCGAATCCGTCCAACCAGATGGCCCGTGAATTCCAACTTGGTCCCGGTGCGGTACCCGCAACGGTTCAATTCGGCCGCGATGGCGGCTTCGGTGTAATCGTCTAGGAGTTGGTCGATCCGGCGTACCACTTCCGGATTGGTGGCGCGCAGCTGGGGTGCGTTGAGGGGCAATGGCACCAAGAGCGTCCGGGTGGCGCCGCCCTTCAGTCGGATCTGGACCTTGATCTGATCCGGCTTCGTCAACGTCACGTCCTCGATCAGCAGGCGTACCATTCGTTTGCGATCCTGGTCGCTGGTATGGGGATCACGCCAGAGCCGCGGCAGGTCGCGGGCCAGCGCCAACACCTGCTGTCGGCTGGCATCATCCAGGCTTATCTGGTCCCTCTGCCGCTGCTGTTCGTATTGCTCCTGCGCGGTGGCCAGAGCTCGAAGTTTTTCATTCCAATCGGCCTCCAGGGCGGCGGCGACTAGCCGATTGTTGGGATCTACCTGCATGAAGCGGTTGCGGGCGATGTCCACCTCATACTGGGCGCGCTCCACCTGCTGCCGCCGCAAACGCCCGACTTCCTCCAGCCGAGTCTGCAATTCAGCTTGCACGGCAAAGGCCAATTCCAACGTAACTGGCTGCACCAGCTCCAGCAACAGTTTACCCACGGCCTCGTCGATTCCGGCCCCGGGGACCTGCTGGCAGAGCGCCTGACCGTGCTCGATACTCTCGTGTTGGCACATGTAATCCGGCACTAGCGTCGCTGCACGACGGTGGTACCTCACGGTCATGCGTCGGCCGCAGACCCCGCAGACTACCAGTCCCTGTAATAGCGATGGACCTTGCCCGGGTGGGCTGTGCCGGCGATCCTGCCCATGAGCGCGACCACAGGCGTGCAGCATCTGCAAGTGATCCTGGTACTGCTGCCAACTGATGTATCCGGGATGGGCATCGAGGATCAGGGTGTGCCACTTCTCCTGCGGCTGGGGTTTGTAGCCACCCCGTCCGGTCGGTCGCCGGCAGGCCTTGGTACGGCCGAAGACATAGGCCCCGGCGTAACGTGGGTTGCGCAGCACCTGGAGGCTCCGCGAGTGGCCCAGCGGCCCCCAGACCAACTGCCCCTTGTTGATGCCACCTCGCAGGCGGCGTGGGAAGCTCAACTGATTTTGGGCGAAGTACTTCACGACGGCTCGGGCCGTGCCTTGTCGTTCGTAGACCTGGAAGAACGTACGCAGGGCTTGCTGGACCTGCTGGTCGGGATCCAGGACCAGCCGGCCCTGCGGATCGTAGATCAGGCCGACCGGCAAGGCGAAGCGCAACTCGCCCCGCTGTGCCTTGTTACGGCTACCACCCTGCAGCCGAGCGCGGAGCACGTGCAGTTCCGCCTCGCTCATCGTGCCCTTCAGGCCAAGCAGCAACCGATCGTTGAAACTGCTCGGGTCGTACAGGCCATCCTCGTCCAGGATTAGCGTGTCGGTCAGGCCGCAGATCTCCAGCAGCCGGTGCCAGTCGGAGCAATTACGGGCCAGCCGGGATACTTCCAACCCCAGCACGATGCCGGCGTGTCCCAGGCCCACCTCGGCGACCAACTTCTGAAAGCCCTCGCGGTCGGCGGCCGAGGCGCCGGACTGGCCCTGGTCGCCGTCGATGATGTGCACGTGGTCAGTCGACCAGCCCAGCGCGATCGCGCGCTGCTTGAGGTCGTACTGCCGCTGGGTGCTCTCAGTGTTGTGGAAAACCTGCTGCAATGTGGATTGGCGGATATACAGGTAGGCGTCGCGTTGCAGGTGCTCCGCCCGCACCTTCTGCCGCGGATCGTTGGCGGTGATCATGCCCAGCGCTCCTGTCTTGCGGTGAAAACCATGTTGGCCAGAACGGTCACCAGTTGGCTGGACAGCGGGACTGGCAGCGCGGCTGGAGGAGCACGGGACAGCGTGAGCTGCGGAGCGGGGAGCTCGGAACCGGCTGGTCTTGGACAGGCCTGCAGCCAGGCGGCCAAGCCTTGCCGCATGAGCAGATTGAGTCCCCAGGCCGCGGTGGGGGAGTCGGTCCTGTTCAGGGCGGTACGTCGAAGAGCTTCGTACTGCGCCGTCCAATCGCCGCCTTCGGTGGCCGAGTTCATGATGATGCGCGGCGTCGCCCCTTTTTTGCTCTGCGGGCCAAGGCCCGCTCGATACTGCGGGGATGAACCGTGAGCCGCAAGCGTTTTCGAATCAAACGCGCCAACTCGGGAGCGCGCAGGTGGCTGTCGGCGGCGCGCTGCTGATCGATGAACTCCAGGACGGCTGTTGTCAGCTTGCTGGCCTGCTTGGGGCCACGCCGGTGGGGCAGCAGACCCGGTAAACCCTCCTGCTGATAGGCGGCCCTGGCTTGGTAGAACGCCACCCGCGAGAAGCCGAAGGCCCGGGCCGCGGCGGCGACCGATTGCCCTTCCACTCGTACGCGGCGCAGCATCTCGTACTTGACCAGCACCAAGTCGCGGGGATCGAAGAAATCGCTGTGCTGGAAGAGGGGATCGCGGACATGCTCGGGTCTGGTGTGTAGGGCGCCCTGCTTCCGCAGGGCCCGGCTCTTGCTGTCGCGTGGCGGGTTCATGCGTGCCTCCTGTCGGCCGGGAATAGAGTGTTAATATAATTATGCCGATATGAGCCCAGCCGTCAACCCCTTCGTCCCGCCAAATCGGCTTTAATACCAAAGTAATACGCAGGATATCTGACCGACCCTCCGCCATACCCCGCACAATTAGCGGCATAATAGTATTTACACTTACGGCGTAATTCCCTTTGCGCCTCAGGAGGCGAGGTTCAGTGCTCATGACGCACCTCCTGATCCAGAACCGCCAGCAGGCGGACCAACTCCAGCAAGTCTTCCAGGCGGAACGGCGACCGCCCGGCGGATAGGGCTACTACTGGGTCGGGCGGCACGAGGTCCGTCCAGCGATCCGGAATCGAGATCAACCGCTCGCTCTGATCGTGGTAATAGAGCCGCCGGTCCCCCCAGTTATCGCGAATCGTGACGATCGAAAACCGCTGGCCATGACTCGGATGAAAGGGATGCGTGACTCGAAAAGTCGGCGCCGCCTCGGCCCCACCGGGTGCATTCCGCGGCGTAGACAAACGCATTTTGCGAGGCCCGGATAGGAGCCTTTAAGAGCGAGGGCCTCGACTATTTCTTGTGCTTCAGCTTGGGCCATTTCGGCCACGTCGGCGCGGAGTACATCCGGTTTTTCAACGAGTATCGCCCGCACCAGGGGCTTGGCAATCGAACAGTTCCTGCAGCCGCAGCCGGACGTCCGCAGGAGCTTGGAACAGATCTCCCTCCGAACATAGTTCGCATCCACTGCCGCCGTTTCCTCGGGGGCCTACTGCGGCATTACTATCGCGCGGCGGCGTGAGATGTCACCAACTCACGCCGTGCGTTTTTGCTTGCGACCTCGTATAATGCCGCCGCGCGCCGGGGGCGGTGCGAGAATCCCTCGCTCGCATAAGTGTTCGCGCGCCACCATCATGACCGCCCAAGACCGGATCCACACGAACGGCTTGCTAGGCCCTCAACATTCTGGACCGCGCTCGTGGACCCGCGCCACCACATTTACCCTTGGCACAAATTGCCCATTTTAACATTTTGCTCCGGGTGACTCATGCGAATGGCTGAAGTGCTACGACTTTTCTTTCGGTGTTTCTCCCCGCACTCCGCACATTGCTTTCAATGTGCAATCACCCGGCCCGGCAGGCTCCGTGGCGCTATAATCGGCACGACTTCGGACCGGAGATCAAACGATGAGAGAGCACACGTGGAGAGTCGTGTCCCGCCGCGCTTGGCCCCTATTCCACAAGCTCCGGGAGGCCGGCCGTGAGCCGCGACGCGGCCCACCGCCGGAGAGAGCCGGCTCCCGCTTTGCCAGGTTGACCGCCGGGCCCTTTCGCAGTGCCGCGTGGTGCGTGGGGGCGGTCTTGCTCGCCAGCGGGGCTCGAGCAAATGCGCAGAGCGGCTGGACACTCAGGACGCCCGCCGCCACGCCGCCGGCCGGCGAGGCCGCCATGGTCTACGACAGTGCCCGCGGCGTGTCTGTGGCCTGCCTCGCAGTTGATACCTGGGAATGGGACGGTAACAACTGGTTGAAGAGAACACCTGCCAACTCGCCCACAGGTCCCCGAAGCCTGAGCTTCTTGGCCTATGACAGCGCCAGGCATGTTACGGTGCTCTTCGGCGGAAGCACGGGGGCGGGGTACCAGAACGACACGTGGGAATGGGACGGCACGAATTGGACGGAGAGGAATCCCGCAACCGCGCCATCGACCCGCGTCGACGGCGCGATGGCTTATGACGGCGTCAGGGGCGTAACGGTGCTCTTCGGCGGCGTACACGCGGGCGCGGCCCTCGGTGATACCTGGGAGTGGGATGGAACCAACTGGACTCAACGCCTTCCCGCCGTTTCGCCCTCGCCGCGTGAGGCTCCCGCGATGGTGTTCGACAGCGCTCGCGGCGTGACGATGCTCTTCGGCGGATCCGGGACAAACGCCTTGGCGGATACGTGGGAATGGGATGGGACAAACTGGTCGGAAAAGTCACCGACCGCTTCCCCGCCCGCCCGCTTTGCCTGCGGCATGGCATATGACAGCCGGAAGCAGGCGGCACTACTCTTCGGCGGGTACGTGAACGGTACTTACCTCGGCGACACGTGGGAATGGGACGGCACGAACTGGACGCAGCGTTCCCCCGCGACGGCGCCCTCGGCCCGCACCAGATGCGGGATGGCCTTCGACAGCGCTCGCATCGTCACCGTGCTCTTCGGCGGCGCAGCGGTCGGCGGCACGCTCAGCTCCGAGACGTGGGAATGGTCTTGCCAGGACGACTCCATCACTCAGCAGCCGGCCAATCAAGGCCTGGCCGCGGGGCAGACGGCGGTATTCTCCGTGACGGCGAGCGGTCCGGGCCCGTTCAGCTACCGCTGGCGCAAGAACGGCGTCGTGCTTGCCGACGGCGGCTCAGTCTCCGGCTCCTCCACGGCGACGCTCACGATCAACCCGGTCGCCCCGGCGGACAGCGGATCGTATGCTTGCGGGGTAACCGGTGCCTGCGCCGAGATCTTCAGCCAGGCGGCGGTGCTGTTCGTCGACCCGTGCAGAACTACGGATCCGACCCTCGACTGCAATGGCAACGGGATTCTCGACTCCTGCGAGATTTCGGCGAACCCGGCGCTGGACGCCGACAGCAACGGCATCCTGGATTCGTGCGAAACGCCTCCGGCACAGCAAGCCGCGCCGTGCGGCCTTTGCGGGCCGGGCACTACAGCCATGATGCCTTTGTCCCTCATGGTGTGGAGCACCATCAGGGCACGGTCGTCGCGAATGCCCAGACGACGTTCACCCGGTGCCGACTGACCTGCGTCTTGCGCCGGGTGGCACGGCCGCGACTGGTGGCATGGCCGGGGCCATGGGCGGTCATGGTCGCCACCACTGCTGCAGGCCCGGCGCGCCGGAAGGACCAATCAGGACCCCCGACGCCGAGTCAGGGGACATGTCAGCCAGGCCGGGTCGGCCGGTGGTGCGCGCAGGCAAAAACAGGACGGCGCGCGCCATAGGCAGCCTGGCCACCAGGGACTCGAAGTCCCTGGCAACAATCGTGCGCCCTCCGGGCGTGGCTGGGGGCCAAGGCGAGCCGCTTGACATCTTTGTCCCCTCCAGATAATCACTCCGCGATCTCTCTTGTTCAACTGAGGCCGTGCGATGCATTTTTTCAACAATCGATGGATCATCCGCACGACCGCATGCGTGGCCCTCGCTATTTCAGCCGGCTGCGAGGTCTGGGCGCCGCCCACTCCGACCGACGCGGAGCGAAGCCGCGGACTGATTGTCATGTATCCGGGTGACGACGGCGGTTCGACGGAAATGGTTGGTTTCTATACCGGCTTGCGCGAGGCGGGCGTGGACCAGGCCATCGAATCCATCCGTTGGACACTGCCTATGGAAACGGCTCTGTTCCGAATCCCCTTCTGGATGAGGTTTCCGGCCTGGGCCCAGCAGGAGGCCCAGCGAATTGCTACTTATCAAGCAACTTACCCCGGCGCTCCCGTGACATTACTCGGCTTCTCCGGCGGCGGCATGGTCGCCATCGTGGTCGCGGAGCAGATGCCGGGCGACGCCATGGTGGATCGGGTTCTGCTGCTCAGTCCAGGCGTTTCGCCGGACTACGATCTGAAACCCATGCTGGCGAAAGTCCGGGATCGAGTGATCGTCTACTGGTCACCGAAGGAAGCCCAATTGGGAGGCGCCTTGCTGCTGCTGATGGGTACGGTCGACGGCAACTATACGGCCGCTGCGGCGATCAGCGGTTTCAACCAGACCGCCCCAAAGCTGGAGCAGGTCGAGTGGTCCGAGGAAATGACCGCCTTCGGCAACAACGGCGACCACACCGATTACTTCTGGAATATCCCCTGGATTCGCGAATACGTTGCGAAGTGGGTCGCCCAGCCGGCTCAGCCGCCTCAATGACGGGTTACCTTCATGACATCATGCGGATGTGAAACGGAGGCGGAGCGAGGCGGCTCGGCGGGAGCCTCGCGCTCCCGGGGCCAACCTTGCTCAATGCCATCCGGGGTGTGTCGTCGGCGTCAGACGCGTGGCCGGTCGCTCAGGGCTCTCCGCCAGGCGGTGGGCAAGCACGGCGATCACCGCAGCGGCGCCGTTCAGGCCCCGGCGATCGACCTGCTCGTACTTGTCGTCGTGGCTGTGATAGTACTTCACGCCCGGACCCAGATCGCCGTGCAGGGCAAGGCAGCAGATTCCCTGCTGCATGAACGAGGAGTGGTCGCTCCCGCCGCCATGGGCCTCGACGACCTGCTGCTCGATCTCATAGCCGGGCAGTTCCTGCTGCACTGATCGCACCAGGTCCATCACCTCGGGGTGCCCGAAGGAGATGATCTTTCGAGGCTCGCCGGGCATGTCGACGTTGACCATCGCAACGATGTGGTCCAGCTCGCCGGCATGCTGCTTCACGTAGGCCTCGCTGCCCAGCAGCCCATGCTCCTCGCCCATGAACCAAACGAAGCGGATGGTCCGCCGCGGATGCGGGTCTATCCTTATCAGAGCCCGGGCGGCCTCAAGGATCGTGGCCGAGCCCGTGCCGTTGTCGATGGCCCCTTCGGCGAGGTGCCAACTGTCCAGGTGGGCGCCGACCAGGACGACGTCGCCGGCGTCGAATCCGCGGCCGGGAATCTCGGCGACGACGTTTCGCGGCCAGCACTCCCAGGCCTCGGCCTCGACCTTGATGTTGACCTTGACCGCCTCTCCGGCGGCCAGCCTTGCCGCCAGCTTGTCGCAGTCCGCCTTGCCGATGGCCACGCCCGGCTCGGGCTTGGGTCCTTCGTGGCAGTTGCCGACGACGACCTGGTCCTCGAGATCGGAGCCGAGCAGCATCCCGATGGCCCCGGCCTGCAATGCCGAGCGCATCTGGGCTCCGCGGTGGACGTTGCTGTGGTGGGCCAAGGCGATCCGGCCTTTGAGCAGGTCGGCCTTGGCCGCGAAGTCGTCAGCCGTGCCTTTGCCCACGTCGACCAGTTCGCCGGTGATCCCCTCAGCCGGCGTGCTCAGACAGTTGCCCAGGACCTGCGCCGGATGAAGCGTCACGGGCGGATCATCCATCACCGTGACTTCAGTGCTTCGGTCCTGCCAGGTGGTCATGGCAAACGGCTCGAAATGGACGTTGGACAGGCCGTACGACCGGACCTTGTTGGCGACCCACTGCTCAGCCGCCTCGCCATTCGCGGACCCGCTCAACCTGCCGCCCGGCATGCAGAGCGTACGCAGGTTCGGCGCGATCTCCGAGGCGGTGATCACTTCGGCGACCAGGCGGCGATCAGCGTCCGACGAACCGGTTTGGCAACCGGCCGCCAAAGCGACACCAAGCAGTGCGAGTCCAATCCGGTTCAAAAGACGAAGCATCTGAGTCGGTCCCTTGTTATCGTGGCTCGGGTCGGGAGGCGGGGCGGCTCGGGCATAGCCATACCAGCCGGACAACGGCGGGCCTGAAGCCCAGCGGGCAGAAGCCGCTGAAGCAGCCGGATCTGCCGCCAAGCCTCGTACGGGTAGGATGCACGGCCGACGGGGCCGACGCAAGCCCCAGGGTGGTCTAGGGCTGCCCGCGCTCCTATCATGCTGCCGTAGGTTGTTTCGGGTAGGGCCGGCGCCGCGGAAGTCAATCTGGGTCGCCGCCGGTGCCTCCGCCGGGAGGGGGCGAGGCCGGTGGCGGATTGGGCGTTTTTCGCGTGAGAGACGCCCAGGCGTTGCGTTAGTCCACTCGGGGTGACGTTGACGACACGAAGCGGGAGATCGACCCCCATCTGGAAGGAGTTTGTGGAGATGTTCAGGGCAAAACATTGGTTTATCGCGTGCGCGGTCCTTGGCTTGTTCGTGGCGACCCCGGCGATGGCCGGCGAAGGCAAGATCGTCGCGGTGTTCGAGCTGAAAGGTCCGCTGCAGGAAGCTCCCGACACCTTCGGCCTCTCCGCGCTGCTCGGCGATAAGGGGCAGATGACCATGTTCGATCTGACCGAGAAGCTGCGGCGCGCTCGGGCAGACGACAATCTGCGGGCCGTTATCTTCGACATCGAAGAGGCTCAACTGGGGATAGGTCAGATTCAGGAGCTTCGCCACCAGTTCGATGCCCTTCGCGCCGCGGACAAGGACGTGCTGGTCTACTGCAATACGCTGACCAACCGCACCCTTATCCTGGGTTCGGCCGCCAGCCGCCTGGTCCTGATGCCGACCGGCGAGGTGATCTTCAACGGCCTTTACGGCGAAGGTCTGTATTTCAAGAATCTGTTGGACAAGATCGGCTGCCAGGCGGACATCCTGCATTGCGGGGCCTACAAGTCCGCCGGCGAGCCACTTTATCGCACCGGCCCGAGCAAGGAATCGGAGGAGCAGACCAACCATCTGCTCGATTCGATTTATGATCAGATGGTGCAGGCTGTTGCCGAGAGCCGCAAGCTCACCCCGGAGCGGGTGCGAGAGCTGATCGATACCGGGTGGTTCAGTGCCAAGGACGCATTGGACGCCAAGCTGGTGGACCAGCTGCAGTACCGCGAGAGCTTCATCGCCAGCATCAAGAAGCAATACGGCAGCGATACCAAGGTCGTCTCGAACTACGGCAAGAAGGAAGGTCCGGAGGTCAACTTCGATAATCCGTTCGCCATCTTCCAGATCTTCTCCGAGGCGATGAAGCCCAAGGCGAAATCCGAAAAGCCGGCCATTGCCGTGGTTTATGTCGAGGGGATGATCTTTGACGGCAAGTCGGAGCCGAGCCCCTTCGGCGGTTCCTCCGGCGCCGGTTCGATCACCGTGCGCAAGGCCATCGCGGAGGCGGCGAAAGACGATGCCGTGAAGGCCCTGGTTTTGCGTGTGGACTCGCCCGGCGGTTCGGCGATCGCCAGCGACATCATTTGCGAGGCCACCAAGCGGTTCAAGGCGACCGGCCGGCCGGTCATCGTGTCGATGGGCAACGTCGCCGGCAGCGGAGGCTATTACGTCTCCACGCAGGGTGACGCCATCTTCGCTGATCCCGCGTCGCTGACCGGCTCGATCGGTGTTGTCGGCGGCAAGATCGTTACCAAAGGGCTGTGGGATTGGCTGGGCGTGACTTCCGCGGAGTACAAGCGCG
>DATKKX010000188.1:0-2987 GCA_035542775.1 Phycisphaerae bacterium | reverse complement strand
TCGCCGGCGGCGTGCGCATGATGAAGGTGAAGGTGCGGTCGCCATACGCGGTGATCGTCACCGGAATCGGCATGCCGGCTTCCATCTTCTGGGTCTGCGCATTGAACTGCTTGCAGAACTCCATGATGTTGAGGCCGCGCTGGCCGAGAGCCGGCCCGATCGGCGGCGACGGGTTCGCCTGCCCGGCCGGGACCTGCAGTTTGATGAATCCAACGACTTTCTTTGCCATCTCACGTCCTTTCGGCTCCCGGCCGGGTCCGCTTCGCAAGAAGCGGCCTACGCCGGTCAACGCCCTAGATGCGGGTTTGAACTTCCGTCCCGGGGCAAGGTCCGCATCGACCCTCGCCGCAGAAAAACTCTATTCAGACCTTCTCGACCTGCGCGTATTCGAGCTCGACCGGAGTCGGCCGGCCGAAGATCGACACCGAAACCTTGAGCCGCGCCTTGTCCTCGTCCACTTCCTCGACCATACCGTTGAACGAGGTGAACGGACCGTCGACGACCCGCACCTGCTCGCCGATCTCGTAGGTGATCGACGGTTTCGGCCGCTCGATGCCTTCCTTGATCTGCCGCAACAGCCGGTCCGCCTCTTTCTCCGTGATCGGGAACGGACGGCCGCGGCCGCCCAGGAAGCCCGTCACCTTCGGCGTGTTCTTGACCAGATGCCAGCTCTCGTCGGTCATATCCATCTTCACCAGCACGTAGCCGGGGAAGAACTTGCGCTCGGCATTCACCTTCTTATTGCCTTTGCGCACCTCGACCACGCTATCGGTCGGGACCATCACTTCCTGGATCTGCTCGGCCATGCCCTTCTGCTGGGCCTGCTCCTTGATCGAACCCGCGACTTTCTTCTCGAAGCCGGAATAAACGTGAATGACGTACCACTGCGCCGCCATGGTCACGCTCCCAGCCCAAAGAGCAGCCGCACGCCGGCCGACATGATCTGGTCGATCACGAAGAAAAAGAACGCGGCCGCGATCGACATCGCGAAGACCATCGCCGTGGTGACGAGGGTTTCCTTGCGCGTCGGCCAGGTGACCTTCGCGGCCTCCTGACGCACCTCGCGGATGAATTGGCCCGGGCTCACCTTGGCGCCGGGATTGCTGCCGTTCATTGTTTCAACTCGCTTCCGACCTGCTGCCTGCTTCCGGTTTGGCAGGAGTGGAGGGTCTCGAACCCCCAACCCCCGGTTTTGGAGACCGGTGCTCTACCAATTGAGCTACACTCCTGCGGGCCGGCTACTCGATGATTTTGGCGACGACGCCGGCGCCGACGGTGCGGCCGCCCTCGCGGATGGCGAAGCGCAGGCCCTCGTCCATGGCGATGGGGGCGATCAGATGCACTTCCATGGCGATGTTGTCGCCGGGCATCACCATCTCCGTCCCCGCCGGCAGCACCACCTGGCCCGTCACGTCCGTCGTGCGGAAGTAGAACTGCGGCCGGTAGTTCGAGAAGAACGGCGTGTGCCGCCCACCCTCTTCCTTCGTCAGGATGTAGGCTTCCGCCTTGAACTTCGTGTGCGGCGTGATCGAGCCCGGGGCTGCCAGAACCTGGCCACGCTCGACTTCCTCGCGCTTCGTACCACGCAGCAATGCGCCGATGTTGTCGCCCGCCTCGCCCGAGTCCAGCAGCTTGCGGAACATCTCAACGCCGGTGACAACCGTCTTCGTCGTCGGCTTCAGCCCGACGATCTCAACCTCGTCGTTCACCTTGACGATGCCGCGCTCCACACGACCCGTCACAACCGTGCCGCGACCCGAAATCGTGAACACGTCCTCGATCGGCATCAGGAACGGCTTGTCCTTCGGACGCGTCGGCTGCGGGATCGTCTCGTCAACCGCCTTCATCAGCGCAAGAATCGCTTCCTTGCCCAGCTTCGGGTCCTTGCCCTCCAGCGCCATCAGCGCCGAGCCCCGCACGATCGGGATCTTGTCCCCCGGAAACTCGTACTTGCTGAGAAGCTCGCGAACCTCCAGCTCCACCAGATCCAGAAGCTCCGGATCCTCGACCATGTCGCACTTGTTCAGGAACACAACCAGCGCCGGAACGCCAACCTGCCGCGCCAGCAGAATGTGCTCGCGCGTCTGCGGCATCGGACCGTCCGCCGCCGACACAACCAGGATCGCCCCATCCATCTGTGCCGCTCCCGTGATCATGTTCTTCACGTAGTCGGCATGCCCAGGGCAGTCCACATGCGCGTAGTGCCGGTTCTTCGTCTCGTACTCCACATGCGCCGTGTTGATCGTAATCCCGCGCGCCTTCTCCTCAGGCGCCTTGTCGATCTGGTCGTACGCCATGAACGTCGCGCCACCGGTCTCCGCCAGAACCTTCGTGATCGCCGCCGTCAGCGACGTCTTCCCGTGGTCAACGTGACCAATCGTCCCGATGTTGCAGTGCGGCTTGTTCCGCTCAAACTTCGCCTTCGTCATGTCTGCTCTCTCTGTGCCTCTCGGGACTGCGCCCGCTTTGAAAATCCTGGTGTTCCGTTTCGCCCGTTTCGCGCTTTCAGCGGCGTGGAGCGGGTGATGGGAATCGAACCCACGTAGCCAGCTTGGAAGGCTGGAGCTCTACCATTGAGCTACACCCGCCTATTCCGCCACTCATTCCCTGGGGTTTCGACCCTCCGATGAACCGCTCTTCTACTCTCGGCCTCCGCCCGCGGCCCGGGGCTGGTGGAGGGGGTAGGATTCGAACCTACGTACGCTAACGCGGGCAGATTTACAGTCTGCTGCCTTTAACCACTCGGCCACCCTTCCGTGCGCCGCGTGTCCGACCAGGGCCGGCAACGGTGGCGGTGAGATAGTGAATTCCGACCCCTCGTGTCAACAAGGAAAGTTGATTACCCCCTGCAAATATTTTCGACCGCCACAAAATCTGGTGGTCGCGCGAGCCTTATATGGCGAGATCGGCTGATCGCGAAGGGCACCCGCGCCGTCATTTCGCGTTTTTCCCGCCTGCTTTTCCCGGCTGCGCTTTCCACCGCCCGC
>DATKKX010000187.1:0-5847 GCA_035542775.1 Phycisphaerae bacterium | reverse complement strand
CGCGCTGTGCCCGATAACGGTGCCGGCGACGACGGGCTGCCCTCGGCGGAACCGGCGCCCGGCGGCGCGACACGATGTTCGCCGGCCGGCAGCAGCACGGCATCGATCGGCAGCTTGTTCGGGTCCAGCGTGCTGGCGGTGAGCGAACCGGCCAACACGCGATCCTCCGTTCGGCCGTCCAGCGTGTAGGTCACCCGCCAACTGATCGGCAGGGCCGAGACCGGTGTGGAGCGGTCTACGCGGATGGTGAAGGTGTCCGTGCTGGTGACTGTCGCTCCGGCCGAGATCGTGCCCACGTTTACCTGGTTGTCGACGATGGTCACGTTGTCGGGCACGCTGAGCAACTCGGCGATGACGTCCGTGGCTATCGTGCCGCTGGCGTTCTTGATCCTGAGGTTAAGCTGGTAGTCAAAGAGGGTCCGCCCGACACGTGTCTTGCTGACCAGCCCGTAGCTGAGGATGTTCAGCCAGGCCTTGCACTCGGCCTCCGGCGTGTTGCCGTAAACCCCCATGTTGATCCGGCCGCCGTCGGGCTCTGGTTCGAGGCTGAAGTCCGATGCCGGATCGCCGGCGTCGATGCAGGGCGAGTTGGCGGCAAGATGAAAGTCGCCATTGGCGGCATCGACGAAGAGCGGATCAATGTTCAGGTTGCCGGTGCCGGGCCAGCCGCCTTGGACGTCGCAGTAGTTCACGACTGGGGAGCTTGAGAACATGCTGATTTCCAACGGCGTGTCACCCCACAAGATGCAGTTGGTCAGGGTGGGGTTGGGGGAGTTTGTGCAGTCCACACCGCCGCCTCGCACCGTCGCTGTGTTTCTGCTGATCGTGCAGTTGGCCAGCATGGGGGTCGATGCGTCGCAGCTCAAGCCGCCGCCGGCACCGGACGGTCCACTGCTCTGGTTGTCGCGGATGGTACAGTGGACCAGCGTGGGGGCAGAGGATGACCTGCAGCACAAACCGCCGCCAATTGGGGCTGCATTCCCGCTGATGGCGCAGTTGGTGAGAGTGGGCCTGGAGGAGTAGCAGCAGAACAGACCGCCGCCGGAGCTCGCCGTATTTGCGCTGATGGCACAGTTGGTCAGCCTCGGACTGGAGGAACTGCAGAACACACCGCCTCCGGCGTTGGAAGTCGCGGCGTTCGTGCCGATAGTGCATTCGGTCGCCCGGAGGTAGGTGGTGCTGCCATCACAGTAAACGCCGCCACCTGAAGGGGCCCGGTTGCCGGTGATCGTGCAGGCGGTCAAAGTCGTAGTGGAATGGTACGACGCTGAGGCGGTGGTGCAGTAGACGGCGCCACCTGCGGATGAAGCCGTGTTGCCGCTGATGATGCAGTTGATCAGCTTCGGATTGGAGTGATAGGAAGATGATGAGGTGGTGCAGTAAACACCCCCGCCGCAGTACAGAGCCAGGTTTCCGCTGATGGTGCAGTTGATGAGGGTGGGGCTGGCGCCGGAGCAGTAGACGCCGGCGCCGTTGGATCCACCGCTGGCGGTGATTGTGCAGTTGACGATCGTGGGGCTGGTGTTCTCGCAGGAGATGCCGCTGTTGCTGGCCGTGCGAATGGTGAAGCCGTCGACCCTTGCACCCGCGTTCTCGGCGGTGTGAAAATAGAAGCCCCGCCCGTTGCCTCGGCAATCAATGACGCAATGAGCTGCCCCGCCGGCGCTTCGCACGGTGATGGACTTCCCGCTGAAGTTGAGGTTTTTGTTGCCCGTGCCTGTATACGTGCCATCAGCAACAATGACCTCGACGACAGTGTTTGGGCCTCCGCTGGCGGCGTTGATGCCATCCTGAATCTTGCAGAACGGATCGGTCTGGCTGCCGGAGCCGGGGCCCGGGCAATGGGCGGTATCCACGTACCAGGTTTCGTGCGGCTCGCATTCGTCGGGGATTCCGTCGGCGTTCACGTCCTCGCTTGTTCCACAAGCGATATCGCACTTATCCCACACCCCGTTGCCGTTGCAGTCCAGGCCGTCGTGGTCCGCCGGCTCACACTGCGCCATCGTGGTGCAGTCAACCGGCCATTGGGCAACGGCCCTGTCGGCGAGGAATCCAGCCACACTGCGGGTCATGTTCACAGCGTAGGCGTAGTTGATGTAACCGGCCGTATCCACCGAATCACAGGCGTGATGATAGCACGGGTTATTGTCGGGGTTGTCTTCGATCAGCAGGCAGGCATGGAAACCGGCGCTCTCGAACGGCCCCTGGTCGCTGCTGGGATAGCTCTCCGGGATGAGTGCAGCGGTCAGCCCGCGGCCGTACTCGGCGATGGCGCTGCTCAGCAGGTTCATGATCACGCCGCATGACACGAAACCGAACACCTCCGCCTGGTTGTTGCCGTTGTTGTACGCGATCATGTCCATCGAGATCATGCCGCGGATGTCATCGGTAAGGTGGGCGCTGACGTACGCGCTGCTGCCGACCAGGCCGTGCTCTTCCGCGTCGAAGGCGATGTATTTGATGGTGTACTCGCACTCGTACGCCGAAAGGACCCGGGCAACTTCCAGGACGCCGGCCACGCCTGATGCATTGTCGTCCGCGCCGGGGGTGCCGGCTGAGTCGTAGTGGGCGCCGATGACGTAATATGAGTCGGGGTGCACGGTGCCGAACTGGGTGGCGATGACGTTGTAGCAGGTTGTGCTGTCGTGGGTGAAGCTCTGGAGTTCCACGCCGAGCCCGTAACCTACGAACGCTCCTGCGATGTTGTCGCGGGCGGGGGTGTGGTCCGGTCCCGTCAGGACGTCGCGGTTGTTCCCGTTGTGGGTGAACAACAAGTCATCCAGGTGGTGCTGATATGTGGATTGACTGACTTCGCCCGCCACCCGTTGCCCGATGTCGCTGGCATCGGCGATGGAAACGAGGCAGAGAGGGACCAAGAAAGCGCAGAGACGGAACGCAAAGTGCTCGCGTTGCATTGCCTTCCTCCTCTTCACGATCGTCTCGGATGTCTGCGGTGCCTACGGAGGGCAACGAGGCTGGAAGTTACTCCCCAGGCCAGCAGGGTGCGCTCGCAATTGAGCGTGGCGCGGGCGGACGCCGACCCCCGGGCCGCCCGGGCGCTCTGTCATTGTACCTCAGTCGGGTCCGGAAAATCAAGAGGAACACCCACCTCCCGGGTTGACGTGCGGTCGCCGACCGTGTGCATCTCCGACCGGCAAGTCCCATCGGCATCAACGTGATTTGCGGTCGTGCGGGAGACGATGACCGTGAACCGTCAAGGTTTTTTGGGCGAGGTTTTTCGGTACACCCCTTTTTCGCAGGCGACGACGAAGGTCTCCGCGGTCGTCTTGAGCCGCTCCCAGTCCTGGCGGATGCGCTCGGCCTCACGAGGGTCGATGGCGCTGTCGTCGGTGACGGATTCGCTGACCTCGTTCAAGAGCTCGCTGAATGCCTGGACCAGATGCTGCGTCGAATGAAGCAGGTCCTTGTCGATGTCGGGGCTGACTTTCGTGGGGTTATAGACGAAGAAGCCATCAGCCTGCTGGCACAGCCAGTTGACCACGGGGATATGACCGGTGAGTTGGACGATCTCCCTCAAGCGGTCAAGCGGATTGAGCGTGCCGCTGGCGTCAGGGTCATCGGGGTCGGCTTCCTCACACCATTTGTACACCAGCGCGGGGCTGACATGCAGCCTCGCGGCCAGCATCTTCACGCCGACCTTGTCGGCCGCCTCGCGGAGTACTTCGAACGACTGCATCGCTGTCTCCTTCGGGCGCCCGGGTCGCGGGGGCAGACCACCCCGCGAGGGCGCTTGGGGCTGGTAAAAGTCTGTCATCCCTCCTCGTCCCGCGGCCCATTATAATCGGCGCGCGAGGAAGGTGCGATTGCATGATTCCCGAACCCCGGAAGGCGGCTTTCCAGACCAAGACGATGCTTCGTGGGATGCTGGCGATGGCGGGGTTGTCGCCCCGTAAGCGTCACGGCCAGCACTTCCTGATCGACCGCAACCTGATGACGAAGCTGCTGGACAGTGCCGAGCTGCGGCCGGGGGATTGCGTCCTGGAAGTGGGGGCGGGGACCGGCTGCCTGACGGCCCTGCTCGCGGAGCGGGCCGGCCGGGTCATCACCGCTGAGATCGACGAGGGCTTGGCCGGGCTGGCTCGCGAGTGCCTTGCCCCATTTCGGAATGTCACGCTGCTGCGTTGCGACGCGCTGGCAAGGAAATCGGCGATCGCGGAGGAGTTGCAGCAGGCGGTCGAGGATGCGCTGTCGTCGACGGCCGGTCGGCTCAAGCTGGTGGCCAATCTGCCCTATGACATTGCCACGCCGCTGATCGTAGACCTGCTTGTCGGCACGTTGCCCTTCGAGCGGCTGTGCTTCACCGTGCAGGCGGAGGTCGGGGGGCGATTCTTCGCCGAGGCGGGGTCCGCGGAGTACGGGCCGGTCAGTATCGTGGCGCAGCTTCTGACGGAGGGCCGGCGGATCTGTCGCGTTCCTCCGCAGGCCTTCTGGCCGGAGCCGGAGGTCCATTCGGTGATGATGCGTCTGGATCGGCGGTCGGCCCTGGAAGCGGGCCCACGGGACCCCGCGAGGTTTGCCGAGTTCGTCAGGTCGTTCTTCCTTCATCGCCGGAAAACGATGGCCCATTTGGCCCGGCAGCGGGAGGATGCCGACCGTTGCCTCGCGGCGTTCGGTGGCGTTGGTATCGCGGGCGAGCGCCGGCCGGAGGATGTGACGCCGGGCCAGTGGGCGGATCTCTATCGAGAGATTTGCTGACGAGCGGTTGGGCGTGGATTATACTGGCCGCCGGTCGAATCTTCTGGTTGATGCACGAGAACGTGCGGGTCATTGGAGCGAAGAGCAGAGGCCGCGCATGCGAAAGGGCGACTTGTCGGATCTAACGATTAGCACGACGCACCTGGTCAAGAGTGAGGATCTGAATCACCACCGGACGCTGTATGCCGGCAGGTGCGCCGAATGGTGCGTTCAGATGGCCTACATCGCGGCGGAGAGCTGCTTCGACGTGGCTCGGCCGCTGGTGTTCATGTCCATCCGCAGCCTGTCGATGCGAACACCGGCCCAGCTCGGAGAGATCATCCAGTTCACCGGGCGAGTGGATTACGTCGGTGAATCCACGATCGGCATTCGCGTGGATGGCCGCAAGCTCCAGCCGAAAGACGAGCAGAAGATGGTTGTGACCGGCACGTTCCTTTTCTGCACCGTTGATGAGCACGGCAAGGCCGAGCCGCACGGACTGCCCGCACTGGCTCCAAAGTCTGAGACCGCCAAGAGCCGGTGGAGGGATGCCGAAGGGGAGCGTGAGGGGGATTGATCAATCTCGACGATACGATTGTCGCGATCAGCTCGCCGCGGGGGAGCGGGGCGCGGGGGATCGTGCGATTGAGCGGGCCGGAGGCGGTGGCTATCGCGGCAGGGGTGTTCTCCGCTTCCACAGGTGACGAGCCGGGAGCCGTGGCGGACAGCCGGTACTTGGAGGGGCAGATCGAGGTCGCGCCGGGCCGTTTGCCGGGGGCGGCTTACCTGTTTCGGGCACCACGGAGCTACACGCGGCAGGATGTCGTCGAGTTGCATCTGCTGGGGGCGCCCGGCGTGCTGGCGCTGGTTGTGGAGGCGTGCTTGACGGCGGGGGCTCGACGGGCGGAACCGGGGGAGTTTACGGCACGGGCATTTCTGGCGGGAGCGTTCGATCTGTCACAGGTCCACGGCATCGCCGGCATGATCGCAGCGCGATCCGATCATCAGCTTCGCGCGGCCGAGCGGTTGCTGCACGGCGCGCTGGCCAGGACGGCCCGGAAGGCACGGGAGGAGTTGGCTGAGCTGCTTTCGCTGGTCGAAGGGGCGCTCGATTTCGCCGACGAGCCGATCGAGTTCATCACCGTCGGGGAG
>DATKKX010000186.1:0-29902 GCA_035542775.1 Phycisphaerae bacterium | reverse complement strand
CAATCGGCCGAACGGAGGCCGGAAATCGCTGCGTTGCGGCCCCAGTGCCGTTGGAAAAGCTCGTCGGATCCGCGTCACCGCCGGCGAGTCAGCGAGTGAACTGCACGGCAGCCAATTGTCGCTTGCCGCCCAAGAACATCGTGCCAGGATGCTTGCCAAAACCACGGTACATGGTGAGACCTGATCAGTTCGCAGCGCAGCACGGACATCTGCGAGATGCCGCCGTCTGTCGCATCCCCGACGACCGTCCCAGCCCGCAGCACCCATTCGCTTGAGCCAGGCGAACCGTTAGGAGCCGTCATGATTCAGCGGCCCCCTTTGACAAGATTTGCCGAAGTGAGCAGGTATGAGCTTTCAAGCCTGGGTGGACTGTCAGCGTGGCCCCGCATATACCGCTCGCTCTGCAATCCACCCCTGGCGCCTCCCGACAATTCTTACAAGGCAGGCCTGCTGCCAGCATGGCACATTAGTGGACCACATCTGATAGGCAGCGTTTACAGCCTTGCGCGAAAGAGCTGGTACCGACGGGTCTGCCGTCTGAAGGCAAATGGAAACCCTGACATACTCTAACCGTCTAAAAATTAACAAGTTACGGCTCCCGCGAGCCGTTCGCTGCTTCCTGCGCTCATCACCCTGGATAACCCGGCCCTGGCCCTCGATCTGCTACAGGCGGCGAGCATTCAAAACAATGGCCGTCATCCCTGACGGCCGCCGCGACCCCGTCTTGCGGCCCTTCTCGCAACAGGAAACAGCGCATGGTTGCGTTTCATTTGGAAATGGCTATCATAAGGGGTTCTTTGCGGCCGCGCCCGGCGGAAGTCGTTCCGGGCGGCCTTGGGCCGCTTGATCCTGTGAAAGGCTTTTGAGGAATCTATGGCGGTTTCATTGCGACTGGTACGATGCGGTCGCCGGAACAGGGCATCCTTCCGGTTGCGAGCTTCGGATTCAAGGTTTGCCCCGACCGGTCGTTTTATAGAGGAATTAGGATCGCTTAATCCGCTTGAGAAAGATCCCGGCAAGCAGGTCCGGCTGAAAAAGGAGCGGATCCAATACTGGCTGAACACGGGCGCCAAGATCACGCCCACGGTCCGAGAGCTGCTGAAGAAGAACGGGATTTCAGTGAAAGGAAAGTCGTAGGCTTTGGCGGCCCGACCGCGAGAGCGGCGCCTCGATAAAGCTGGTCATGCGGATCGACGTCCTGACGCTGTTCCCGGAAGTCTGCGAGCCGTTTTTCGCGGCGAGCATACTGGGGCGGGCGCGGAACGCGGGCCTCGTGACAATCCAGTGTCACAACATTCGGGATTATGCAAGCGGCCGGCACCAGACAGTGGATGATCGGCCGTTCGGCGGGGGCGCCGGCATGGTTATGATGTGCCAGCCGGTGTTCGACGCGGTAGAGGCGATAGAGAAACTCGAGGAAGGAGAATCGACACTGATCCTGCTGACACCGCAGGGAGAGCGGTTGAACCAGGGGATCGTTGAGGACTTGGCTGCTCGCCGCCGGCTGATCGTGATCGCCGGGCACTACGAGGGCTTCGACGAGCGCATCTGCCTGGGCCTGTCGCCGCGGGAGATTTCCATAGGCGATTACGTGCTCTCCGGCGGGGAAGCGGCGGCCATGGTGCTGGTGGATGCGGTGGTTCGCTTGATTCCGGGCGCCTTGGGCAATCCTGAGGCGGCATCGGGCGATTCGTTTTCGATATCATCGCCCAGGGCGCCGGAGGTGGAGGGGCCCGACGACGCGATGGACCACGCGGCGTACCTGGAGTACCCGCAGTACACGCGGCCGCGTGTATTTCGAGGAATGGAAGTACCGGAGATTCTGCTGAGCGGCGACCACGCGAAGATCCGGGCCTGGCGAAAAGAGCAAGCGAGATTGCGAACCGCCCAGCGCCGACCGGATTTGTTGCCGAAGAAGCCTTAGCGCTGGGATGACGAATTCGTTCGTGAGAGCCTTCGCGGTGAGCGGAGCTTGGCAGGAGTGAAACGAGGCTCGCCGAGATCAGTGATTGCGACCCTGGAGACACAGTCATGCGAAACAAGTTTATTGAAAGCGTCGAGGCGGCCCGTCACAAGAAAGAAACCCCCAAGTTCGATGTGGGCGACACGGTATCCGTCGGCGTGAGGATCATCGAGGGCTCCAAGGAACGCATCCAGCCTTTTATTGGCGTGGTGATCGGGCGGCGAGGCAAGGGGATGAACGAAACCTTCACCGTCCGGCGAATCGTCGCCAACGAGGGCGTCGAACGGGTTTTCCCGCTCCAATCGCCGAGGATCGTCAGTGTCGAAGTCCAGCGCCGCGGAAAGGTCCGCCGTGGCAAGCTGTATTTCCTCCGCGAGCGCGTCGGGAAGGCCCGCAAACTCCGCGAGCGGCGTATTGCTGCCGCGGCCAGGGCGGCGGCCGGCGAAGGCGCTGCGCCCGATGGGAGCATCCCGTCGACTACGAAAACCAGTGTCGCACCCGCCAAGGCGGAAGTGGCTGCGACCGTCTGACGCCTCGTGCTCCTGTGGTCTGTCCTCATCCGATTCTCAGGCCGAGCGGAACCTGCCCCTGCATGTGTGAGGCGACGGTGGCGGGTCGTCACTATGGTCTGGGGGATCGATCAGTTCGCGGGCATGGTTCGTGAGTTCTAGCAAAGAGCAAGAGTTGGGCAAGGCCGGCGAGTTGGCCGCCTGCCGATTTCTCAAAAGCCAGGGCTACCGCGTCCTGGCACGCAATTTCGGCTGCCCGGCGGGCGAGATCGACCTCATCTGCCGCGAGGCGGACTGCATCGTCTTCGTGGAGGTCAAGACGCGATCTGATGATGCCCCGGCTGATCCGGAAGCGAACATCACGCCCCGCAAGCAACGACGCCTTGAGGAAGCCGCGAGAATCTGGTTGGCCCGCCACCGCTGGCCCGATTGCGCCTACCGCTTTGACGCCGTCAGCGTGATAATACCGGAAACCGGGGAGGCGAACGTGCGGCATATCCGCGATGCCTTCCTGCCATCCTTTTGACGGGGAACCACCGGTGAAGACCATCATTGAGCCATTCAAGATCAAAGTCGTGGAACCCATCGAGATGACCACGCCCGAGCAACGTGAGACGATCCTCCGAGAGGCGTTCTTTAACGTGTTCTTGATCAAGGCCGCCAACGTGCTGATCGATCTCCTGACCGACTCCGGCACCGGAGCCATGAGCAGCGAGCAATGGGCCGGCGTCATGCGGGCGGATGAATCCTACGCGGGGGCGGTGTCGTTCTATCGCTTCAAGGAGCAGATCAGCAGGATTACCGGCTTTGAGCACGTCTTGCCCACGCATCAGGGGCGGGCCAGCGAACGCATCCTTTTCGAGATTCTCGGCGGCAAGGGCAGGGTCGTTCCCAACAACGCCCATTTCGACACTACCCGGGCCAACGTCGAGCACAGCGGGGCTGAGGCCATCGACCTGGCCATTCCCGAAGCCAAGGATCCACGCAACCGCCATCCCTTCAAGGGCAACATGAACGTCCAGGCCCTGGAAGACCTGATTCGCCGCGTCGGCGCCAATCGCATCCCCGTGGTCATGGTGACGGTCACCAACAACAGCGGGGGCGGGCAACCGGTCAGTCTGGAGAACCTGCGGGCCGTCCGGGCTGTCTGCGACAAGTACCGCCTGCCGTTTTTCCTCGACGCCTGCCGCTTCGCGGAGAATGCCTGGTTCATCAAGATGCGCGAGCCCGGCCAGCAGAACCGCCCGGTGGCGGATATCGCCCGAGAGATGTTCGATCTGGTCGACGGGGCCACCATTTCCGCGAAGAAGGACGGCATCGTGAACATCGGCGGCATCTTGCTGGTCCGCGACGAGCGGTTGTTCCAGGATGCCTCGAATCTCCTGATCCTGACCGAAGGTTATGTCACCTATGGCGGTCTTGCCGGTCGGGACTTGGAGGCAATGGCTCAGGGATTCAAGGAAGTGCTGCACGAGGATTACCTGCAATACCGCATTCGCAGCACTGAGTACCTCGGCCAGAAGCTCCTGGATGCAGGCATTCAGATTGTCGAGCCGCCGGGAGGCCATGCGATCTACATCGATGCCAAGTCATTCTGCCCGCACATCCCCCCCGAGCAGTTTCCGGGTCAGGCCGTCGTGTGCGGGCTGTATCGCGTCGGCGGCATCCGCAGCGTGGAGATCGGCAGCGTGATGTTCGGCGGACCCGGCCGGACGCCACCGCCCATGGAGTTGGTCCGGCTGGCGATTCCCCGCCGTGTTTACACCCAGAGCCACATTGACTACGTGACCGAGGCCGCAATCGAGTTGCACAAGAACCGACACTCGCTTCGCGGCCTGCGGATCACCGAGGAACCGCCGGCGCTGAGGCACTTCACGGTGAAATTCACGGAACTCTAGACGAGACTTAAGGCTCTGTCCCGGACTGCCGACCTAACGACGCGGGGCTGCGCGCCGACAGTATCGGACTGCGCTCTTGTGACGCGCCAGGCTGTTCGGCGGGCGGCCGATCGTGAGGGGACCATCTCATGCCGGGCTGCCGCGTTGACAGCGAGAAGACACCCGGGCCGATGTGGATTCGCGGGTACGCGCTGGCCCTGGCCATCGCGTGGACAGCGGCGATTGCCGCATCCCTCTGGTGGGAGGCCCGGCAACATGATCGCGAGTCACGGCAGGCTGCACTGGCCCAGGCGCGGGCCGCGTTCGACATGGACGACCTCTTCCGCCATTGGAATTCGAGCGAGGGCGGCGTCTACGTGCCAGCCACGGAAGACAATCCGCCCAACCCGTACCTGGCGAGTTTGCCTGAGCGAGACGTGACGACTCCTTCGGGACGTTGTCTGACCCTGGTGAACTCGGCCTACATGCTTCGCCAGGCACACCAGCTTGGCGGCCCCCAGAAGCTCGCCTTCGACCGCCTTTGCAGCCTTCAACCGATTCGCCCGGAGAACGCGGCGGATTCCTGGGAGCAAAGGGCCCTGGAGAGCTTAGAAGGGGGCGTCAAGGAAGTCGCCGCCATCGAGAAGATCGGGAATGAGTCCTATATGCGGATGATCCGTCCGCTGTACGTCGAGCAGGTCTGCCTGAACTGCCACGGCCAACAAGGCTACAAGCTCGGTGACTTGCGCGGCGGGCACAGTCTTGCGGTGCCGATGTCTTCCGTGATGACATGCGCGGAAGAGCATCGCGAGGCGTTGCTTTACGGCCATGCCGCGCTGTGGATTCTGGGCCTGACCCTGATGGGCTTCGGTGCTCGTGCCATAACCAACAGGGCGACGGCTCTGGCCGCCGCCAGGGAAGAGGCGCTGGTGGGAATGCAGGCCGCCGACCGAGCCAAAGCCTCCATGCAACGGGCGCAGCGACATTTGCAGCGATTCCGCGCCGCCCTGGATACCTCGGCTGACCTGATCTTCCTGGTGGATCGCACGACCATGCGCTTCGTGGATGTGAACGACACTACCTGCAAGGTCCTCGGCTATTCACGCCATGAGCTGCTGGCCATGGGACCGCACGACATTGATCCGATCGCGCCAAGGGATCCAACCGCCGCCACAATCGCGGCGCTCATCGACAGTGGGCACGAGACGGTCGAAACGTTCTACCGGAGAAAGGACGGCTCCACCTTCCCGGTGGAGATACGATTGCGTGCGCAGGAGACCGCTGACGGTCCGCTCCTGATCGCGACTGCCAGGGACATGACCCAGCGCAAGCGTGACGAGCGAGCCCTGCGGGAATCGGAAGAGCTTTTCCGCAGCATCACCACCCGGGCCCTGGACGCCATCATCATGATGGATCACGAAGGCCGACTGTCCTACTGGAACGAATCGGCGGAACGCATTTTCGGCTATTCCTGGGATGAAGTGCGGGGCCGCAATCTGCACACGCTGCTGGCGCCGCCTCAGTACCGAGAGGGATACGAGAAAGGCGTTGACCGTTTTTGTGCGACCGGTGAAGGTCCCGCCCTGGGGAAGACTGCGGCCCTGACGGCCCTGCGAAAGAGCGGGGAGGAGTTCCCTGTCGAGCTTTCGGTATCAGGCATCATGCTGTCCGGCCAACGCTACGCTGTGGGGATCCTCCGCGATGTCAGCGAACGCAAGCGTGCAGAGGACGAATTGAAGGCCGCACACGCCTTCCTCCAGAAGGTCATAGACAGCATCCCGAGCCCGGTCTATTACAAGGATGGCCAGGGCCGTTACCTGGGATGCAACGTCGCCTTCGAACACTTGCTCAACCGGCCGAGGGCCGAAATCATAGGGAAGACGATCTTCGATTTCTGGCCCCCCGACATGGCCCAACTCCACGCCGAACAGGCAACCCGCGCGCTGCAAGGGGCGGGGCATCAAAGCTACGAAGCCGCCATCCCCCTCCCTGACGGCACGATGGGGGACGCGATCTTCATCAAGGCCGCGTTCTTGAATCCGGACGGTCAGGTGGGCGGTGTGGTGGCGGTCATCCTGGACATCACCGAGCGGAAGCGGGCGGAGGCCCAGCAGCGAAGGCTGGTGCGAGCCATTGAGGCTGCTGCCGATGCCGTAGTGCTCACGGACGCTTATGGCCTGATCACCAACGTCAATCCCGCGTTCACCGTGGTGACCGGTTACACCGAGGAGGAGGCGATCGGCCACCAACTGCTTCCTCTACTGAACGCCGGAGAGGGACCCGCGCTCGGCCGCGAGATAACCGAGGCGGCCAAGGCGGGGAAAGTGTGGTCGGGACGCCGGACCAATCGCAGAAAGGACGGAACCCTTTACCATGCGGCAGTGACAGTCGCCCCCGTCGCCGGTGAAAACGGTGAAATCACCGGGTACGTGGCGATTGAACGCGATGTCAGCGAAGACATCCTTCGCGAGGAACAGCTTCGCGACAACAACGCCGCCCTCTGTCGCTCGCTGGAGCGGGAAAAGCTGATCTCCAGCGAACTGGCAGCCGCCTCCGCGGCGGCGCAGGCCGCCACCCGCGCCAAGAGCGAGTTCCTGGCCAATATGAGCCATGAGATTCGCACTCCCATGTCCGCCATCCTGGGCTTCGCCGACCTGCTTGACGAATCCTTGACGTGCTGCTCGGAGTGCCCTCGATGGAGCGGATGCGACGAGCGAGCGACGAACCGGCAGTATGTCGACACCATCAGACGGAACGGACGATTCCTCCTCGACATCATCAACGACATTCTGGATCTTTCGAAAATCGAGGCCGGCAAGCTGACGACCGAGACGATCGAGTGCGCGCCGTGCGCGATCGTCAGTGAAGTCGCCTCGCTGATGAGCGTGCGAGCGCAAGCCAAGAATCTGGCAATCAAAATCGAATACGCAGGTCCTGTTCCTGAGAGGATCCAGACCGATCCGATGCGACTGCGACAGATCCTCATCAATCTCATCGGGAACGCGATCAAATTCACTGATTTCGGAGAAGTGCGGCTGGTCACGCGCTTTGTGCCCGGCAGCGGGACTCCCACGGCCCGGCGATTGGCGGGTCCCCATCGCGAAGCCTCGCCGAATACGGACGATGACTCGGCTATCGGCCCAGATGGGCCCGGCCCCTCCGGTCTCGAATTCGCACATCGGCCCGCCCCAGGCCCATCCCTCCAGTTTGATGTGATTGATACCGGTGTCGGACTGAAGCCCGAGCACCTCTCCAAACTGTTCCAGCCGTTCACTCAGGCAGATGCGTCCATGGCCCGGCGCTTCGGGGGCACTGGCCTGGGACTGACCATCAGCAGCCGGCTGGCGGAGATGCTCGGCGGACAAATCACCGTGGAAAGTGAATTCGGTGAAGGCAGCACGTTCCGGCTGACGATCGCGGTGGGTTCCGTCGACGGCATCAAGATGATCGAGCCGACCAGCGAGCTGGTCGCCGCGGCCGCGCAGACCGCCCCGAGGCCCGCCCAGAGGAAGCCGGTCTCCAGCCTCGGCTGCCGCGTCCTCCTGGCGGAGGATGGACCGGACAACCGGCAGTTCATTTCCTTCGTGCTGAGGAGGGCCGGCGCCGATGTCGTCATGGTCGAAAACGGCGAACAGGCCGTGGATGCCGTCCTGGCAACCATGAAGCCCGGCACGGAAGCGGCAACTCCTCCCTTCGATCTGGTCTTGATGGACATGCAGATGCCGGGCATGGACGGCTATGAGGCGACCCTAGTGCTCCGCAACCACGGTTACACCGGCCCAATCGTGGCCTTGACCGCCCACGCCATGGCGGGCGATCGACGCCGATGCCTTGACGCCGGCTGCAACGACTACGCTGTCAAGCCGATCAGCCGCCATGCCTTGGTTGGAGTCCTTGAGCGGCATCTAACCGGAAGATGGGCTCCGGTGAATGCTTCGCGGGCCGAGCCGGATGCTGACACCGCCACTGCGACCGGCCACGAGGGAGAACACGATCAGGCGGTTGCACTTCTCGCGGAGTTGGAGGCGCGAATTAATTCCGTAAGGCATGCGGAGTCGGCCGAACCGCTCCAGGAATTGACCGCGGTGATTCGCCGCTTACGGCAGCTCGGCGGCGCGGCCGAACAGCACCATGTCGCCAATCTGCTTGCCCGCTTGACGGCCGGGTTCGACGCAGCGAACGGTCTGGAGAAGGTGTCCGAGGAGCTCCGCAAGCTCGCAAATGCGTGCCAAGCGGCCTGTCGGTTCAAGCCGAGGAATGCGCATCCGTCGTCGACAGACGAGGAACACTGCTGATGAGGTCGGCTGAAGAGTAACCCGCTGGTTCTGGGCATCGACAGCGACATCACCGCCCGAACGAGGACCGAGGCGTTGCTCAAGGGTGACAGGAACATTGTGCCGCTGTCGTCCGGCGCTGGAGCAGCGGTGTGCAACAACGGACCACATCTCTTATCCGTCGTCCGGGAACCACCGAGTGCAAGGAGGTCGAGAAGCAGCAGCGCCGACAGGGGCTGCGATATTCGCCCACTTCTGAAGAGCGGCATGCTCGCCCACTTGGGCCGGCGGCGATCAGATCGCTCGGGCGTGTCTATCCGCCCGGAGCTTGTCTTGACCGTCTACCCGCCGCGACTCGTGTGGTCCGGCAGCATGTGCCGACTTCAATAACGCAATCACAGCCTCAAATCGGCCTTTTTTTCAGACTCGACGACGCCCGCCCGCCAGGCTTTCCCAGGATTCCTGGAGTCTCAAGGCATGCTCTGAACCGCCCGAAAAACCTATGTCGGGAGCCAGCGGAAACAGGCGCGGATTTGTGCATTCACGCCTCGGAACACCGTTCGGGGTCGCATTTGCGCTCCTCGCAAAGGATGCGACACTACAGGAGCTTGAAGGATCGATGGCAACCAGCCAAGAGCGTCCACACGATATTCCCGTACTGCTAGGGCAGTTGTCACAAACAGCCAAAGCGGTGGAGAAGGATGACCTCGGCACGCTGGCGAAAATGCACTCCTGGTGCGAGGCCATGGCGGAGGGAGCTGCCCAAAGCAAGGATAAGGCCTCGTCGTTCCTGCCGGAGCGAGCCCGGTCGGTAGCCCAGCTTCTGGAAGCAATCATCCTGGGAGAAGCGCCCGACCCCGACGCCACGATCGCCTCGGTGATCGCCGCGACAGCCAAGCTTGCCGCTCTCTTGGGCGCCGACTCTTCGATCGTGTCCACGGCCGCGACGGATCCGGCAGCCTCCAAGACATCCAAGCCGGCAGCGAAGCCCCAGCCGCAGTCGGAAGCCTGCGAGCTGGCGGCTCAGGCGCCGACTACGACGCCATCCGGGCAGCAGCCGGTCGATGAATCGCCGGCGGTCGTCGAGCCGCAGCCAGCGGCATTTGAGGCGCCTCTGCCCTCGGCCGACACGCCTGAAGCTTCCCCGGCTGCGCCGCCAGTGCAGACCGCCTCTGCCCCCGAAGCCTCGAACCCGGAGCCTGCATCCGAGGAAGCTCCTTATGAGCAGGTCCCGCAGAGGATCGACGCTAAGGAAATGGAGTTTGTCAAAGGCTTCCTGGAGGAAGCCAATGAGCACATTCAGGCGATCGAGGCCGCCCTGCTGGAAGTCGAGCGGACCCCGGAAGACAAGACCAGCATCGACAATCTGTTTCGGCCTTTCCACACCATTAAGGGAATGGCCGGTTTCCTTAACCTGCGAGACATCACGTGCCTGACCCACGAGGCCGAAACCCTGATGGATCAGGCCCGCAAGGGCAAGCGGCAAGTGACGCCGGGTTTGATCGACGTGGTGTTCGATGTCGTCGACGTCCTCAAGGCCCAGCTCAAGGGCATCGCGGCGTTTCTGGCCGACTCGAGCGGCGGCGAAATCTTCCAGCCGCCGGTCACCGAAATCATCGCCAAGCTTCGAGGAGTGATCGCCGGCCGCATCGAGCCAGGCGCTCGACAGCCCGCCGCCGGGACGGCGACGAACAAGGTCGGCGAGAACCTCGTCGAGCAAGGGGCTTGCGCAAAGGAAGTGGTGGCGATCGCGCTGGAAGCCCAGCAGAAGGAGAGTGCCAGCAAGAAGACCGGCGAAATCCTCATCGACATGGGGGCCACCACGCCGAAGCAGGTCAGTCAGGCGATCCGCCCGCAGACCCAGAAGAAGACCGGAGCGTCGATGCCCGCCGGCGTCGTGGGTGCGGGTGATCAATCCGTCCGCATCGATACCAGCAAGCTCGACAGCCTGGTCGACATGGTCGGCGAGCTGGTCATCGCCCAGACGTTGGTCGGCGCCAGCAGCAAGATTGCAACCGATATCAAGCTGGCCAAGGACGTCGATCAGGTCGGCAAGATCGTCCGCAATGTGCAGGAACTGGCCATGTCCATGCGGATGATGCCGATCGGTCCGACCTTCCAGAAGATGGCCCGAGTGGTCCGCGACACGGCCCGCAAGGCGGGCAAGCAGGTGGAGCTGACCATCACCGGCGAGGACACCGAGCTGGACAAGAACGTCATCCAGCAGATCGGCGATCCGCTGATCCACATGGTCCGCAACGCGGTGGATCACGGCATTGAATTGCCTGAGGTGCGGCGGGCCGCGGGAAAGCCGG
Source organism: Phycisphaerae bacterium (assembly GCA_035542775.1). Taxonomy (GTDB): domain Bacteria; phylum Planctomycetota; class Phycisphaerae; order UBA1845; family UTPLA1; genus DATKKX01. Next base: position 18,964 of record DATKKX010000186.1, on the reverse strand, counting down.
AAACCGGGTACGTGTATCTGCGGGCCTCGCATCAGGGCGGCAATATCGTCATAGAAGTCGGCGATGACGGCAAAGGGCTCGATCCCAAGGTGCTCATCGCCAAGGGAATCGAAAAAGGGCTGGTTCAGCCCGGTGAGGAACTGAACGACCAGCAGGTCTACGCTCTGATCTTCGCTCCGGGCTTCTCCACGGCAGCCCAGGTCACCGATATCTCCGGCCGCGGCGTCGGCATGGACGTAGTCCGCCGGAACATCGAGCAACTGCGCGGCCGGGTGGATATCGCCTCCGCGCTGGGCAGGGGGAGCGCTTTCACCATCCGCCTGCCGCTCACATTGGCGATCATCGACGGCATGGTCATCAAGGTGGGCGAGGAGCGCTTTATCATCCCAACTATCGCCATCGAGCAGGCCCTGCGGCCCACGGCGGACAAGATCGCCACGGTGCAACACCGCGGCGAAGTGCTCAACGTCCGCGGGCGTCTGATCCCGTTGATCCAACTGGGGTCACTGTTCAAGCTCACCGGCCGGGTGAATCCCACCGAGGCCATGGTCGTCATTGCCCATTGCGAGGGCCGGCAGATCGGTCTGGTGGTGGACGAGCTGATCGGCCAGCAGCAGGTGGTCATCAAGACGCTCGGGCATCGATTTGAGAGGCTTCGCGGCGTAGCCGGCGCCGCCATTCTCGGTGACGGCCGGGTCGGCCTGATCCTGGAAATCTCCGGTCTCGCCGCGGTTCACGCAGTCAGCCACGCGACAACCTGCGTCTCCGAGACCACCGAGCAACTCCCTGAGCCGGAAGCTCGGCAAGCCGTATCCGAGAAGAACCAGGGAAGGGATGAAGACGAGACCAAGCAACCCGCGGATCGGGGCGAGCCAGTCCCGGTCAGCGCCTAGGAGACGACAAAGATGGAAGCAACACTCGAGGCCCCCAAGACCACCAAACGTGAGGCACTGACGGAATCGATCGCCACCACGACCGATCTCGGCGGCAAGTACCTGACCTTCCTTCTGGACGGCGAGGAGTACGGCCTCGAGATTCTGAAGGTCCGCGAGCTCATCGGCATCATGGACATCACCAAGGTGCCGCAGACGCCCGACTTCGTGCAGGGCGTGATCAATCTCCGCGGCAAGGTCATCCCGGTGATCGACCTGCGCTCGAAGTTCGGCCTGAAGCGGGCCGAATACAACGATCAGACCTGCATCATCGTGGTGGACGTCGGGATGCTGATGGGCATCATCGTGGACACGGTGCAGGAAGTGCATGACATCCCCACCGCCAACATCGAGCCGCCGCCGTCGCTGGGGGCGTCGGTGGATACCAGCTTCATCCTGGGCATGGGCAAGGTGAAAGAGGACGTCAAGATTCTCCTGGACATTGACAAGGTCCTGACGGCCCAGGACCTGGTCGAGATCAGCAAGGGCCTCGAAGCATAAGCCGCGGTCCTCCGCCAACCGCGAGGCCGCGGAATTCCGGAGAGGGCGTGAGGCACGAAGGGTTCGCTGTGCGGGCTGCGAAAGGCTGCCGCCTTTCACGCCGCCTGCATGGCGAACCCGTTTTTTCAGCCATCAGCAGTCAGCAATCAGCAAAGCAGAGCGGGCCTCGCCCGCGCGTGATAGCCTGCGGAAGTCGCCCTACGACGGCGACGCCTTGGGATTCATCACGCGGCCAAGGAACAGGATGCCGCCGGAGCGAGTGTCGCGGATGAGGAATATGAAGGGGTGGTCGGCGCGGAACGAGGGGGGCATCGACCTCGCCGCCGCCCCGACACCAGTGGCTGCCGCTGCCTCAGTGCCTTCCTCGTTGACGTCCACGAACGCCTTGTGAACGACTGCGCTAATGAAGAGATCTCGTTTGCCGCTCATCCCTGAAAAATCCGCCGCAGTTTGAGAGAAGGCGTCACGCATGCCCAGCGCCTGGAGCTTTGGATTGAGTTGATACGATGCGGTCATGGTAAACCGAGGCAAGCCAACGTAGAGCTCCTGGGCGCGCAGTTTCCCGATCCAGCCGCCAAGAGCTTGCGCATTCAGCGTTCTTTCCAGATCCGCAAGCCCATCAACCTTGCGAGGAAGCAGGATGACCATGCTGAGAGCGTCGCCGTTGTACGGCATCTCCACCACCTGAAGGTCCGGCTGTTCCATGTAGCCTACGTGGCACTTCTGCCCCATCATCGGGGCGACTACCGTTTTTCCATTGGTCAACGTGAATGGGGCTTCACGGGTCCTGGCGCGGTCAAACTGCTCCTTCCAATTGCCTTTGAAATAGATGGCATTGGTCAGCACAAGCCTGGTGTCAGCGGCCACGGTGCCCGCGGGAAGGAGATCTTTGATTTTGCCGCTGGTGCGTTCTTCGACCCAATCGTTAATGATCTTGCGCTGGGCCTCCGCGGCGGTCTTGAAATCGACCGGCCGCGCAACGGCCTGGTAGTTGTCCTGGCAAAGCTTCACGAAATCGGGCAAGAGCCCGTAGCTCTGTTCTACCCAAAGGGCGTTGGCGATGTTCAATTGATAGGGAGCCTTCTCCTTGGGCGCCTCCAGGCCCCCCAGCAGCCCCGCCATCGCCGGGTGCAGTTGGGCCGACTCAAGATCGAAATGCAGGGCCTGCTTCATTTCTTTGGCGGTGTCCCCGCGGGCCCCGCCGTAAGTCATCGCCAGCGCGGTCGACAGGCTCAGCGGCGAGAAAAACATGTTGTCGTCGCCGCTGCGCAGTTGAGCGTAGAGGTCGAGGGCGAACTGAGTGTTGCCGTCGACAAGCTTGGGGTCCGGCTTGGAGGGCGGAGAGCCCTGATCGGCGTACAACGGAGGGACAAGCACCAAGATGAACAGGGAAACGGCACCGGCGGTCTTGCGGCAGCTTCTGGTCTTCATGGCTCACCTTTCTCACTGGCCCTAGAGACATGAACTTCTCCGTACTACAAACGATCAAAATCTTCTCAGGGCGCGAAGATTTTCCCGTGTTCCACGTCGGCCAGGGGGGGCCGACGCTACTTTGGTTGCGGCTCATCTGCGCCGTGCTTCCGCCGGCGCTCACCACTCAGTGATCAAGACCGGCGTGCCGGTCGTGGTTAGGTCATATAACTCGGCGACATCGCGGTTGGCCATGCGAATGCAGCCCAACGACGCCGGCGTGCCAAGCCTGTCCTCCTCCGGCGTGCCGTGGATGTAAATGAAACGGGCGTGCGAGTCGACGCCTTCGCCCAGGTTGAGGCCCGGCTCCAGACCGCGAAGCCACATGATGCGGGTGAGAATCAGATCGTCGTGGGTCCTGTTCTCCGGGTCCCAGACACGTCCGGTATATTTCCGCTCCTTGAAGATCGCTCCGACCGGAAGCCCATCGCCGATGCGCTCGTCGATGACGTGCCAGCCGAGCGGCGTCTGCCAGGAGCCCACCCGGCTTCCGGCGCCGGCGGCCGCGGTCGAGCAGGGATACCTGCAGACGACCCGGCCGTTTTGGATGCCGATGAGCTCCTGTCGGGCAACGGATACCCAGAGCGCAATGGCGTCACCCACGCGTTCATCCCATCCCGCGGCGCGGAGCAGGCCCATGTAGCCCGTGGGCAGATCACCGCCAAGAGCGATGCCCTCGTCCGGCTGGGCGGGACGAACGATAGGTTTGCCGTAATACATGCAGACGGGAACCGACAGCGCCAGGAAGATCGCCACAGAAATAATCAGGATGATCATAGCGCTGCGCGGCATAGCCAAGGGGAGCATGATAACAGGCCCGAGCGACAAGCTCAACGCCGCGGGAGCGGCATGGGGAGAATTCCAGGCGTTGGATTTGCGGTTACCGGTCGTGCCTCCATCGACAGGCGGGTCGGGGAGTGATAGCTTGTCGCGGTTCCTGATTCGACGAATTTCCCGCAAAGCGAGCATTGGGGACGGCGATGGCGCAGGGCAGTGCGAAGGGAGCCGGCAAGCTGACGTACAAGGCCGCCGGCGTGGACATCACGGCGAATGATCGCATGGTGGACATGATCCAGCGGTCATTGCGCCGGACGCACGATCCGCGCGTGCTCTCCCGGGGGGACACGTTCGCGGGTCTGATGTGTCTGGACTATCCGCAACGGCTTCTGAGGAAGAACTACCGGGAGCCGGTGCTGGTGGCCGGAGCGGATGGCGTCGGCTCGAAGCTGCTGCTGGGGATGGAAGCGGGCCGCATGGGAGGGCTGGGCATCGACCTCGTTGCGATGAGCGTCAACGATGTCCTGACGATGGGCGCCGAACCGTTGTTCTTCCTGGACTACATCGCCTGCCACGAATTGCGGCCAGCATGGATCGCGGAGCTGGTGGAGGGCGTCTCCCGGGGCTGCATCGAGGCCGGTTGTGCGCTGCTCGGCGGCGAAACGGCTGAGATGCCCGACCTCTACAAAGTGGGGCACTTCGATTTGGCCGGGTTCGGCGTCGGCGTGGTGGAACGAAAACGGATCATCGACGGCCGGGGCGTCGAGCCGGGCGACGTGGTGCTGGGATTGGCCTCCAGCGGAGTTCATTCCAATGGTTATGCCCTGGTCCGGCGGCTCCTGAAGCGTCTGCCGAAGGGTGAGCAACTGCCGGAGGAGCTGGTCGTCCCACCGGCAAAGAACGGGCGAGGAGCAGCGGCGCGGGCGGAGCAAGAGACCATCACCACGCGCCGGGAGCTGATCCACTCGCTGCTGCGCCCGACGCGGATCTATGCCAAATCGATCTTGGCGGTCTTGAACCGCTATCGACGCAAACGCGCTGTCCGGGCCATGGCCCACATCACTGGCAGCGGGCTGGAAGGAAATGTCCCTCGGGTCGTGCCCGAGAATTGCGACGTGTGCATCGCCAGGGGGAGCTGGCCGGTCCCAACGGTCTTCCGAATCTTGCAGCGGCTGGGAGTAGACGAGGAGGAAATGTACCGGGTGTTCAACATGGGCATCGGCTACGTGCTGGTCGTGCGGCCGCTGTTTGCGAATAGCGTGATGCGACAGTTGAGCAGGCTGGGGGAAACGGTGTATCGAATGGGCGCAATCCGACGGGGGAGCGGTAAACTAGTGTGGAAATAGAAGCCATCAGCCGTCTGCTTTCAGCCGGTGCGCTTCGCCGAACCGATGCTTGAAAGCGAGGAGGTGATGGCTGACGGCTGACGGCTTTGTGATGGGCCTGATCGTTCAAAAATTCGGCGGGTCGAGCCTGGCGGATGCGCAGAAGATCCACCGCGCCGCCAGCCGGGCCATCCGGGCCAAGGAAGACGGCAACCAGGTGGTTGTCGTCGTATCGGCGATGGGCGATACCACCGACCATCTTACCGACTTGGCATATCAGGTCACCGATCGGCCGAACCGCCGCGAAATGGACCAGTTGATGGCCACTGGCGAGCAGGTCTCCATTGCCTTGATGGCCATGGCGATTCATCATACCGGTCATGACGCGATCAGCCTGACGGGCGGGCAGATCGGCCTGCGAACGGACCGGAGCTTCGGGCGGGCCAGAATCAGGCAGATCACCGAGCGGAAGCGTATCGTTTCGCTGCTGAATCAGGGCAGCATCGTCATCGTGGCCGGTTTTCAAGGCGTGGACGAGGCCCAGAACGTGACCACGCTGGGACGTGGCGGATCGGATACCACGGCCGTGGCCTTGGCGGCATCGCTAGGGGCTGACATCTGCGAAATATATACCGATGTGGACGGCATATACTCTGCCGATCCAAGGATTGTACCGGACGCCCGAAAGCTCGATTACATCTTCTACGATGAGATGCTGGAGCTCTCCTCGCTGGGCGCTCAGGTGATGCACTCGCGGAGCATCGAGTTGGGCAAAAACTACGGCGTGCGGTTATTGGTGCGCAGCAGCTTCTCCGACGCGAAAGGAACGGAAATCGTGCAAGAATCCACGGATCTCGATCAGGTGATCGTTCGCGGAGCGGCGCTGAAGAGAAACCTGGCCCGGGTAGAGTTCAGCCGCGTGCCGAATAAACCCGGCGTCGCCAGCGAGATCTTCAACCGGACGGCAGAACGTGAAATTGCCGTGGATGACATCATTCAGGTGGTTCACGAAGGAGAAACAACCGCCGACATCAGTTTCACGATCGATGGGACGGACATCGAGGCGGCGCGGGCCATGGGCCAGGAGATTGCCGCCCAGATCCCGGGCATGTTGCAGCGCATCCGTCACGGCCGGGCGAAGGTGTCAGTGGTCGGCGTGGGGATGCGCACCCACACCGGCGTGGCCTCACGGATGTTCGAGGCTTTGCGCCAGGCAGGCGTGAACATCGAGAACATCAGCACCAGCGAGATCGTCATCAGTTGTGTGGTGAAGGAAGAAGACGGCGAACGGGCACTGCGGGCGGTGCATGCGGCGATGGCCCTCGAGCAGGAACCAGTTGCACAACCAGCCGGCGACGATCGCTGACCACGGAAGTTCGGCGCGGACAGACAACACGCTCACGGCATGTGGACAAGAAGGAGGAATCCGCAAGGATGAAAGGCGACGCCCCGTCATTCGGGCCGTCTCCAGGCCGGCGCCGGCGTGTGGCGACGGTTCTCGTTGTCGTCGCGTTGGCGATCCTGTCGTCGCTTGATCATGCCGGCGTGCTCTGGCATCACCAGAATGACCGCGACGACTTTCACGGCGCCCAGGGCACCGTCACGCAGGTGCTGGGCGGCGACACCATTGAGGCGAGCATCCCGCCGGGAAGCCGATCGGTCACGCGGATCAGGTTGTGGGGCGTAGAGCGTCCCGAGACCGTGCATACCGCGGGCGAGGCGGGTGGGGACCTGGGGCGGGCAGCGGAGTTCCTTCAGCAGCGCGCGATCGGCAAGCGGGTGCGGCTGGAACTGGACCCGATGCGAGCGCCCCGCGACAAATCGGGGCGGCTCTGGGCCTACGTTTACCTTGTCGAAAGCGGCGAAATGCTGAACGAACTGCTCATCAGGGGCGGCATGGCTTGTGCCAATGGGCGGTTTCAGCACATCCACCGGGAGCGGTTCGCCCGGCTTCAAAAAGAGGCCATCAGACGCAAAGCCGGGCTCTGGGCGGGGATAAAGCCCGAAGAACTCCAGGCCTGGCGGCGACGGGTAGACGCGGCGGCCGTTCCGTAGGTATCATGGAGTGCTGCGCGACGTGGTTAGCCGCGATAAGCTGACGTTCGATGGGGCTATTCGCCAAACAGAGCCGCGGGCAGGCCCGGTGTGACCGTGCAGGCCTGCGCGACGGACTGTCTCCGGGAGGTCTTATGATCGGTTCATGGTTGAGGAACGTACTCGTGTGCACGCTGTCGCTCGCTTGCATTGTTGCTTTTGTGAGCTGCGTTCAACAGCAGGGTAGTTCGGAAAAGCAACCTGTGGCCGCTGCCAAGGAGCCAGCCGCACAGCAGCTGCCGGCTAAACAGCCGCCCCACGGCGCCCTTGCTTCGCGGAGAGATGCAAAGCAACAGCCGACAAACTCGAAGCCTGAGGCACCGGATCCTGCCACCAAGCAGCCCGCCGCGAAACAACCCCAGGCGGTAGCCGAGGTCTCCCCACCGCCGCCGCCGGCGCAGCGCCCGAAGTCGCTGGCCGTCAGCGACAATGAAGAACAGTGGCAGAACTTTTACAAGGAAGCACGCCAGCAGTACGGTCTTACTGAAGCCCAGGCCACGGCGGCGGACGAAGCCCTGCAAAGCTGTCTGAAACGCGCGGCGGCCCGGCGCGAGGAGCACAAAGAGGCCGTGCGAGTCGCGGACCAGGCCAAGGACGCACCCGCCCGCGAAAAAGCAGACGCCACATTGAGAACCGCATTGGTCAAGCTGGGGGACGAAAGCGTGGGGCGCATTGACGCCATCGCCTCGGTCGAGCAGGTGGAAAAGGCGGCCAAGGCGGGCTTTGAGTCACCCAGGCGAAAGAACCCACAACCCAAGCCGGAGATCGGCTTCCCGGCTCCCTCTTTCGAGTTGAAGACTCAGGACAACAAGGTGGTAACGCTCGACACAATAAAGGGCAAAGTCGCGGTGCTGCATTTCTTCGCCGCTTGGTGCCCTCACTGCAAGAAATCGATGCCGGAGATGGGGAAGTTCACGGAGAGCGTCAAGGATAACCCGAAGATCGAGGTCTACGGCGTTAGCTGCTCGCTACGCCCCAACAGCCCTGAGCCGAACGCCATGGTGAAGGAGGGTGGATGCAACTACCAGGTCATCCTGAACGGCGACGCGGCATCCAAGATCTACGAAGTAGAGGGCTTCCCGACTTTGTACGTCATCGGCCCCGACGGCAAGATCATAGACAAGTGGCGGGGCGAGCAGTCGAATGTCAATGCTCGGCTTGACCCAATCATCAAGAAAGCCCTGGAGGACTACGAGAAGCAAGGCAAGAAGAGCTGAGACCGATCTTTCGCCTGGCAGCGACGGCCGACCGTCATTGGGGCCGCCGCCGGCAAAACGATCCCCCAAACGGCAAGCCCGGGAGAGATGCAGCAGCCCGGCTTGCCGTTTGTCGCTTGAACCGCGCAACCTGAGCCACCGGCTGCCCTTCGATCAAGTCATCTCACCTACTCCACTCACTCCGATGGAGTTGAGCGAAATCGACGTGCTGCGACGTCAAGCCGGCGTCTGCCCAGCGTGGCTCGACACAAGCCGTTGCGCGCTGCAGGTCTCCCGATCCGCTCAGGAGCCGCTAGTGCGGATCCCTTGCTTGCGGACACTGATCCTGTCGCTAATAATCTTCGTCCGCAGTTGAACTTCTAAACGAAAGAACTCACGAATGGCCAAAGGCGAATCGAAATCGTACGACCCCGCTTCCGTTCAGGAGCGGATCTTCAAGTTCTGGCAGGAGAAGGGCTACTTTCACGCCATGCCGGACGGGCGACCGCGGGACAAGCGGTTCTGCATCATGATCCCGCTGCCGAACGTGACCGCGGCGCTGCACCTGGGGCACGCGCTGAATAATACCTTGCAGGACATCCTCACGCGGCTGAAGCGGATGCAGGGGTGCAATACGCTGTGGATGGTGGGGACGGATCACGCCGGCATCGCCACGCAGGCCATGGTCGAAAAAACCATATTCGAGCAGGAAAAGAAGAGCCGCCACGATCTGGGCCGCGAGGAGATGGTCCGGCGGATCTGGGAATGGAAGAACAAGTTCGGGGGGCGGATCATCGAGCAGCTCAAGCTGATGGGTTGCTCCTGCGACTACCAGCGCGAGCGGTTCACGCTGGACGAGGGCTGCGCCAAGGCCGTGCGGCACACCTTCTTCAAGCTCTTCAAGGACGGACTGATCTATCGCGGCAAGCGGCTGGTGAATTGGGACACGCAGCTCAAGACCGCTGTGGCTGACGACGAAGTCTATCACGAGGAGGTCAAAGGGCACTTCTACCACTTCAAGTACCCGGTGATCGACCGGAAGCCCGGCGAGCCGGAGTTCGTCCACCTGGCGACGACGCGACCGGAGACGATGCTGGGCGACACGGCGGTGGCGGTACATCCGCAGCCGGATAAGGCGATGGACCAGGCGGAGGCGGACTTGAAGCGGCGCCTCGCGGATGCCCCGGCGAAAGAGAAGGCGGAATTACAGGCGGCTCTGGACGACATCGCCGAGCGGCGGAAGACCGTGCTGCCGGGGCTGATGAAGCTCCGCGACATGGCCCGGCAGGGGCGGAAGGTGATGCTGCCGCTGGTCAATCGGCCGATCCCGCTGATCTGCGACGAGTGGGCCAAGCCGGAGCTGGGCAGCGGGTGCGTGAAGATCACGCCGGCCCATGATCCCAACGACTACGAGGTCGGCATGCGGCACAAGCTGCCGATGGTCAGCGTGATGACGGAGGACGGCAAGGTCGCGCGGATCGTCGAGCCGGACGGCACGGTCAATCCGAACTCACCGAGGTACGAGGGGTTGCGGTTCGCGACCAAGGGCCGTGAGAAGGTCGTCGAGGACATGCAGGCCGCCGGGCTGATCGATCAGATCGAGGATCGCCTGATCGACATCGGTCACAGCGATCGCAGCAAGACGCCGATCGAGCCATTCTTGAGCGACCAGTGGTTCGTGAAGATGGGCGATTTGCCTCCGGAGCAGGCGGCGAAGATCGAGGGCCTGCGCGGTTCGACCGGGCTGGCGCAACTGGCGATCGACTCGGTGAAACGCGGCGAGGTGCGGTTCTTCCCGGCTCGCTATGAAAGCTCGTATGTCGACTGGCTGACGGAGAAGCGGGACTGGTGCATCAGCCGGCAGCTTTGGTGGGGGCATCGGATACCGGTGTGGTCGAGGCGCATGTCGCTGGCTGAGTTTCAGAACTTGATGGCGAGCGATGCGAGTGCATCGATGCTCCTGTGCTCCACGCTGGACAACGCCGTTATCAAAGTCTCCCGTGATAATGGCGAACAGTACCAGATTGGCGGAGCCGCCGATGCGATTGAGAACTTCTGCATGCTGCTGGCGGGGAAAGTGGAGCGAGACGAAGGTCTCCTCTGGCACGTGTGTGTTCTTGATTCGAGCGAGACATGGACGACCCAGCCGCATCCCGAAGATGCACGTTGGCATCCTCCGCGCAAAGTGCTTGTGCCGACCCACGGATGGCTGGAGCAGAACGGTTTCGTTCGGGACCCCGACGTGTTAGATACGTGGTTCAGCTCCGCTCTGTGGCCACATTCGACGCTGGGATGGCCGGATGCTGATCCGAACGACCCGAAGAACGACCTTGGTTTCTGGTATCCGACCAATGTGCTGATCACCGCTCGCGAGATCATCACGCTGTGGGTCGCCCGCATGGTGATGACCGGGCGGTACAACATCGGCGAGATCCCGTTCAGCGACGTGGTGATTCACTCGGTCATCCAGGACGGCCAGGGCCGGAAGATGAGCAAGACGCTGGGCAACGGCGTCGATCCGCAGGACATCATCGACGAATACGGCGCCGACGCCCTCCGCTTCACACTCGCCGATCTGGCGACGGAGACGCAGGATATCCGCCTGCCGGTCAAGCCCAAGAAGCTGCCCGACGGCCGGAAGATCAACGTCAGCGAGAAGTTCGAGAAGGGCCGGAACTTCTGCAACAAGCTCTGGCAGGCCGCGACCGGCTTCGTCATGCGGAACCTGGACGGCTACTCGCCGGCCCCGCTGGACCCGAGCAAGCTGGGGCTGGAGAACCGCTGGATCCTCTCGCGAATGACGGCGTGTCTCGAAAAGCTGACACAATCACTGGAGCGGTACCAGTTCAGTGCCGCCGCCTCGGCCCTCTACGGCTTCATGTGGGACGAGTATTGCAGTTGGTATATCGAGATGAGCAAGCCGCGGCTGGCAGGACCCGATCGGGCGGCGGCGCAGCAGGTGATGGTCCACGTGCTCGATCAATTGCTGCGGATGCTTCACCCGCTGGTGCCCTTCGTGACCGAGGCGATCTGGGCGGAGCTGGCCGCAGTCGCGCCGCGGCGCGGTCTGCGGACCGTCGAGCAGGCGGAAGAGGCGGTCGTCATCGCCGCCTGGCCGAAGCCGGATGCGGCCCTGCGAGACGAATCCATCGAATCGCTGATGGACGTCCTCCAGGGCATCGTGCGCGGCATCCGCGACATCCGCACCGTGGTGAACGACTACCGCGGCAAGGCCAAGCTATCATCCATGCGCACCTTGCCGACCGCGACCGTGCGGGCGGACGCCGACGTGTGTCAGCTCGTTGACACTCATCGCGGCCTGGTGATGCTGCTTGGCGGGTGCGACGCCCTCGAGGCCGGAGCCGACAAGGTCCGGCCGCACGGCACGATGAGCCGCATCATCGGTGCGGTCCAGGTATTCGTTCCGGTCGCGGACTTGATCGACCTGTCGGCGGTCCGCCGCGCCGAGGAGGTCAAGCTGTCCGAGCTGCGCCAGGCCGTCGAGCGGGCGGAGAAGCAGTTGGCCAACGCCAGCTTTGTCGAGCGGGCCGATCCGGAAGTGGTCGCGGCGACCAGACAGCGGGCGGAGGATTTGTCAAGCCAGATTCGGTTGATCGAGCAACACCTGGCCGACCTCGCGTAGCTGCCTGAAAACACGGCATCTTGCGGCGAGTTGCATTTGGAGAGGGAACCGATTACGCTTGTGTTCCCAGTGAGACGGAGGATCCGCTGATGGAAGTGCGGATGGATCTTGCTCGGATCGTGATACAGGATACGAGCGATCAGCAGATCATCTTTCTTCGCGAGCACGATGGGGAGCGGGAGTTTCCGATCGTGATCGGTGATGCCGAGGCATTGGCCATCGACCGCCGTTTGAAGGGATACAAGCGGGCGAGGCCCATGACGCACGATCTGATGTCGGACATTATCCAGCGGCTCGGGGCCGAGTTGGAGAAAATCGTCGTTAACGACTTGAAAGATCATACTTTCTACGCCAAACTTGTCCTCCGCTGTCGGGGTGGCGAGCTCGTCGAGATCGATTCCCGACCTTCCGATGCGATAGCGCTGGGCGTGGCAAGCGATACAGCCATATTCGTCAGCGAGCACGTACTGCGTGAGGTCTGCCGTTAGGACGGGCCATACCACTGGGCTGGCCGCGGGGCGGCTTTCATAGGTCGGCACAATAATGACTCAGGTAAACGACAGGTCTGCTTTTGTCCATCGTTTTCTTGATCATGTGCGAAAGGCGATGGAATCATATCCGCGGGCTGGCGGATCCGTGGCCTTGAGCCAATGCCCAGCCGTGCTGGACGTGATGGGCGGGATCGGCGAGGACAGCGGCTCGCTCGTGCTGACAGCCACACTTGCAATGTCGTTTGTCGCCGGCGTCTGGCTTGTCTCGGATGATAACGTTCACGTCAGAATGCTCACCGAGGCCGGGCACGGCCCGGCCCGGGATTTCGCGATACCTCTGGCCGCGTTTCAGCCCGGGGACACGGCCGCGGCGCTGATCATCGAGCGATGCCGCCAGTCAGACTGCGATTGGGCGGCTCCCTCGTGCCTGGCCATCCGGCAGGCTATCACGGAGTCGGTCATTCCACGGCCCACCAAGGGGCTGATGATCCTGCTGCAGTCCGACTTCCCCATCGACGTCGACTTCGGCCGGCCGTGCGTTCAGGCGGCTGCGTCTGTGGATGCGGTTCACAAGTTGTCCAGTTGCCAGGTAGACCGCCTGCGACAAAGTCGCGCCTGCGCCACCGCCGTGGCCCGCCTGACCGGCACGAGCGGCGTCCGAATAGCAATGACCGCCCTCTGCGCGCCGCCCGGCGTTTCGTTGCTGCAGCTCCGCTTCCTCTCTCAGACGCTATGCCAGCCGCTGGAGCTGCCCAACGGCATCATTGTGGTTGGTGCCCACACGCGGCTGACCAGGCCGACCTCGCGCGACCGCCTCGTGGAAACCCGCGCCTGCACCGAGATGGGGCGGGCGATGATCGTCGACCTGCAGCGGCGTGACGGCCTGCAGGTGGACGAAAACACCCACCGTCTGTCGGCCATCACGCCATCAGAGTACGTCGAGCGGTATCGCGATCGCCTGCCGTCCAAGATCACCGGCAAGGCATACCGTGAGAAATTCGGCGAGTTGCGGGGACTGGACGGCCAATTGAATCCCGACGAGATCTACAAAGTCCGCTCGCGAGCTGAGCATCACATCTACGAAAACAAGCGGGTCCATGAATTCGCCGCGAGCATCGGCCGCGCCAAGCGCAACAATTCGATGCAGGAGTTGGCCAACGCCGGCGAACTGATGTACGCCTCCCATTGGAGCCACAGCCAGCGCTGTGGCATCGGGGGCGTCGAGCCGGATCAACTTGTCAGTTGCATTCGCAAGCATGGACCGACGGCGGGCTTGTTCGGCGCGAAAGTGACGGCCGGTGGCTCAGGGGGCGAGCTCGTCGTGCTCATGCGCGACAACGATCAGGCCCGCGCCGCCCTGGCAGACGCTGTCGTCTCTGCCGAGGCGGCCTGCAATCGGAAGATTCACGTCTGGGATGGCGCACTGCCCGGAGCAGAGCATTTCCACCCACCCAAGTTCGAGGAATCGCTCGAAGCCGTCGGATCCGTGTGAACCGTTCACCACTTGAACGCCGCAGGTGACTCAGCCTGACATCAGCCCCATGGATGCCCGGACCGGCCTATTTCGACCAGACCAGATTCCCCAGGGTGCGCGGGTCGTAGCAGTGTCGCGGCGCTCGAGCCCAGTCGGAGTACTCGCCGCGTCGGGGCTCCAGCCGGGTCAGGTTAAAGCCCCAAATGGGGTTCTTCGCCGCCCCGGGGCCGAATGAGGCGACGGGGATGGCGATCTCCGCTGACCAACCTGTGTCCGATGTGGCGACACAATATTCCGGCGGCTTGCCCGGCCAGGGTTGGCATTGCCCGATCGACGGGTGCGTTCCCACGCCGCGCTCGAAGACCGGGTCGCCGGTGGACTTCAGGACGATGTGGTAGAGATCGCTGCTCTGTGTGCCGGCATTGGTGGGGTCGATCAGAATCTCGATGAGATCATCGTCCAGCGGCATCAGGTCCTCGTATTGCACCACGTTGCTGTGCCGTTGAGGTCCCTGACCGTCGCCGTCGACGTCCGGCACGGCCGCGTGAACGCCGATCAGGAGCATGCCCTCGCTCTGGCCGATAAATGCCACCGTCTGGCTTTCGGCCTGAGCGCCTTCCGCAGACCCGTCCTTGCGCATGTTGAGCAGATGGAAGTCGCCTATGGCGTTGAACTCGTTCGGCGGCCAGTCGCTCAGATCACCGTCAACCTTGATCGGACCTGCGAACCGCGGGACGGTCACGACCGAGACGATGCCCCTGGTGGCAATGCGCCCCAGGAGGCCGGCGTCGAAGATGATCTCCAGCCCATAATGCCCGTCCAGGTCGCAAGGCGGAAGCTGGGGCCTCTCGGCAACCAACTGCTTGCGGGCCAGGCTCATCTCCGCCAACGGACCCACGCGGACGATGTCGCTGACGCTGTGAAGCCCCGCGGCCATGGAACCGAAGCTCAATTTGCCTTCGAGCGGCGTGCGCAGCTCGTTCCGGACCGCCACATCGAAGGTCAGCAGATAGCCGCCCTGGGTGGAACGGTCGTCGACGCTCAACCGGGCGGACTCGGCCCACACCTCAATGCCGCGCGTTGCGCTGAGCAACCGCGCCCAGGACTCCTGGGTGTCCGCCGCAGCCGTCGCCTGCTCGGGCTGCGAGGCCACCGCTGCCGCGACCTCCTGCTCCAGGATTGATCGTGCCAGAGCCCAGATTTCCGGATCCTCGACGCGCCTGCCGAACAATCCATCCTGGTAGTTGTCCCCGTATGCGTCCGTCCCCGCCGCCTTGATCAGTGAGCCGGCGAGCAGGCGGGCCGTGCCTCCCCGGCCGTGCTTTTCGAGCAATCGCAGGTACTGATAGTCCTGGCGGCCGAGCTGCAACTGCTTGAGTCGCACCGATGGCACCGGCTCGTCCATCCCGAACAACCGGCCAGGGTATAGCAGCCACGTGTCGCTGGACTTGCCGTCCCGGTCGATCGGCTCCTTGAAAGGCTCCTGTGGCCATGCGGTGGTATACGGCAACTGAATGGCGTCATGACCCTGCAGGTACGCCTGCCACGCCAGACTGCGCGTCAGGATCGGCGCCGCCTCGATCGCGATCGAGCCGCTGAACGGTGGCCTGTCCGGCAGAAGCCACGTCCGCTTGCCCAGCGTTCGCTGTTGCTCGAGCGTCGGACCGTGCTGATATCGCGCCGGCGTCGACCAGATATCCACATCGTCGGTCAGGTCTTCATAGTGATGCCCAAACCAGCCAAATGGCGCCATCGGCTGGGGAATCAACATGGAAACAAACGCCAGCTTGTCGCCGGCCAAATGCGTGATGGTCGCCAGTTGCCGCACCAGTGCGTAATCGTCAGCTTCCGCTTCGTTGCGGTCGGACAGATCGAACTGCACAAAGGCCCGGTCCAGCCAGCCCTTGGTCTCGAAGTGAGCCCTCGCGGTCTTGAGATAGTCCCGGAGCACCGAGGCATAAACCGCCGATCGAATGTCGTTATACTGCATGGGGTCGGGCTGTTTCAGATCCGCCGGGATCGGCCAGGCATCGACGGGCCGCTTATCCTCGTAAAGCGTGCCGTCGATGAGAGGGCCGCAAAATGCGTCGTACTGCGACCAGTCCAGCTCGACTGCCCCGTCAATGCTCTGTTGAAGTCGCGGCCTCACATCGTCGGTGTAGGGCGACAGGCCGTGCTCGTGCAACAGCGTGAAGACCCGGCGGAGAATCCTGGCTCCGTCGGGATTGGCGATCGCCACTTTGACATTCTCCGGATCCAACTCCGTGTGTGCGGCGATGATCGGCCCCAGTTGCACGCGGGCCAGGATCGGCACCCCATCCTCGGCCGCGAGGAAGATGTCCCGGACCGTAAGCTCGATCTGCGTGCGGCCGGCATTGCCGGCGGCATCGCGCACGGCGATCGCGGAGTGATAAGTCCCCGGTTGCGTCACCTGGGGAATCCTGATCTCCACCCAGAGCGGCAGACTGGCCCCTCCCGCGATCGTGAACGGTTGCCCGAAATTGCGGGCCTCGATCGGCACCAGGGCATCGGGAATCTCCCGTTTTTCCCTCAGGCCGACGGACCGCAGATACCAGTTGGGGTACCGCTCGATCGTGACCGGCCAGTGCCGATAAATGTGGAAGGCGTCTTTTCCGATCGTGCCGGCCTCGCCGGCAAGATCCGACACCGAAACTTCCACGCCGACGGCCGCGCCTTTCGTCGCTGACAGCACGAATTCAAAGGCGACCGTTTCGTTAACTGCGCCGCTCAGGCGGATTGTGTTGTCGACGCGGCGGAAACAAGCCGTCCGATCACGGGGCGCCTGCGAGGTGGAGACGACTTCCTCCGAGCCCGCCCCCCAGGCCTGTGGCATTACGCCGTGTTCACGCGCCGGCGCGCATGAACCGCATAGCGACAGCACGGCGGTCGACAGGGCGGCGCAAATCATCTTGCGCGCGCCGCATTGCCGGCGAGAGGCCCGATCCCCGATGCGTTGCCTTGTCGATAAAGCCATCAGTCTTGTATCGGAATCAGGATGCGGCGGCTACACACGATTACCAGACCCGCCCAACCGCCGATAAAGCTCATCCAGGCGATCCACCATGGCGCGGTGGTCGAACTCCGCGAGGCACAGATTCCGCCCGGTGCGGCCATACTCCGCCCGGCGCTCAGGATCACGGGCCAAACCCACCAGGGCGGCGGCGAAGCCCCGCGTGTCGTTAAGTGCGGCCAGTTCGCCGGTCCGGCCCGGCAGCACCACTTCCGGCGCCCCATCGATGGCGAAGCTGACGGCCGGCTTCCCCATCAGCAGCGCCTGCGCCACGGCCCGCGGCAGTCCCTCCCATTGCGACGTATGCGCAAGCAGGTCAATGCCGGCGAGGACCCGCGGCATCTGTGCCGGCGGCAGGAGCCCGGTCATGGTCACAAACTCTCGCAGATTGCGGCGTCTCAATTCGGCCTCATAGATCTCGCGAGCTGCCCCGTCGCCCACCCAGACAAATCGCATATTCCGCTCCTGCGCCACCGCCTGCTCGATGATATCGATGAGCTGTTCATAGCCCTTGTTGAAAAACAGTCGGGCAACCGTACCTACTACGACCGCCGAGTCGTCCATGTTCCATTCGCGCCGCACCTCTCTCGGGTTGTGGCGTGACGGATCGAAGTCCTCGACCACTATCCCGCTACGGATAGTCTCGAACTGCTCGGCCCTGCCGATTCCCGCCGCCAGCGCCTGGGCGGTCATGGCGGCCGCCACGCTCACAATCGCGTGACACCTCCGGGCGCAGTACCGCTCGGCCATCGCGTAGGCCGTCCGCACGAGTTTTGATTGGGTGCGATTAAAGCTCATCCCATGAATCGTGTGGATGATGATCGGCACCCCGGCCTGATGAGCGGCGATCCGTCCCAGGACGCCGGCTTTGCTCGAATGTGTGTGGACAACATCCGGTTGCAGCTCTTGCAGCCGCCTGCGCAAGGCGCGCAACGCCCGGAGATCATGAATAGGACTGACCTGTCGCCGAAGACTCGGGATCTCCTCGAAAGCGAACGGACTGGCCCGGGCCTGGCCCACCAGCGATCCCTCCGGGCCCAACGTAGGCCCGCTGAGCAGAAACACATCATGACCCCGGGCCTGCAGGCCCCGGCAGGAGAGGATGGTATTCTCCTGCGCCCCGCCGATGATCAGCCGCGTGATAATGTGGACGATCCGCATGCTGGCATAACTCAAGGCGCCACGCGCGACGCGCGGCAGATCACGTCGGCCGCTGTGGCCGACAAGGAAGCCGATCGTATGCCGCTGCTCTGTGAGCAGTGCAACTCATGTGGCCGGCGTGTCCTGCCGCCTCTCATGCCGCTGGCTCCTCTTCGATGCTCAAATCCGGCGGCACGGGTGCTGTCGATCGCGCATGCCCATCGACGTCCACGCGGTCTGCCCCAGCCGGCGGCTCGGCTCGTTCCGCCCGCGCCAGGAGTTCCGGCGAGGGTGGCGGCAGATTCGGAATGTCGTACCGCACCCACTGCAAGCAAAGCCCTCTTCCCGGCGCCGTGGGCCCGGCTGCGCGGCGGTCCCCCCCTTCCAGAATCATCCGCGCCCGCTCCACCGGCCAGTGCCCGCGGCCTATCTCGGCCAGCGTGCCCACCATGTTCCGGACCTGCTTGTAAAGGAAGCCGGTGCCTTCGACGTCGAGGACGACCTCCCGCCCGATTCGGCAGATTTCGATCCGCAGGATGGTCCGGATGTTCGAGTCCCGAACGTTGCCGGCGGAAGCCAGCGCGGTGAAGTCGTGCGTGCCGATCCAGCATTCCGCCGCGGCCCGCATGGCGTCAATGTCCAGCGGCTGCCAGCAGTGATAAACGAAGCGTTGAGCGAGGTCCGCGCACGGCCGGGCCTGCGTGTTGTAAATCCGATAGCGGTAGAGCTTCGATACGGCCGATTGCGTGGAGTGAAAGGTCAGCGGCACCTGCGCCAGATGGAGCACGGTCATGTCCTTCGGCAGGCGCGAGCCGATGCTGCGGAACATGCCCTGAATCGGCGCCGGGCTGGTCGTGTAGCAGTTGGCGACGTACCCGGCCGCGTGAACC
>DATKKX010000185.1:0-5726 GCA_035542775.1 Phycisphaerae bacterium | reverse complement strand
GCGCGCCATTGCCGAAGCCAAGCAGGACATGGAAGCCAAAAAGCCCATGGACCGCCTCATCTGCGGCGACGTGGGCTTCGGCAAGACCGAGGTGGCCATGCGGGCCGCGGCCAAGGTGGCCCTGGACGGCCACCAGGTGGCCGTGCTGTGTCCCACCACCATCTTGTGCTTCCAGCATTTCCGAACCTTCAGGGAGCGCTTCAGCGGCTTCCCGCTGCGGGTGGAGATGCTCAACCGCTTCGTGGACCCGCAGGCGGCCAAGGCCATCCAGCAGGATCTCGCCGACGGGAAGATCGAGATCGTCATCGGCACCCACCAGCTGCTGGGCGCCCGGGTCAAGTTCAGCGAGCTGGGCCTGGTGGTGATCGACGAGGAGCAGCGCTTCGGTGTCGAGCACAAGGAGAGGTTGAAGCACCTGCGCACCACGGTGGACGTGCTCACCATGACCGCCACGCCGATCCCACGCACGTTGCACATGTCGATGGTCGGGCTTCGCGACATCTCCAGCCTGGCCACGCCGCCGCTGGATCGCCGGGCGATCGCGACGCGGGTCTGTGCCTGGAACGACGAGTTGATCCGCGAGGCCATCATCCGTGAGATGAACCGTGACGGGCAGGTCTACTTCGTGCATAACCGGGTGCACTCGATCAAGGGTGTGGCCGCCAAAGTGGCGGGGCTTGTTCCAGACGCCCGAGTGCTGGTTGCCCACGGCCAGATGCACGGGGATGAGCTCGAAGACAAGATGCTGCGGTTCGTTCGGCATGAAGCCGACATTCTGGTATGCACGAGCATCATCGAGGCCGGCGTGGACATCCCCAACGTCAACACGATCTTTATTGACCGGGCGGAGATGTTCGGGCTGGCGGACTTGCACCAGCTCCGCGGGCGCGTGGGGCGGTACAAACACCGGGCGTACTGCTACTTGCTGTTGAACCCCAGCAGGCCGTTGACGCACATGGCGGCGAGGCGGCTGAAAGCCATTGAGGAGTACAGCGAGTTGGGGGCGGGCTTTCAAATCGCCATGCGCGACCTGGAGATTCGCGGCGCAGGCAATATCCTCGGCCCGGAGCAGTCCGGCCACATCGCCGCGGTGGGATATGAGCTTTACTGTCAGCTTCTGGAGAAGGCCGTCAAGCGGATGCGTGGCGAGCACTACGAACCGCGCATAGCGGTTCATCTGGAACTTGATCTCGAAGCATACATCCCCAAGAGTTACATTCCGTCCGACCGCCAGCGGATGGAGTGTTACAGGCGGTTCGCCGTGTGCCGCACGCCGGAGGAGGTCGATCAGCTCGGCCAGGACCTCGAGGACGCTTTCGGGCGGCACCCCGAAACCGTTGAGACTCTGCTGACGCTGGCGGACCTCCGCGTTCGAGCGGCCCAATGGAATATCAAAGCGATCATCAAGAAAGAGCCGGATGTGATCTTCCACGTCGAGAATGAGATCAAGAGATTCGAACAGTTGTTTGAGGGATCGACCGGCTCGATCAGCGTGCCCGACGCCCGCACGGTGTATTGGCGACTGCCGGATCAGTACTTTCACGGTCAGACGCTATTGAATGTGCTTCGGAACCTGCTTCGCGGACTGCCACATCAGATGGGGGCATCGAGCGTGGTGCCACGGCGGCCCGCGGCTGTCGGCTCGCCGACCAGCGGTGGGTCACGACCGCAGAAGGCGCGCCGCCGACGGCCGAACTAGGATAGCGCGGATCTGAGACGGGTCCGCGCAGATTATCGGCACTGATTTGAGACAGACACTTAGGACGTGCGTAAGATCAGATATCGTGATATAATAGTGCCCGCCCATAAGTAGGAAGGCCCCGCCTGCCTGAACCATGCTGCTGCGTTGACGGATGCCAGACAACAAGATTTTGCGGCCCTTGAACGCTGTTGGCCGCTGGTGCGCAGAGGCATGCCCGGCGACTTAGCACATAGCAAGGTGGTGGGTCATCCCGCTGTCGATGGGCAAAGGCTGGCCCGGGGGGAGAACGAATGCTGCATGGCCCCCCAGTGTGTTCCGATGAGGATACGGGGGGTTCCTTCCTCCAAACGGCCCGGTTAGCGCCGTAGTCGCCATTCCTGGAGTGATGACACAGCGGCCTGCTGCCAGGGTGGGAGCGGATGGCTGGTCGCTGGCAGCGGTGGCGCGTTCCGCCGTTACACGGATTCAACCAGGTACGGGGGTTGCCGGGCGCATCGGGTGGCAAGGGGCAGGATGAATGAAACAGGGACGCTCGGAAGGAGCAAATCGCATGGGCGATAGAGAGCGACGCCCGAGGGCAATCTCCCTCGTCGGGGTGACGGTCGTGGGCGCAGTCGCGGTCCTGCTCTGCGTGACGGTGGGCGGGCTGGCGGGACCATCCACTTCGCCCGGCCCGGTTCTGCCTGAGCAGGCGGCACCGATCGGCACTGACGTCGGTCCTGTGGACACATCTTCGCCGGAATTGGCGACAAACATCATACCTGGGGCGGACATCGCCACCGTGTGGGCGGCGCCGGCACTCGACGGCGGGCCGCGAGGTGAGCTTCCGGTGGTGTGGGACAATGGCGGGCCGCTGGATGACTGGGGCGATCCCGCCTCTCAGTGGAGCGATCCGAACGTACCCGATTGGCGGTTCGTCGCCGGGGCGGCGGACGATTTTGTGCTGACAGGCGGCTCGCCGAGCGCGAGCTACCGAATCCTGAAGATCCGGGCTGCGTTCCTGATCTACCGCGGCACGGGCAGCGAGACGCCGGCCGATTGGACGGGGATCGATGTCACGGTGTATGCGGACTCGCCGGGCAGCCCAAGCGGATATCCCACCATTACCGGCGGGCATACCGCCTACGTGATCGACCAGGTAGTGTCCTCGGGCTGGACCCATACGCTGGTCGGAACATGCCGGCCTTGCTTCGTGGTTGACATCCCAGTCGATTTCGTCCTGGCGAAGAACACGACTTATTGGCTGTCCATTGTGCCCCATGTCACGGCTCTACCACAGGTGATGTGGTGCCTATCGTCTTACGAGAACGTCGGCCTGTATCGAGCCAAGCAGGGTGCGAGCTTCGGGCCGCCCTTCTGGAACTTGGTTCAGGGCAACACAGACAAGTGTCCCCCAGACACCCCACCGTGGCACAGCAGGAGGGATTTGGCCTTCCTGCTTTACGGAGGGGATGACGTAACCGGCTCGTGCTGCCATGACGATGGGACCTGTACGGTCACGATTCAACCCGCCTGCAACGGGCAATGGACCCTGTCGGGGGTTTGCGATCCGAACCCGTGTCCGCCGGCAGGCTCTTGCTGCGACCTGGTGACGGGCGCCTGCACAATCAAGATCGAGGCGGCTTGCACCGGCGCTTGGACATTGGGCGGGGTCTGTACGCCAAACCCCTGCCCACCGACCGGTTCCTGTTGCGATCCGGTGACCGGCGCCTGCACAGTAAGAACCGAGCTGGGTTGCGTCGGCAACTGGAGATTGGGCGGGGTCTGTACGCCAAACCCCTGCCCACCGACGGGTTCCTGCTGTGATCCGGTGACCGGCGTCTGCACAGTAAGAACCGAGCTAGGTTGCGTCGGCAACTGGACGTCGGGCGGGGTCTGTACGCCGAACCCCTGCCCACCGACCGGTTCCTGCTGCGATCCGGTGACCGGCGTTTGCACAGTAACAACCGAGTTGGGTTGCGTCGGCGGCAACTGGGCGTTGGGCGGAGTCTGTACGCCGAACCCCTGCCCGCCGACGGGCTCCTGCTGCGATCTGATGACGGGTGAGTGCACCATAACGACGGAGTTGGGTTGCAGTGGCGATTGGACGCTGGGTGGCGTTTGCACTCCGAGCCCATGTCCGCCTACTGGTTCGTGCTGCAATTTGATGACCGGTGAGTGCAGCATAACGACGGCATTGGGCTGTAGCGGCGATTGGACGCTGGGCGGGGTCTGTGAACCGAACCCCTGTCCCCCGGTCGGGGCTTGCTGCAATCTGTTGACTGGGGAGTGCACGGTAACGACCGCGGCGGGGTGTAGCGGCGATTGGACGCTGGGCGGGGTTTGCTCTCCGAACCCGTGTCCACCCACTGGTTCGTGCTGCAATTTGATGACCGGTGAGTGCAGCATAACGACGGAGTTGGGTTGCAGTGGCGATTGGACGCTGGGCGGGGTTTGCACTCCGAATCCCTGTCCGCCGACCGGCTCATGCTGCGACCTGTTGACGAACGACTGCACCATCACGACCGAGGTGGGTTGCACCGGCCACTGGACACTGGGCGCGAGTTGCGAGCCGAATCCTTGTGCGGATCGCGCCTGCTGCCGCGTAGATGGTAGTTGCACTGATTTGCCTGAGTCAGCGTGCATCCTGCCGGGGGACACATTCTACGCAGATAAGTACTGCGGCGACCCGACTTTGACGTGCCCACTCCCGCCGACGCACGACTGCTGCATTGGTGACAACAATGAGGACGGTCACATCAACGGACAGGACATTCAGCCTTTCGTCGCCCGGCTGCTGAACCCGCCGGCCAGGGGTTCCAATGCGTTTTGCGAAGCGGATATCAACCTTGACTTGCAGATCAACCTCGATGACGTGGGACCGTTTGTGCAGATGCTTCTTGAAGGGGCGTCCTGTCCACCGCCGCCTCCTGATTGTTGCCACGGCGACACCAACGGGGACGGCCTATTGGATGGCCGCGATGTCGAGGGGCTGTGTCGCGCGTTGATAGAGCTGCCGCCGGCCGGCTCGCTGGGCTTCTGCAGGGCCGACGTGAACAAAGATGGAGCAATCAACCAGGGCGATGTGCAGGCACTCGTTCAGAAGCTACTGGCGGGCGAGGGATGCGCGGCCGCGACCGGGGCGTGCTGCCAGGCGGATGGAACCTGCGCGGTTACCTTGCAGATGGATTGCGTGGGAGGGCAGTGGACGCTGGGCGGGACCTGTGATCCCAACCCATGCCAGCAGCCGACCGGTTCATGCTGCCATGCCGACGGCTCTTGTGCCGTCACCCTGCATGCTGATTGCACTGATACGTGGACGATGTTCGGTACGTGCGATCCGAATCCCTGCCCGCAGCCCTCCGGTTCGTGCTGCCACGCAGATGGAACCTGCACGGTAACGCTCCAGACGGCTTGTGTGGGGGCGTGGGTCATGGGCGGCGTTTGTGCCCCTAATCCGTGCCCCTGCCCGTTGCCGGGCGATCTGAACGCCGATGGTGTGGTTAATGGCCTGGATATTCAGGGCTTCGTAGATTGCGTTCTCGGCAGCGGCTCGGACTGCCGCTGCGGTGATTTCAACGGCGACAAGGTCGTCGATCTGAACGATTTGTCGGGCTTCTTCGCGGTGCTGGGTGTGCCGGCGTCGCCGTGATGCCGATACTGAAATGAGGCTTTGCGGCGGGCGTTGGGCAGCCAGCCCGGCTCATGGGGCGCCGATGGACATCAAACCGAGGCCGCGGCCCATTGGCCACGGTCTCGTTTTTTCTCTCGCCCTGCGGCGTAGAAAGCGTTTTTTCGAAGGACCCTTGACGAATCCCGGCGAGTCTGGAATTATATCGCCTTCAAGTTTGTCCGCCGACGTAGCTCAGCGGTAGAGCACGGCTTTCGTAAAGCTGAGGTCGTGGGTTCAAATCCCACCGTCGGCTGTTCCCGGATTCATACCTGTTTGCAACGGCCTGCCGCTTGGCGTTGCGCGCTTCTCGGCGCGCCAGGAGGCGCACCGAGAAACGCTGGATAAACAGGTAGAGCTATGGGCACGTCCCCG
>DATKKX010000184.1:0-10403 GCA_035542775.1 Phycisphaerae bacterium | reverse complement strand
ACGTCGCCGAGGAGTTCACCGAAATCGTCCGCCGGGTCAACGAGGAGCACCTGGCCTTCTCGGAAGCGGAATGCCAAGTCCTGGGATTTTCGCACCAGGAAATCGGCGCCAAGATCGGCGAGATGTGGAAGCTGCCGGAGCCGATCATCCAGTGCATCCGCTATCACCACGAGCCGGAGAGTCTGGAGCCGGCCAACACGCTGGTGGATGTCGTGTACTTGGCCAACTGCATCTGCCTCCTGTTGGGCATCGGGCTGGGAGAAGACGGCTTGTACCACCGGGCCAGTGAAGAAGTCGTGCGCCGCAACTCGCTCCGGGAAAGCGACCTGGAGGTGATCGGGGCCACGACCCTGACCGACCTCAAGCGAGTCGAACAGTTGTTCGCCGACGCGGACGCCGGCCGGCGGCCCACCATGGCCGCCCGCACGTAGGAGCAATACGATGCCTCGAGATGTTTTGATCGTTGATGATTCAGCAACCATCCGCCAGATGGTCAGACGGACCATGGAGATGGCCGGACTGGACGTCGGAGAGGTCTTCGAGGCGTCCAACGGCATCCAGGCTCTGGCGCAACTGAACGACCATCCCGTCACCGTCCTTCTCGTAGACATCAACATGCCCACGATGAACGGGATTCAGCTTTTGACGCGCATGAAGCAGAACGAGCGCCTCCGCGACATCCCCATCGTCATCGTGTCGACGGAGGGAAGTCGCGAGCGGATCGCTCAACTGCAGAACATCGGCGCCTTTGGCTACGTCCGCAAGCCGTTCCAGCCCGAGCAGCTCCGCGACGTGCTCAAACCTCTGTTGGGAGTCAAGGACAATGCAGCAGCAAACATCGGCAACGCTGACAACGATCTTTTCTGAGGTTCTGGCCAACCTGGCCTTCATGTTCACGGATGAAGAGCAGGTCAATCCATCCTCCACCGACGCCTGGCTGGAGACCGTGATCTCGTATCAGGGCCCGGTCAACGGCACGCTCCGTTTCCGTTGCACGACGGACTTCTCCGTTCTCCTGGCATCCAACCTCCTGGGCGTCGACCTCCGCGACGCGGAAGCCGGAGCCAAGGCCCGGGACGCCGTCAAGGAGTTCATGAACATCGTCTGCGGCCAGTTCGTGACCGCGCTCCACGGCAGTGAGAGCATTTTCAACCTGACCATCCCGGAAATCACCGAATTGGCCGAAACGCCGGACCTTCGGGCCGACAACGGAGTTGATTCCTCCACACTGTCGGTCGACGGCTTCCTGGTTCAGCTCTCCTATCTGCCGGCGGGCGAGAACGCTCTCACGGATTGAGCGGCCGCCGCAGGAGGGATCCGATGCCAGTCGAAACCAAGGATCTGACCCGCGAGGAATACGAACTCTTCCGCCGTCTGGTGTACGCCAAAAGCGGCATCAACCTCGGCGACCAGAAGATGCAGTTGGTGCGGGCCAGGCTTGGCAAACGGGTTCGGAGCGGCAGTTTCCCGTCGTTTCGCGCCTACTATGACCACGTAGAGCGGGACCAGACCGGCGAGGAGCTGTGCAGACTGTTGGATGCCATCTCCACCAACACCACCCATCTGTTCCGCGAAATGAGGCACTTCAAGCTGCTGCACGAGATCGTGAAGGGCTGGGTGGAAGACAGGAAATGGCGGGCAAGCAGCAACTCACTGCGCATCTGGAGCGCCGGTTGCTCCAGCGGCGAGGAACCTTACTCCCTCGGCATGGTCACCCACGCTATCCTTGCCGCCCATCCGGCCATGAGCCTGCGGATCCTGGCGACGGATCTCTCCGTTCAGATGCTCAGCCGGGCCAGGCTCGGGCTCTTCGAGGCCCACCGCGTGGGCACCGTACCACCGGAATACAAAAACCGCTATCTGCAGAAGGTCAAGGACGGCGACCAACCATACCTTCAGGTGGTGCCCGAGCTTCGGGAAGCGATCAAGTTTTCGCGCTTCAACCTGATGAACGAGAGGTTCCCCTTCCGCCACGGCTTCCACGTCATCTTCTGCCGCAACGTCATGATCTACTTCGACCGAAGCACTCAGGAGACCCTGGTCAGGAAGTTCGCCGATCATCTGCTCAGCGGAGGATACCTGATGATCGGTCACTCCGAGAGCCTGAACGGCCTGCAGCATCCGCTCTCCTACGTGGAACCGACCGTGTACCGGAAAGAATGACGTGAAACTGACGGGCCCCATCAAAGTCCTCATCGTTGACGACTCGCCGCTGGTCCGCTCCACGCTCTCGCTGGCCCTGGCCAAGGCCAAGAGAATCACCGTGGTCGGCAGCGCCAAGGACCCCTTCGAGGCGCAGGAACTCATCATCGCCTTTCGACCCGATGTCATCATCCTGGACAGCGAGCTGCCGCGAATGGACGGCTTGACCTTCCTCAGCAAGCTCATGGCCAACTACCCCGTCCCGGTGATCATGTGCTGCGACTCGAAGACGTCCCACAGCCAGGTCGGCTTGAAGGCCGTCGAGCTGGGCGCGGTCGACGTCGTCGCAAAGCCGATGGCTGGAGACCGCCGCGCCATTCACCAGCTCGGCACCGAACTGGTCGAGAAGGTCTTGGCCGCCGCCGTCGCCATCCAAAGGCCCCCGCCGATCCTACCGACCGTGGCCAAGCCGCTGCAGTTCCGCGAGGCCGGGCTCGACCCCGCCCGTTACCTGATCGCCGTGGGTGCATCCACCGGCGGCACCGAGGCCATCAAGTCCCTGTTATCCCACGTTCCTGCCGACTTTCCGGCCGTGGCCATCGTGCAGCATATGCCCGAGGGCTTCACCAATTCCTTTGCCGGGCGCCTGGACCACTTCAGCCGACTGACGGTAACGGAAGCGGTTGACGGGGACATCCTTGTCCCGGGCAGGGCCTTCGTGGCTCGCGGCGGCGTGCAGATGACTGTCCATGCATCCGGCGGGAGATGGCGGATCGCCCACGGGACGAACCAACTGGTCAACCGGCATTGTCCCAGCGTGGACGTTCTCTTCGACTCATTTGCACAGCTTTCGGGCGTTCACACCGTCGGCATCCTGCTCACCGGCATGGGCAACGACGGGGCCCAAGGTCTCCTCCGCATGCGACGGGCCGGAGCGATCACGATTGCCCAAGACCAGCGAAGCTGTGTCGTCTTCGGCATGCCCAAAGTCGCCGCGGAGATCGGCGCGGTGCAGCACACCGCCGCCCCCGCCGAAATCCCCGCCCTGCTGCTGCACATTCTCCGCCATCGGGTGGCCCCGGTCGCATCCGGGCAGAATTGACTCCCACCAGCATTCCATGGCCCGGGACCGATCACCGCCCCAACCTGCCACCGCGGGTTCCGACCGCCCTCCCGACAGAGAGCGGAGAGCCGCCCAACCGCGACGCGGGCGGCGCCCATTCCACGTGCATTCCTCCGACCGCTTGTCCTCGAAAGAACCGGCCTGTGATTTGTCCATCCCCATGCCTTTAACCATCGCTTCTTACGTACTTAACGGCGCCCCATGCGGAAGACTGCACGCAGCGCCCGACCCGACCTTCGGCCCCGACAAGCAGTCCGTGCCCGAACGCCGGATTCCCGCTATCATTTCGATCATCGAGCCCAGCGCCACGCGTCCAAGCGACGCCGCCCCTCAGGAGGTCTCGCGGAAATGGCGAATGTCGAGCCGGCACCGTCGTTCGTGCATCTGCACGTGCACACGCATTTCAGTCTGCTCGACGGCGCCAACCGCATCGAGGAACTGGTTCAGGCGGTCAAGGACATGGGCATGCCCGCGATCGCCGTCACCGACCACGGCAACCTCTTCGGGGCCATCGAGTTCTACCAGGCCGCGCACAAAGCGGGCGTCAAGCCGATCCTCGGCATCGAGGCCTACGTGGCCCCGGGCGACCGTCGCGTCAAGGAAGCCAAGGGCATCGCCGAGGCCAGCTATCACCTATTGCTGCTGGCCATGAACAACACCGGCTATCAGAACCTGCTCAAGCTGGCCTCGATCGGGTACTGCGAGGGGTTCTACTATCGTCCACGCATCGACCACGACGTGCTTGCCGCTCACGCCGACGGCCTCATCGCCGCCAGCAGTTGCCTGGGAGCCGAGATACCGGATGCGTTGCTCAAGCACGACACTGTTCGCGCCGCGGAGCTTGCCGACTGGTACCTCTCCATCTTCGGCCCGGAGCGATTCTTCATCGAGCTGCAGGATCACGGCCTCGAAGAGCAGCGAACGATCAACCCGGAACTGATCGAGATCGCCCGCCGCAAGGGGGCCGGTCTCATTGTCACCAACGACGTCCATTATCTCACGCACGACGACGTCGAGGCCCACGACGTGCTCTGCTGCATCTCCACGCGGGCGCTGCAAAGCGAAGAGAAACGCTTCAAATTCCCCAGCGACCAGTTCTTCCTCAAGACGCCGGAGCAGATGGCAAACCTGTTCCCGAACCAACCCGAGGCCGTCGCCAACACCGTCGCCATCGCCGAGAAGTGCAACGTCAACCTCGACTTCAAGAAGCGGTACACGCCCGTCTATCGCCCGCCGGACAAACAGACCCCCGAGGAGTTTCTCAGCAAGCTGGTCTATCAAGGCGCCGCCGAGCGCTACGGCGAGATCACCGACGAAATGCGCGAGCGCATCGAGTACGAGCTGGAGGTCATCGAGTCCAAAGGCTTCTCCAGCTACTTTCTCATTTGCTGGGACTTCGTCCGCTACGCCCGGGCCCATGGCATCCCTTGCGGCGCCCGCGGCAGCGGCTGCTCGTCCATCGTCGCGTACTGTCTGCACCTCTCGCAGCCCGACCCACTCCGTTACGGGCTCTACTTCGAGCGGTTTATGGACCCGGATCGCGACGAGATGCCCGACATCGACATCGACATCTGCCAGGACGGCCGCGAAGCGGTGATCCAGTACGTCCGCGAGAAGTACGGGCACGTCGCCCAGATCATCACCTTCGGCACGCTGAAGGCCCGGGCGGCGATCCGCGACGTCTCCCGCGTGCTGGGAGTCCCGCTCGCCGACGCCGATCGCGTGGCCAAGCTGGTTCCGGAAGAGCTGAAAATGACGCTGGACAAGGCCCTGTCGCAGGAGCCTGAGCTGTCCAGGCTGTATCAGCAGGACGAGCGGATTCGCAAGGTCATCGACATCGGCCGCCGGATCGAGGGGCTGTCGCGCAACGCCAGCGTGCATGCCGCCGGGGTTGTGATCGCCGACGAGCCGCTGGTCGGCCTGTTGCCGCTCTACAAACAGCCTGATTCCGACGCGATCATGACCCAGTTCGAGGGCACGACGGTCGAAAAGGTCGGCTTACTGAAGATGGACTTCCTGGGTCTGCGCACGCTCAGCGTTCTGGCCCGCACCTGCAAGCTGGTCGAGCAGAATCACGGCATCACCGTGGACCTCGAGCATCTGGACCTGGCCGATCAGCGGGTGTTCGGCCTGTTTGTCGCCGGCCACACCAAAGGCGTGTTCCAATTCGAATCGGGCGGCATGCGCGACGTGCTCACACGAATGCGTCCCAACCGCATCGAGGACCTTATCGCCGCCAACGCTCTCTACCGGCCCGGCCCGATGATCAACATCGACGCCTACATCGCCCGCAAGCATGGTGAATCCTGGCAGACGCCGCACCGGGTCATGTCCGAGGTGCTCGCTGAGACGCACGGAATCATCGTCTATCAGGAACAGGTTGCCCGGCTGGTCAATCAGCTCGGCGGCATCGAGCGCAAGCGGGCCTTCCGCCTGGCCAAGGCCATCAGCAAGAAGAAGACCGCCATGATTGAGGCCGAGCGCGAGCCGTTTATCGCCGGAGCGCTCGCCAAAGGGCTCAAGAAGGGCGAGGCCCAGGAGATTTTCAATCAGATCCTGCCGTTCGGCGAATATGCCTTCAACAAGGCCCACTCGACAGGCTACGCCCTGATCGCCTTCCAGACGGCCTACCTCAAGACCTATTACCCGCACGAGTTCATGGCCGCGCTGCTCACCTATGAAATGGGCGATACCGACAAGGTCGTTGAGTACATCGAGGAGTGCAAGCGCCTGGGCATCGACGTCCGCCCGCCGGACATCAACGAGAGCGACGCGGACTTCACCGTGGTCCGGCCGCCCGGCGGAAAGGGGGAGCCGTTCCTGAGGTTCGGGCTCGCCGCCATCAAGGGCGTGGGGCGAAAGGCGGTCGATTGCATCGTGGCGGCCCGGCGCGAAGGCGGCCCCTTCAAGGACCTGTTCGACTTCTGCGATCGCGTTGATCTGACGACGGTCAACCGCGGCGTGATCGAGGCCCAGATCAAGGCCGGGGCGTTCGACACCACCGGGGCGATGAGAAAGGCGCTGATGCAGGTCCTGGATGACGCCCTTCGCGTGGGCGCCCAGAACCAGCACGACCGCCAGAGCGGCCAGATGAACATGTTCGGCGAGTTCGAGCGCGACGCCGGGCGGCCGGCCACGCCGATGATCTCGTCGGAGGAATGGAACGACGCGGAGATGCTGGCCTATGAGAAAGCCGTTCTGGGCTTCTACGTGACCAAGCATCCGCTGGCGGCGCACGCCGAGATCCTGCGGAAGTTCGCCACCGCCGATTGCGCTGATCTGACGCCGGAGGCGGACGGCATGGAAGTGGTCCTCGGCGGCATGATCAGTCGCTTCCGAACGAACACCACCAAGACGGGACGCAACGCCGGCTCCAAGCTGGCCGTCCTCACCTTCGAGGATACGACCGGCGCGATCGAGGCCGTGGTCTTCGCCGAGGAGCTGGAGAAATTCCGCAGGTTTATTGGTCCCGACAAGATCGTCTTCCTGCGCGGTCGGGTGGACTGCCGCCGCGAGGAGCCATCTTTGCGCGTCTCCGAAGTGATCCCGTTCGCCGACGGCCCGAGCGCGCTGGCTGACGCAGTCATCATCAGGGTGAATGCGGCGGGGCTGGAGCCCGACGTGCTGGACCGCCTGCGCGACATCTGCCGCGCTCATGGCGGCGACCGCCCGCTGTTCCTTCACGTTCAATCGCAGGGCGACATGACGACCGTGCTGCGGTGCGGATCCGACATGGCGGTGCGCCCCGACGACGCCTTTGTCACCGCTGTCCACCAGCTCCTGGGTGAAGGCTCCGCTGAGGTCCTTGGCTCGCGTCGTCCCATCCAGCGCCCGTCCGCCGTGTCATCGGAGACGAGGCTCTCGCCGACACAAGTCGCAACGACCGATCTGGAAGAAGAGGACTCGGCTCTCTCCATGACTTGAGCGGCTCTTTCCGGGGTCGTGCCCGCGCCAGACGCGCGGCGGGCTCGTGAGCGCCGGGCGGTTGAGAGCGAGGGTGGTTTCAGAGGCTGTGCCGATGTTTCAGTCTGCTCAGCCCGGTCCCGACCATGACCAGCAGATAGGCGGCGCCGGCGAGGATGATGGTCGTCGCACCGGCTGGGAGATTGGGTTCGTAACTGACAGCCAGGCCGACGGTGGTGAACAGCAGACTGAAGATCGTCGCCAGGACCATCATCTGCCACAACCTCTTCGAGAAATGCCCGGCCACGGCCGCCGGCAATGTCAGCAGAGCGATCACCAGGACGATTCCCACCACGAACACGAGCACCACGACCGCCAGCGCGGTCAAACAGAGCAGGAACAGATAGAACGCTTCGACGGGAACGCCGCGGAGCCTGGCGAATTCCTCGTCGAAGCACACGGTGAGGAACTGGTTGTAAACCAACGACGCGCTGACCACGACGAGAAGATCCAGCGCCGCCAGCAGCCACAGGTTGTTCGGCGTCACCATCAGTATGTTGCCGAAGAGATAGCTCATCAGGTCTTCGTTGTAGCCGGGGGTCCGCGATATGAAGAGAATTCCCGCAGCCATGCCCACGGCCCACAAGGCGCCGATCACCGTGTCCTCCCGTTGCTTGGCCCGCAGGCTGATGACGCCGATGATGAGAGCGGCGACGAGCGCCGCGATGATCGCTCCGACCAGCGGGTGAAACGACTCCCAGCCGTACACGACCTGGCAATACCTCGCCGCCCCCATGCCGCCGAGAACGCAGTGCGAGATGCCGCCGGCGATGTAGGAGATCCGCCGAGTGACCACATACGTGCCGACCACGCCGCAGGCCACACTGGCCAGAACGCCGGCCAGCAGCGCATACCGCAGAAACGCGTTCTGACTCTGGCCGAGGGCTTCGAAAAATTCACTCATGATCGCCCCTGTGGTGCATCACCATGTGCATATCGCGCCCGTAGATCTCGCTGATGACCTCGCCGGTAATCTCATTTGTCGGATGCAGGATGACGCGGCGGCTCACACACACGACGGTCTTGACGTACTTGGAGACGAAACCGATGTCGTGCGAGACCATCACCAGCGTCAAGCGCTCGTTCATCTGATAGAGCAGGCGGTAAAAGTCGTCCTGCACTCCGGCGTCCAGATGCGCGGTCGGCTCGTCGAGGAGAAGGAGTTTCGGCTCGCTGCTGAGGGCCCGGGCGATCAAAACTCGCTGGGATTGCCCACCCGAGAGCGAGGAGAAGGAGCGGTATCGCAGGTTGTACATGCCGACATCGTGCAAGGCGCGGGCCGCCGCCTCTTTGTCCGCCTTGCGGTACGGGCCCCACATGGCCGCCTTGCCGACTCTCCCCATCAGCACCACGTCCAGGACCGTCACCGGAAACTGCGCATCGAAACGCTCGCGCTGCGCCAAATAGCCCACGCGCGGGCGAGCCCTCTCCGGTTCCTTGCCGAACACGCGGACTGTCCCAGCGTCCGGCTTCAGCAGACCCAGGAGCAGCTTCAACAACGTCGTCTTGCCACCGCCGTTGGGACCGACCACGCAGACGAAATCGCGCTCGCCGATGCTCAGGCTCACGTCCTCCAGGACGGGCACCGAGCCGCCGTAAGAGAAACTGAGGCGGTCGACCTCGATGATCGGCGAAGGAGACAAGTTATCCTCTCTGGGTGCGTTATTCATGGCTGCGGCTCCGCGAATCGTCCTGTTGCCGTGCCTGAGAGCCGCCTTTGGGCGACTCACTCGAATTCGGCGTAACTCCTCCCCTGCCTGGCCTGCCGGTGCCGCCGCCCTCCTTGCCCGTCAAGGCTCCTTGGATTTTCGCCGCCAAGTCCTGCAGGTTCGCCAAGTAGTCTTCGGCCAGAGTGTCCGTGGGAACCACGGCGCCGCCGATCGCCTTCGCTACCGCTTCGGCGCTGAGCGGCGAGAACTGCCGCTGGACGAGGATCAGCCTGACGCCCGACTTGCGGGCACGCTCGATCAACTCGGCGAGTTGCCTTGGACCGGGCTGCTTGCCGCCGGTTTCCACGGCCATTTGCTTGAGGCCATAGGCGTCAGCGAAGTACCCGAAGGCGGGATGGAAAACGAAGAACTCCTGGCCCTTCAGCGGGGCCAGGGCCGCGGCGATTTTTGCATCCAGGGCATCGAGATCGGCCTCGAAGGCCTTGAGATTTCGCGAGTACTCGTCGGCGCGGTCCGGGTCAATCCGGGCCAGCGCCCGCTCGATGTTCTGAGCCTGGATCTTGGCCAGCCTCGGGGACAGCCAGACGTGCGGGTCGGGCGCGCCGGCGCGGTCCTCTTCGTGATGATCGCCGGCGCCCTCTTCTTCGCCGCCGACCTCCCATTCCTCCACGGCCCGCAGCTTGATGCCCTCGCGGGTGTCCACGACGGCGAGATTCTTGAACGTGTCGCTGACCTTGCTGAGCAGCCGTTCCTCAAACGGCAGTCCGATCTTGAAGTACAGCCGGCTGTTGGCCAACTGCGCCATTTGCCTGGGCGTCGGTTCGTAAGTATGCGGAGACTGGCCAGGCTCGACGAGGACCTGGGTCACGACCCGCGGGCCTGCTATGCGATGCACGAAGTAGGCCTGCGGTGGGATGGCCACGGTGACCTGCAATGTGTTTCGCGATTCTTCAGACCTGGGTGCCGACGAACGACAACCGACCGGCAGGACGGCGAGCAGAGCCCAGCCCCAGACCAGGGCGGCACCAGCCAGCGGCCCGCAGAACGCCCGGGCTTTGAGACACACTCGCAGTCTGTGCATCGATTGGCGCATAATATCGGCCCGGCATCATTCAGCCCAACAGGGATAGTATTACAACGTAATACTGCAATGTCAACACGCTTTCGTGCCGGTCGGCGGGGCCCCGATCGGGGGGGGAGGGGGCGCGTAAAAACACCGAAACGGGTCGGCCTCGGCCACAACCCGTTTCGGTCTGCGAGAATGCAACGGAAGGAGGCTGCGTTGCATTCCGCGCACAAGAGGGCGGACTCGGTTCTACAGGTCTTTCGCGAGCTGCTCTACCGTCTGGTCAAGCTTGTCGGCCGTCTCGTAAGTTCCATCGGCGATCTGCTGCCGGATTTCGACGACTTTGCGAGCCCGGTCTTCGGGCAACTCCGCCAAGCGGCTCAGGAAAGCGGCCAGTTCGGAAATCTCGACGCGATCACCGGTGGGAGCCGTTGCCTCC
>DATKKX010000183.1:0-11515 GCA_035542775.1 Phycisphaerae bacterium | reverse complement strand
CAGCCGCTCGCTCTACCAATTGAGCTATCGGGGAATGTCGCTCACTATCTCCCCTATTTATACGCATCCACCGGCGGTTGTCCAGCCCCGGCCACCCCGGCCCGACCGAAGCCCCCGCCGCATCCGCAGAGGCACCACCTTGCCTCTGCATGAACGCCCCGTATCGCCGGCACAACTAAACCGATCCCGGACCACCGCACACGACACCCAATAAAAACGCCCATTTGCAGCCACTCTCACGCCGGCCAGGTCCCTCCTCAGGTCGCTGCCCGCAAGCCGTTTGCCGGCAAGATCTTGGAAACGCTCAATTCATCCCGCCTGCGCCGCGGCCTCTTGTGCCCGCCTCTCTGGCTGTCCTACAACATCCGGACCCGCCCACAACATGTAGCGGCCTGCCGCAGCAATCTGGGCTGGCGCCACCAGCAGCTAGGCCCATCCGCCCACTCGCATCCCCCGCCGCTTCACCCCCCCGCGATCGGCGGAAAAACGCTCAGCACGCAATCGCCCTCCAGCCGACGGGACCGATCCGCCTCATGCCGCCCGTTGACCAGCACCAGCGTCGCCAGTTCGCCGGGAATCCCCAGCCGCCCGAGTACCTCGGCGATCGAGGTCCCCGCCGGCAGATCGATCCGCGTGCGGGTCCGCTCACTGCCCGCGGGCAGGTACTTCCGCAGAATCGCGAACAACCGCACCTCAACGGTCACGACGCCACCTCGCAGTGCGGGCCTCCGCATCCCGGCCGGAATCCGTCGTCATCTCGGCGGCAGGAACCAGTGAATGTGCCCGCACTTTTCGCAGACGATGCACAACGCACCGCGATCCAGCCAGTCAGAATGGAAAAACATCGCCGCCGGCGGCCTACTTGTCGTACTTGAACGACAGGCTGAGCTTCGCCCGGTAGGCAATCACCTTGCCTCGGTCCACTTTCATATCCAGCTCTTTGACTTCCGCGACCCGCAGGTCATGGAGGCTCTGGCCAGCCAGCTCCACCGCATTCCTCGCGGCGTCTTCCCAGGACTTCTCGCTCGTCCCCACCAGCTCAATGACCTTGTAAACGCTCTCGCCTCCGGCTTTTCTTGCCTTCCTCTTCGCCATCGTCGAACTCCTCACTCGCTTTGTTGTATCCTTATATCCTTGGAATTGCATCGCCCGGGGTCCGCGCCGCCGACCCCACGCACCGTAGATCTGACCAAAGCGCCATGCCCTCCGCCGGCACGGCCCCATCGCCATCAGGCTCGATCACAGCCCCAGCGACGCCAGCTTGTCCTTCGTCGGCCGGCCCTGATCATCCCAGCCGCGCAGACGATAATACTCCCCCCGCATCTCGTCGAGCGGCACCGTCCTGCCCGCCGCCGGCCCGCCGGGCATCGGGTCCTCCAGCAGCCGCCTGGGCAGCGTGTCGTCCTTCTTGCCGAAACCGGCCCGCTGATTGAACAGCCTCTCCAGATTCCAGATCCGCTCTCCGACCCGCATGAATTCGCTCACGTCATAGGCCCATCCGGTCGCCTTGCTCAGCATGGTGGACAGCTCCGGCGCCCCGATGGAAAACACCACGAACAGGCATACGCCGCACGAATCCAGGGCGGCCGTCAGGTCCTGGAAAACGATATTCATCGCCGCCTTGCCTTCCGTCGTGAGCGGGTCCATTTTCCGCGGAACGCCGAGAATCTCCGCCGATATCATGTAGCCCCGCACGTGACACGCCCCGCGATTCGACGTCGCGTATTGCACCCCCATGCCGAACACCCCGCGCGGATCGTACGCCGGAAACTCCTGCCCCTTCACGCCCATGAACAGTTCCGGGCGACCATACTTCTTTGCCACCCGGGCCGAGCCCTCCGCTAAAACGTCCCCGAATCCCTCTCGGCGGCCGATCTTGTCCATCACGTCGACCAGCGCCTCGCCATCGCCGAAGCGGAGCGAGCGCCCGACGTCCGCCTCGCTGATCACCCCCTTCTCAAAAAGCTCCATCGCGCAGGCGATGGTCGCGCCCGCTGAGATCGTATCCATGCCCAGTTCGTTGCAGATGTAATTCGCCTTCGTCGCCGCCGGCAGATCACTGACGCCCACCGCCGCGCCCAGCGACCAGATCGTCTCGTATTCCGGCCCCTCGCCGCGCCCCCTGAACTTGCCGTCCTTCACCCACGTCACACGACCGCACGCGATCGGGCACGCGACGCACGCCCGGATGCGAACCAGAATCTGCTCCGCGATGGTCTCGCCGCTGATCTTCTCCGCTGACTCGAATTGGCCCTGCTGGAAATTCCGGGTCGGGAAAGCGCCGCTCTCGTTGATGATGTTCACCAGCACCGCGGTCCCGAACTTGGGCAGGCCCGTTCCGGTCACCGGCCCCGCCTTCAACTTGGCCACGGCATCGAGACATGCTTCGCGAAAGGCCGGCGGATCCGCGGCAACCAGCCCGCCCGTCCCACGCACGGCGATGGCCTTGAGCTTCTTGGAACCCATCACCGCTCCGACGCCCGATCGGCCGGCCGCCCGGTTCTTGTCGTTCATGATGCAGGCGAAGCGCACCAGCTTCTCCCCGGCCGGGCCGATACTCACGCATTTGAAGCCGCCGCCGAGCTGAGCATGCAGAAGGTCCTCGGTCTCGTGGACCGTCCTGCCCCACAAATCGCCCGCCGGCCTCAACCCCACCGACCCGTCGTCAATCACCAGCACAAGAGGCTCGCTCGCGGCGCCCTCCAGCACGATCATGTCGTATCCGGCGTATTTCAGTTCCGGGCCGAAGTTTCCTCCCGAATTCGAGCAGGCGATGGTGCCGGTCAACGCCCCCTTGGTGATAGCCATGTATCGCCCGCCGCATGCCGCCGACGTGCCCGTCAGCGGCCCCGTGGCCAGGATAAGTTTGTTGGCCGGGTCCAGGGCATCGACCGTGGGATCGACTTCGTCGCAGATGATCCGCGTCGCATAGCCCCGCCCGCCGATGTACGCCCGGGCCAGCTCTGGATCAATCGTCTCCTCGCGAAAATCCCGCCGACCCAGATCCACCCTCAGTATCTTGCCGGTATATGTGCTGTTCACGATCGTGCCTCCCCGCACAGTTGACGCAAGCGGTCGGCATAGGACTGTCGCTGCGGCACGGACCATTCTTCCGCCGGTGCATAACGCAACGCGCCAGGCACGCAGAATCGCACGCATTCCGGATCACCGCCGCAGTGCTCGCATTTCACCGCTTTACCGTCGACAAAGCGGATCACCCCGTACGGGCAGGCGGTCTCGCAGACCCGGCACTCGTTGCACTCCTCCTCCAGTATCTTCACCACTTTGGTGACGGGATCGCGGACGATCGCGCCCGCCGAGCATTCCGTCATGCACGGCGCGTCGTCACACTGGAAGCAGGCCATCGGGAAGTAGATGGCCTCGTCCACTCGAACGGCCACCTCGATGCGGGAGCTTGAAGGCCGATAGGCCCCCGCGTTCCGTTGCGAGCAAACCAGCTCGCACAGCCGGCAGCTCGTGCATTTTTCTGGATCGACGATCAGTGCGTTGCTCATGGGACTCACCCGCCCGGAAGCTGCTTCGTGGCCCGATTCGTTGTTCCTCGCCAGCCGGCGGCGAGCGCATAAGTGACGCGAACAGTGTGACCGCGAGACGGCTTCCTCCCTTGCCCGCCGGCTGACCCGCTTGATCCGCGTCCTGGATCTGCCGGAAACCAGTGTATCCGTCCGCACCGCCCTGAATCAAGCCGCCGCCGGACGCAAAGCACAATCGGCGACCCCCGGTCATCAGGGCGGAGATGGACGCTCATATGCTTTACCTTGCCGGTAAAGCTCGATCCGTGCCCTGATGCCCGCCGCGGCCTGATCCTGACTGGCGCCGCGCGCCAGCTCCAGCGCCCGCTCCGCTGCGTGAATTGCATCGGGGAATCTGCCCGCCGCCGCATAACTGATCCCCAGGATATCCAACGGCGCAAATGCCTTGTACCGCGTCAATTCGCAGGCCCGCTCGGCGAATCCGGCAGCCTTCACCCCGTCGCGCATCCCCGGATCCGGACGCAACGCCAGCATCCAGGCCATATCCCCAAGCATCACAGGATCGTCCGGCTTGATTCCAACCGCCCGCGAGACGTACTCGATCGCCTTCGCGGCCTTTCCCTGGCCAAACATGAGCTGGCCGAGCAAGTGCAGCGCGGCCGCATCGCCTGGATCAATTTGAACCGCGGAAGACAACTCGCCAACCGCCTCATCCGTCCTGTTCTGGGCCGCCAGTGCCTTGCCCAGAAGATAATGCGCCACGGCATCTGTCGAATTCAGCCGCACTGCCTCGGACAGATGCTCGACTCCCTCAACGAGCCGGCCCTTGTCACACAGCAGCGCCCCGAGCACTCGATGAGCGTCGGCGACCTCCGGCCTGTACTGCACCGCCAGGGTGAGATGGTCAACGGCTTCATCAACCCTCCCCTGATTCGACCTCAACATGCCCAGGTTGTAGTGCGGGCCGCCGTTGGCGGGATCAAGCCGTATGGCCTCTTCCAGATGAGGCACGCCCTCTTTAATCGCCCCCTGGGTAACCAGCAGACCTCCCAGATTGCTGTGGGCGACAGCGTTGCTGGGGTTCAACTTCAGCGCCTTGCGGTACTGCCGGATGGCCCCGTCGACGTCATGGCCCGCCCGCAGAAATGCATCCCCCGCTCGGACATACGACAAGTCGTCAATGAACTCCGCATTGATTCTGGCGATAGCGCCGGCCGGCGCATTGACGAACTCCGGGATGTTGGCCGCTCGATCCGGCGAAGTCAGCCGTGACAACAGCACTGGCGGACTGCTGACGCCATCCCCGTCCACATGCGTGAGGCAGAGCTGCGTGTAATCGGAATACGCCTTCGAGGAAAAAACCAGCCACTTGCCGTTGGGCGACCAACTGTGCCATGAGTTCATCCGGCCGGTGTTACACGCCAGCCGCCTGGCCTCGCCGCCCGCCGCGGGAATGATGTACAGCTCACTGTCCGGCTGCAGCA
Organism: Phycisphaerae bacterium; assembly: GCA_035542775.1. GTDB lineage: Bacteria > Planctomycetota > Phycisphaerae > UBA1845 > UTPLA1 > DATKKX01. The sequence goes on along the minus strand of DATKKX010000183.1, from coordinate 6,537 downwards.
GCATGTAACTCCGCGCCTGACAGAAGACGATCCACCTGCCTTCCGGCGAATATCTCGCAAAGAAGTTGCTCTTCCCGTTGTTCGACGCCCCCGCAAGCGGTTCCGCCTGCCCACCAGCCCCGTCGTTGAACGGAACGCGGTACAGATCGAACAGAAACGTCCTCCCTTCCTCCAGGAACTCGGCGCATTCCTCTTTGGTCAGCAGCACGTTCGACGAATCATGCCGCAGCCGGTAGGCCCGGCTCCTGGCAAAGACAATGTACTTCCCATCCGGGCTCCAGCACGGATTGCTCTGCACATACTGCGGATCGTCAGCCCCCGGCAGTGCCCGGTACGTTCGCGTTGTCCGGTCATACACCGCGAGAATCCCCCGGATCGGGAAGAAAAGCTGCGAAAAAGCCAGCCCCGGCGTGGCCACGAATACCGACCGGTCCTTCACCGTGCTGACCGCATACCGCCCATCAGGCGAAACCTGCGACAGTAGCCCGAAGGTTGGCTCCTTCTCATCCCGCCCAAAGTCGCTCCAGGTGATGATGTCGCTGGTGGCCAGCGGGATCTCCTTCCGGACCGCTGTGAAGACGTAGGAGCCCTTGTCGTTGGCGTAATCCACGTCCATCCCGAAAACGGTGCCGTCGGCCGAAAACGAGTGGCAGTTCCCGCACACCGGCAGATTCTCCAAGACCACCGGCGGCGGCTCCGTCGAGGAAATCGAACCGAATCGCCACCTGATCTTCGTCGGATCTTTGACCGCCTCGATGAACGGCAGGTTCACCTCCCGATAGAACAGAGGCGCCCCGACTTCATCCGCGGACGTGCGAAATGCCATCCGCGCCCCCGACAAAATCGCCTGCGGCGCGGAACGACTGATGCCGAGCACCGCGACCTTGGCCTCCTTCTGCAGCGACCGCCGCTTGATCTCTTCCCACTGCCCCGCTTCCGGCGTCCACTCCGCCTTCCTCGTCAGCACATTGAGGCGGTCGCCGTTGTCCCCGAACTTGATCGTCACCAGCCAGGTGTCGGATCGGGAATTGCCGTCGGCCCAGCGAAATGTCGGCGCCGCGATCTCCGGCGGAAAGAGCGTCCCGTCAACCGGATACTCGATCTTCAGCCCGCCATAGTCCGCAGCATCGCGACACGCTGCCAGGATTTCGTCGACGGAAACGTCGGCCCGCCGTCCCTCATCCCTCGACGAGCAACCCTGCAAAACGAGAAACGACCCGATGGCGACTGCCACCTGGCGGATGGCGAGATTCCCGACTGACCTCCTGGCCCCTCGGCGCATGCAAATGCCCCGTGCAGGATATGCCATCGGCCGCGTCATGCCGGCCCGGCCCAACACCGAGCGATACCCTCGCAACGTCCCTCCCAGGATAACGTGTCCGTCCGCCCGTGCCTACCGAGATCGCCATACCGGGCGCTTGATTTCATTTACGAGCGACGGGCGGTTGAGCACACGCCTTACGAAGTGATCGGCCGGCTGCGGGCCTCCTCCATTTCCGTCCGCATCTTGCGGACGCGCTGCGGTTGAGCGGCGCTCAGGTCATTTCGCTCCCATGGATCCACCCGCAGATCGAACAGCATGGATCGCTCGGGGCTGACGATGAGCTTGTACCCGCCATCCATCCACCCCCGCAAAGGCGGCCCCCACAAGTTCCCCTCGAGAAGGACCGGACGTGTTTGATCCGTCGGCTCCCCGTCGCTGCCGAAGAGATTCCGGCCGGCAAAAGACGAAGCCGGCTTCACCCCGGCCTGCGCACACAGCGTCGGCGCCACGTCCATCAGGCTGACCGCCAGCGGGACCTTCGACGGTTCCAGCTCCCCCGGCCAGCTCATGATCAGTGGGACGTGCAGCAGCTCGTTGTACAACGTATGCCCGTGCTCGAAACTGCCGTGGTCGAGAAATGATTCGCCATGGTCGGCCGTGAGAACCACAAGGGTCTCATTCCGCAACCCCAGCTTGTCCAGCTCCGCGAGCAGCCGGCCGAACTGGGCGTCGGTATAAGCCACCTCGCCGTTGTACAGCTTTTCCGCCCGGCGGATCGAAGCCTCGTCGAACGTAATCTCCCCATTCCGAAACGCGCTGATCTGCTGTCGCGTGCCGAACACCCACGCGCTGTTGTCGCGGTCCTGCGGCGCCGCGAACTGGCGCCGATATTCCAGTGGCGGTGAATAGACCAGGTGCAGGTCAAAATAGTGCACCATCAGGAAGAACGGCTTGGCCTGCTGCTTCCGGATCCAGCTCAAGGCCGCATCGGTCGTGCGACCGGCGTCCCGCTTGAGCCCGTTGCTGTCGTAGACCTCAAAATCGACATCGGTAAAGCCGCGGGTCACGCCGAAGGGCGGGGTGAGATAGTCGACATTGACGATCTCTCCCGTGGCGTAGCCGGCGTCCCGGAAACACTCCGCCACCGTGTGCGCCGAAGGCGCCAGCCTCGTGAACTTGCCCACGTGGCCGCCGGCCCCATGCTGCGGCGGCGCCAGCGACGTCAGCAGTGTCGCGAACGACGGCAGCGTCCACGGGGCCTGCGAATAGGCCTGCTCGAAAAGCACGCCGTCCCGTGCCAGCGCGTCGAAATTAGGCGTCGCTCCGAGCCCGCTGCCGTAGCAGCCCAGCTTGTCGGCGCGCAATGTGTCCACGACCACCAATAAGACGCTTGGTTTCTTGGATCGCTGCGGCTCAGATGGGCCGCAGCCCGTGAGCGAGGCCAGCGTCGCCACGCACACCAGCCAAAAACGGATTGTCATTCCCCAGAGCCTTCACCTTCTATCCACCACCCATCCTTAAACTAGTCTACCCCCGGTGAGACGTCATGACAACTATGCGCGCGACCTGCGCATTCCGCTCGCGCGCACGATCGACACAACTCTCGATTTCCAGAATCGCGAGATCCCGCCTGCATCGCAGTTACGGTGCACGCAGCGCGATTCTGCGGCACATGAAATGACGAGCGCAGAGCCCGCTGATCGCTACGGCCGCTCACATCGCAGCGTCGCGATCCCCCAGCCGGGCAGTGTGAACGGACCCGACACCTCCGCGCCAGGCTCCTCGAACTGATTGCTGAGCAAAATCCTCTTCGGGGGATTCTCGCCCCAGGTCAGCGCCGGAGCGGAGTGGTGATCCGTCGCGTTGAACAAGCGGATCATGATCGCGTTTCCATCGCGGCTCGGCCGCAGCGATGTGACCAGGATCTCCGGCGGCTCCACGCGAAGAAGCGGCTTGGCCACCGGGGCGGATTTGCTGGCCCAGATAACCTCCAGCCGCTGCGAGCGTTCGATACCGAACCGCTCCGCGGCCGCGGCCTCGAACGCCCCGTGCGTCTGGATCGAGTACCGGAATCTCACCTCGCCTTCCTGATCCGCTTTGTAGTTCGTGTGCCAGTGGTTGTTCATCACCCACGAATACAGCGTCTGTGACGGCCCCAGGTGGCTGATCCACGCCGCCGGGTCGGTCTGCGAGCCGATCTTGTCGGCCGTCATCGCCCCCACTTCCACCAGCGGAGCATCGACCGTCGCCCACGTCACGCCCCGATCGGCGTTGGATATGTCCACCCACCGCTGCACGGTAAACCAGTTCTTGCACGCCCCGGGAAGTTGATCCACTTCCGGGCGCACGACCGCCCAGGGGATGTCCATCCGCATGACGCCGTCCGGCACGTTGAACGCGAAACCGAAATGCACGCCCTCCTTCTCCCGAACCGCGTTCTTGTCGACGGTATCAATGATATCCACGCGATCCAGCCCGTCGACAACGCGGACTTCTCGAACGAGCTTGTTGCAGCCCGGCGCGTCGGACTCGATCCGTAGCGACGCCACCAGCGGGCCCGATTCCACCACCGTGATCTTGACCGGCCCATTGCTCTTCGCGCCGGCCGCATCGCTGCCCAGCATGTAGCGGTAGTCATTGAGGGCCACGGCCGCCTTGTGATCAACCCAGTCGACGTCGCTGCCCGCCGTGCGCAGGCTCACGATGGCGCCGGTCTTCTCGTCAATCTTCAGCGAGAGATTCGCCGTCGAAAGTGTATTGCCGGCCGCCTTGGCCGACCCGGTCGCGGAAGCCTTTCCTTCAGCAACCACGTATCGTTTGACGCCGAATGCCGGGACATCCCTGGCCACGAACGCCACTTCGCCCGTCGACAGCCGCTGCGACGGCACGGCCTGACCATCGGCCTCGTTGATGGCGACGTCCCCGCCCCGCGTCGGAGATTTCGAGGTGATGAGGTCGCTGCGGATCCATGAGCACGTGTTGAACACGTCAACAGCATCAAGCCTGTCCGGTGGTGTATCATCGGGTATCGCGGCAAGCAGCCAAATGACTGCATGTGCTTCAGCATCGTCGGCAAATTTCTTCTTGATCACCCATTGGTCCTTGGCGAATTTGCTGTCCGGTTCGCTCACACTGTTGTGTGCCCCCCAGGTGTGCTCGTCGAAAAGGAGGATGTTGCGCCAGGCCTCGTCGATTTTGTCGGGCTGATACGGCTCCCGCCCGAGCATGGCGAACAACGTCTCCGCCTGGACCAGCCGCTCTGCTGCCTGCCGATTCTCCGCCGTTTCGTACGCGGTCGACGCCGCCCCATCCTCCCAGTACGGCGTAAAATCGCCGCGGGCCTCCGGAAGCTTGTCACCGTACCGCTTCTCCAGCTCCCGGCACGCCTCGCTCGCCGTCGCAATCACCAGCCGCGGCCACGCGTACTTCGCGTTCCACTGCTTCACATAGTCGCACATGCCGGGGTCCGGCGGACCATTGTCCCCGCCCACCGTGTAACGCAACTGCACCAGGTCATACGGATAGCCGCTCTCCTCCAACCGCTGGAGATATTCGTAGATCGGGACCTCGCCCATCTGCTCCAGTTTCCCCCGATGAAAGAACGCATACCCCTTCCCCGCCACCCAGCACAACACCTTCTCCTGCCCCGACGGGCTCACCCAGTAGAACGGCTTGTCGCCCCACGCCGCCAGCGTCCCGCCGATTCGATCCATGTGGTTCGGCCCGACCGAGAAGTACTTCACGCCCGACTGGGCCAGCACCGGAACCAGTCCCCAGGTGTAGCCGGGGATATCGCTGATCATCGCCGACTCGAGCGGAACGCCGCATCGCCGCGCTATACGCCCGCCGCACTCGACCAGCCTGAACAGCTCCTCCGGCCGGCACAGCGCCGTCAGCTCGTTGGCATACAGCGCATCCAGCTCGATCGACCCCGCCTTGACCGCGTCGATGAACTCCTTCTGCTTCTCCGGCGTCGCCTGCCGTAGATAGCTGTCCACCGCCCACATCACCTCGACGTTCCACTTGAACCGCGATCCGGCCGGATACTCCGCCGTTTTCCGCGCGGTTTCCACCGCCGTCTCCAGGTTGGACCATTGCTTCCGCTCCACCTCCGTCTGAACGGCCGTGTAGCCGATGTCGTTGTGCGAATGCGGCAACAGGTAAAGCACCCACTGGCGGACGGGCTTCAGAACCACCTTCTGCGGCGCGCTCTCCTTGCCATTGACCACCAGCGTGATGGAAACCGACGCCGGCTTCTCCCCAAAAGGAACGGTGATCTCGACGGTCTGGTTGCCGGGCTCCAGGTGAATGGGCATAGGCTTGCCGCCGTCGACCTTCGCCGTTGCGTCGGTCGCGTCGCCGGTATGCCGCACCGACAGCCGTACCGGCTGCCCCAGACCTCTGTCACCCTGCCTCACCAGCGCCGGCGCCGCCTCCGCGCCCAGGATCGCCGTCTCGGCCTCGACCGGCATCGTCTCCACGCCCTCCGGCGTCTCGAAGGTGACGGCGTCGTACACGAACCAGCTTCCAGCCAGCGTCGTGATGGTGACGGTATTGTTCCCCGCCTTCAGCCAGTCGGCCGGCACCTTCACCTCAAACCGCTGGTCCCGCCCTTTGGCCGGCCGCGACTCCAACTGGTCCGACGGGCCCGCGGCGGTCTGATATTCGGAGGCATGCCCGTTGACGCTGACCTCGAATTTCGGCGGCAGACGGTGGTGTGCGTCGACGAGATCGATCACCAGGCGGCCTTCGCCGGCGCGAGGCGGTTCCTTCAAGCCGAACACGACCGAGAACGTGTGCTTTCGTGAGCCGGTCCAGATGTCGACCGGCCCCGGATGCACGAACGGCCAGCCGCTCTTTGCATCCGACCGGCCGACGATAAAGATCGGATCATCGGGGAAGACGTAGGGGAACCGCGCGAACGCATCCGGCGCCAGGGCGAATTCGCTCGCCGCCCGATCCGTCTGGCCGATCTGCCAGAGTACTTTCATCGCTTCACGGGCGCCGTCCGGGCTCGCCTTCGTGGTGGCAGGCGGTTCATCCCCGGCGGCCATCGCCGCGCACAACACCCAGCACGATATCACAGCGCTCATCTAACGACTCCTTCGCTCGACCTTTCATCATGCCCCCCGGCCAGCCATTTCACAAGGACAACCTGGCCGCAACCCCGCCGAACCCCCGCCCACCAGCGCACGCCCCCCGGCCTCGCGCCCCCAACGACGAGCCTTGACCTTGGTCACGGGGTGGCAGCCGCCCCCGCCAGGCGCCTCAAA
>DATKKX010000182.1:0-2973 GCA_035542775.1 Phycisphaerae bacterium | reverse complement strand
ATCCCCGTGATCACCAAGAAATTGGTAGGCCACGTCGACAACTCGGCCGATCCGGACATCACCGTCGATATCGGCCTTACGCTGACCACGCCGGCCAAGGCCACTGGCCCTGTGCCGGTGATGCTGCAGTTCGGCTTCGTCTTCGGCGGCGCCCGCGGCGGACGCGGACCCGCGGGACTGCCTCCGGCCGCCGGCCGCGGCCCCGCCGGCCCCACATGGCAACAGCAGGTACTGGCCAAGGGGTGGGGCTATGCCGTGCTCGCCACCACCAGCATTCAAGCCGATAACGGCGAAGGCCTCACCAAAGGCATCATCGGCCTGGTCAACAAGGGCCAACCTCGCAAGGCCGACGATTGGGGCACGCTTCGCGCGTGGGCCTGGGGCGCCAGCCGTGCTCTCGACTATTTCGAAACCGACAAGGCCGTCGACGCCAGACGCGTCGGCCTCGAAGGCCACTCTCGCTTCGGCAAGGCCACCATCGTCGCCATGGCCTACGATCAGCGTTTCGCCATCGCCTACGTCAGCTCTTCCGGCGAAGGCGGCGCCAAACTGCACCGCCGCAACTGGGGCGAGATCATCGAAAACGTCACCGGCCTCAGCGAGTATCACTGGATGGCCGGCAACTTCCTCAAATACGGTGGCCCTCTCAACTGGAACGACCTCCCCGTGGACTCCCATGAGTTGATCGCTCTGTGTGCGCCGCGCCCCGTGTTCCTCAGCGCAGGCGCCACCGAAGGCGACGGATGGGTCGACGCCAAGGGTACGTTCCTGGCTGGGGTCGCCGCTGGTCCGGTCTATCGCCTCCTAGGCAAGAAGGACCTCGGCACGTCTGAATTCCCGCCGATCGAGACCGCACTGGTCGATGGCGACCTCGCCTTCCGCCAGCACTCCGCCGGGCACACCGATGCGCCCAATTGGCCCGCGTTTCTGACTTTCGCCGGGCGCTGCCTCACAGCCGGCAAGTAACCCTCGTTCGCTGACGGCGCGGGCGGCCCGCAACGCCGCGGATTCCACCGCCCGGCCGTCGCCCTCCGTCGACCGCCTCGGTGAACTTCCGCACGGCCGCTCCCAAAATAGGCGTTGAGTTGGTAGGTACCGTGCAATGCTTCCGCGTTTCCGAGGTGTATATCCGAGAAACTTACACGGGAAAACCGCTGCGGCTGACGGTCGGCTGGCTGCTGCTCGCGCTGCCGGTGTGCGCGCAAACGGGGGTATTGGCTCTTGCATCGGGCTCGGCATCTTCCGGCGGAACCGCAACCTTGAACCTGTCCTGGATCCCGCCGAACGTGACTGCGTCGGGACTTCAGTGGACGTTGACCTATCCAAGTCAGAGTGTTGCGGCAATCTCAGTAACCTCCGGACCGGCGGCGATTGCCGCAAATAAGTCAGTCATCTGCAACCCCTTCCCAGGCTCGATAGTCTGTGTCGCTGCTGGAGTGAACGCGAATGCAATTCCCGGTGGGGTGGTCGCCGTCGTGACTCTCTCACTGTCGGCGGCCGCGGGTTCGCCAGTAACCCTGGGCGTCGCGAACACTCTCGGAACTGCTCCCGATGGCACCGCAATCGCGACTTCCGGAACTGCTGCAACCGTGAGTTTGCCCGCTGTCACCGCATCGGTCACGCCCGCGTCGGGCGCAGGCAGCGTTCAACCCTTCGTCTTCGTCTTCACAGATTCGGCCGGCTATACCGCAATCAGTTCCGCCGCCATCCTCATCAACGGTTCTGCCGGCTCGGCCAATGGCTGTTACCTTTTCTTCTATCAGCCCCTCAACGCCGTATACCTGGCGGGCGATGACGGCACAGCGTGGCAAGGGCCGATTGTTCCAGGCCGCACAGGAACACTCCAGAACAGTCAATGCCTCGTAGACGCCGGCGGCTCCTCGGTTACAGGTAGCGGCAGTAGTCTGACCGTCACCCTGGCCCTGACTTTCCAGCCGGCATTCGCCGGAGCGAAGACGATCGCTGCCGGAGTTCGGGACTCCTACGGCAACTCGACCTGGCAGCAACTCGGCTCCTGGACTGTCCCGGCTGCCGGGAAACCAACGGCTGTGTCGGTAACCCCTAACTCCGGTACCGGTAGCGCCCAGACCTTCAGTCTCATCTACTCGGACCCAAGTGGCTACACAGCCATAAACTTCACCGAGTTACTCCTGAATAGTACACCGGGCGTCCCCGGCGGATGTCTGGTATTTTTCTACCGTCCCGCAAACACCGTATATCTTGCCGACGATGCCGGAGTGACCTGGCAAGGGCCACTCGCACTGGGTCAGGCCGGAACCCTGCAGAACAGTCAGTGCACCATCAATGCTGCCAACTCTTCGTCCGCCGGTGCCGGCAACAACCTGATGCTCACATTGGCTTTGAGCTTCCAGCCGGCCTTTCAGGGGACCAAATACACTTACATGGGAGTTCAGGACACGGCCGGCGGTTCGGATTGGCAGCAACTCGGGTTGTGGACCGTACCATAGATGCGCGCTCCCGCTCCCATGGTACGCACCGCCTTGCTTGCCCTCGGCCGGTATTCTGGGCCATGATCGCCGTGATGGAATCTTTGCACGCTGACGAGCCCGGCATCGCCGGCATCCTTGAGGAACTCATCCGCCGCGAGCCGATTTTTCACCGCCCCGAATTCGGGACCTCCCGCGCCGATTTCGAAAGCATGATCGCCGACGATTTCTGGGAGGTCGGCGCATCCGGCCGCTGTTATTCCCGGGCCCACGTGCTGGATGTACTGGAAAAGCGGCACTCCGCGCCGCACACCGACGTCTGGCATACCTCCGATTTTCGCTGCCGAGAGCTCTCGCCGGATATCTATCTGCTCACTTACGCCCTGCTGCAAGACAATCGCCGCCGCACTCGCCGCGCCACCATCTGGCAACGCACGGCCGAAGGCTGGAAGATCGTCTATCACCAGGGAACAATTGTCGCCGAGTGAACTTTTTACCTAATCGACGATCGCCTGCATCACCGCAT
>DATKKX010000181.1:0-3224 GCA_035542775.1 Phycisphaerae bacterium | reverse complement strand
TTATTATCTGCATTCTCATTGTGTCTGCTGAGGGAAGAGGAGGTACAAGGTTGAAACACAGGTTGAGCTGGTTCTTGCTATTGTCGGGAGCACTGCTTTCGGCGCCGCTGTCTTTCGGTGCCGGACACCCAATCCTTCTGGTTGGCAATAGCAGCAACCCATTCAGCTATTACTACTCCGAGATCTTACACGCGGAAGGGCTGAATACTTTTGACTCCGCGGATCTCTCTTCCGTCACTGCCACTACTCTGAGTTCGTACGACGTGGTCATTCTTGGAGAGGGCGCGCTCACCTCCGCCCAGGCCACGATGTTCACCACCTGGGTCAACGGCGGCGGAAACCTGATCGCCATGCGGCCCGACAAACAGCTCGCTTCCTTACTCGGCCTCACCAGCACGGGAGGCACGCTCGCCAACGAATATCTGCTGGTGAACACCGGGACGGCGCCGGGCGCCGGAATTGTCGGTCAGACCATCCAATTCCACGGCCCGGCCGACCTATATACCTTAAGCGGAGCCTCGGCGGTCGCGACGCTGTATTCCAGTGCCACCGCCTCGACGGCGTATCCGGCGGTATCGCTCCGCCTCGGAGCCGGCGCAGGCAACGCGGCAGCCTTCACCTTTGATCTGGCGCGATCGGTGGTCTATACCCGGCAGGGCAATCCGGCGTGGGCCGGCGAGGCACGCATCGGGCAAGGCGGCCCGATTCGGTCCACGGACCTATACTATGGCGCAGCGACCTTCGACCCCGAACCCGACTGGGTCGATCGCAACAACATCGCCATCCCGCAGGCCGACGAACAGCAGCGCCTGCTGGTGAATCTGATCCTCTACCTGAATCAGACCAGGAAGCCGCTGCCTCGCTTCTGGTATCTCCCCTTCGGTAAGAAGGCCGCCGTCGTCATGACCGGAGACGACCACGGCAACAACGGGACCGCAGGCCGCTTTAACGACTATCTCGCCAACAGTCCCGCCGGCTGCTCCGTGGCCAACTGGGAATGTGTCCGCGCTACGACGTACATGTATCCGAACACGCCGCTTCCCAATGCACAGGCGGCGACTTTCGCGGCCCAGGGCTTCGAACTGGCGGTACACCTGACCACCGATTGCGCCGACTTCACACCCACCTCGCTCGAAGCCACCTATGTCTCCCAGCTCAGTGCGTTTCAAACGGCTTTTCCGAGCCTGGCCGCTCCCATCACGAACCGTACCCACTGCATCGCCTGGAGCGACTGGGGGACGCAGTTTCAAGTGGAACGCAATCACGGTATCCGCTTCGATACGAACTATTACTTCTGGCCGCCTTCGTGGGTGACCTCCACGCCGGGCTTTTTCACCGGCTCGGGCATACCGATGCGGTTTGCGCAGGCCGACGGCACCATAGTGGACATCTACCAGGCCCCAACGCAGATGACCGATGAATCCGGCCAGTCGTATCCTTCGACCGTGACCGGCCTGCTCAATAACGCGGTGGGATCCGCCGGTTTCTATGGCGTGTTCACGGCCAACATGCACAACGACTTCAACAACTGCGGTACTTCCTGTCCGGACGGCGAGACCAGCGAGGTCTCGGCCGAACAGATTGTCGCCGCCGCACAAAGCGCCGGCGTCCCCGTCGTTTCGGCTCAGCAGATGCTGCAATGGCTCGACGGCCGCAATGGCTCGTCTTTCGATTCCGTCTCCTGGACTGGCAGCGCCTTGCAGTTCACCATCACCGCGGCCTCCGGAGCCAACGGCCTTCAGGCCATGCTTCCGGCCGCGTTCGCAGCCGGCGGCCTTTCCGCCATCACTCTGGCGGGCAGCCCGGTCACCTACTCCCTATCGACGATCAAGGGCATCCAGTATGCGGTCTTTACGGCCGCCGCGGGAACCTATCAAGCGACCTACGCGACGGTTCTACCGCCCTCCATCTCGGCGGTGACCGCCACTCCGGGCAGCAGCACCGCCACCATCACCTGGACCACCGATAAGAGCTCCACCTCGCGCGTCGACTACGGCATTTCCGCCGGCGCATTGACGTCCACCCAATCGAACTCCGCTCTGGTCACCAGCCACAGCGTTACACTCACCGGGCTCACATCCCCCACCGTCTACTATTTCCGGGTCACTTCGGTCGATGCCGGCGGCAACAGCTCCACCTCGCCTGCAACGTCGGGTTCCCCAGCCACTTTCGCCACCATCACTCCCACGCCGCCCGTGATTTCCGCCATCCTGGCCACACCGGCCCTGAACGGCACCGCGGTCATCTCGTGGACCACGGATAAAGCCTCCAACTCGCGCGTCGATTACGGCACTTCCACCGCGCTGGGGAGCACCGTGTCGGACGCCGGCATGGTCACCGCGCACGGCATCACACTATCGGGCCTGACCATCGGCACGACTTACTATTTCCGGGTAACTTCGGCGGATCCTCTCGGCGATACCGCGAGCGCTCCCACCTCCCCCTCCAGCTTTGTCGAAAACGGCGGCATCAGTGTGTGGAGCGCTTCCACCACTCCCGGCACGATCGACGCAGGCGATACGAATTCCGTTGAGCTGGGAATGAAATTCCGCTCCGACGTCGCCGGCATCGTCACCGGAGTCCGCTTCTACAAAGCACCCACCAACACCGGCACACACATCGGGAACTTGTGGAGCAGCACCGGCACACTCCTAGCGACTGTCACGTTCACCAACGAGACCTCCTACGGCTGGCAGCAGGCCAACTTCGCGACCCCGGTCTCGATTGCCGCCAACACCACTTACGTGGTCTCCTACTTCGCGCCCGCCGGCCATTACTCCGCCTCGAGCGGCTACTTCACTTCGGCCGGAGCGAACAACGCTCCGCTACACGCGCTTCAGAGCGGAGTCGACGGGTCCAACGGCCTCTATCGCTACGTCACCGCCAGCGCTTTCCCGAACTCAAGCTGGAGCGATACGAACTACTGGGTAGATCTGGCCTTCACCGACAATGTGCCGCCGGTCATCTCCTCGCTTACCGCGGCGACCACCATTCAAACTGCTACCATTACCTGGACCACCAGCGAGCCAGCAACGTCGCGCCTCGACTACGGCACCACGACATCGCTGGGAACCACAGTCACTGACGGCACCATGCTGACCGCCCACAGCTTCACCCTGAGCGGCCTGACTACGGGAACGAAATACTACTACCGGGTGACCTCGGTCGATGGTTTCGGCAACAGCACCACATCGCCCGTCACCACCAATTCGCCCGCCACGTTC
>DATKKX010000180.1:0-5006 GCA_035542775.1 Phycisphaerae bacterium | reverse complement strand
GTGGCCTTCGCGTCCTTCGTGGTGAATTACCCCGGCTTCCATCCAGCCCACCAACCCGTGGCCTCACGATATTTCCCACTGGCGCTTGACTTTCAAAAAATGTTAGGTATATTGAAGTCAGTACGGCACCCGCCCGCGGTGCGCCTCCGTCTACGCCCCTCGCGGCCCGCCGAACGCAACCAGGAACCTGCATGGAGTTGAATGAACTTGCATGGAATTGCGCTTCTTTTTTTCGCGCAACGGCTCCAACGAGCCGTCGACCTCCCGCCCATGCCGGACAGTCCGCGCCTCTTCAACCCGGCCGCGGCTCGAGGTGGGCGGCGCGTGTCTCCGCGTTGGATTCGCGATCCGAAATGACACCTTTCCGCTAAGCCGCACTAAAGCGCGCTAAAACGCGGGGAAAAAACTTTCTCGCGGAAGTGCAAATGCCGTCGCCCCGCCGTGATCGCAAGAAAATCGGGACTTCCCGGCCCCGGTTTGCCGATGCAGTCTGCCCGGATACAATCCCCGCCCATGTCCTTGGGGATGTTGTGGTTCCGTTGCCTCCGTCGCGTCGCGGGCCACCCTCTTTTCTGGCTGGGGATTCCCGTCCTCATCTATCTGCCCACCGTGACCGGCCCGTTCACCTTCGACGATCTCATGCTGGTCGTCCGCTCCGAGGACTACGCCAGCGGCCAGACCCCCGAGCTGAAGCTCTTCTGCTTCGGTGGAACCGAGGAAGACTCCCGGAAGCTCCGCGACGTCGGCACCTTCCCCTGGTGGGCCCCGGCCGGGCGGATTTGCTTCTTTCGCCCGCTCGCTCAATGCTCCTTCTACCTCGACATGCTGCTGTTCGGCCGGAACCCCCTCGGGCACAAGCTGGTCAGCCTGGCCTGGTTCGCCCTGGCCCTCTTCTGCCTGCACCGGCTCTGCGCGACCGTTTGCGGCGATAGCGTTCGCGCCGGCACCGCCGCGTTCTTCTATGGCATCTCGCAGGCCGTGGCCCAGCCCGCCACCTTCGTCGGCAACCGCGCCGATCTCCTCGTGGTGGTGGGCGTTTCCATCGCCGCGACCGCCTATTGGAAAGCCACTCTGCGACAAAGACGCTGGCTCATCCTCGTTGCCGCCGCCGGCTATGCCTTCGCCCTGCTCTCCAAGGAGATGGCCATCGGCATGGCCGGCGCCGTCGTTCTGCACGAGATCATCGCCCGTCGGCGTCGCGGACCGGCGCCAGTATCCGCCACCGCGGTAGCGATTGTCGTGGCCGTCATGGCGGTGATTTACATGGCGTACTTTGTGGCCACGCGTCCGTGGCAGTTCGGGCTTGGCGGAGACCAGGCGCCCAGCAACGTGTCGTTCCTCGCCGGTGCCCCCAAGGCCGTTCTCCTGTACCTGGCCGTCTGGGTGCTTGGCTTTCAGACCGACGTCTTGATGCTCCTGAAGGCCGGCCCGAACCTGGTCCTTGCCATCGGCCTGTTGGGTCTGTGCGTCGCAGTGGTCGTGGCTCGATACGTCGCCCGGATGGCCCGAAAGGACAGTGGCACTCTCTTCTTCACTCTCTGGGCCCTCTCTTTTCTCCTGGTCGGCCTCCTGACTTCCCCCGCCCCTCGGGTCCTCTGCGTGGCGACGATTGGCTGGGCCTATCTCGTCGCCGGTCTCCTGACCGCGCCGGCAGAAGATCGAGCCACGTCGCCCCTCTGGCTGCGTCGCTGGCTGCTCACCACCAGCGGGGCCGTCAACATCCTCTGCGGCCTGGGGACGGTCCTTACCCAGGACCGCCTGGAGCTTCAGATGCGGGCTAACCTCGCCGAGTACATCGCCGCTCAGCCCCGGGCCCTCCAGGCGGGAGACGCCCTCATCGTCGCCGAGGCCCAGGACCCGCTGGAGCTGGTCCTCATGCCGGAGCGGGTGCAGTACACCACCGGCCTGAGCGACGTGTCGGTCTCTTTCCTGACGCCGCCCGGTGCCGCCGGCTGTGTCGAACGCCAGGACGACCACACTCTCATCTTCGGTTCGCAGGGGGCCGATCTGCTCGACGAGAAGCTCTACAAGCTGACCCAGGGCCGCGATGAGAAACGTCGCGTCGGGCAGACCTTCGCCACCCGTGACTTCGTTGCCGAGATCCGAGATGTGGGCGGGGACGGTCGTGTGACGTCATTGGCCTTTCATTTTCACGACCCGCTGACCTCCGAGCGGCTTCATTTTTATCCGCCGGATCTGGCGATGATCGCCCAAGGTGACCGGTGACAGGCCGTTCCCGAATCTGGCTGAACCCCTGCGACTACATGGTCTACAACCATCACTGCCTCATGAGGCGCAAATCGCAGGGCGACTACCGGTGCATGATGGCGGTCGACGTGGATGGCCACGTCGAGCCGGATCGTGTTCGCGGAGCCCTTGCCCTCGCCATGGCGGCCCACCCGGCAACGATGGCCGGCCTGGGCGTCGACCTGGTGTGGGGCCGGCCCTACTGGCGGCTGCCGCGGCCGATCGATGCGGCCGCCTCCCAGGCCGCGGCCGCGGCCCATCGCTTCGTCGACTTGAGCAAGCAGCCGGACTGCCCTGGCTGCCTGGAACGGTCCGTCCGCACCAGCCTGGCAGCGAGCTGGGACTATGCCGCCGGCCCGCAACTTCGACTCGATCAATACGCCCTGGCCGATGGCCGCACACGTTTCTGCCTCCGCTGGCCCCACTTCCTGACCGATGCCGAGGGCGCCCAAGGATTCCTCTACGACCTGGGACGCTTCGATCAGGCGGCGTCTGGGGAGCCGTTCTCCTCGCCCTCAATAGATAGAGCTGACGCCGCTGGCCGGGAGCCCATCGATGTGCTGGCGCCGTACTCGACAGCTCAGCGCATCAGGCTCTTTCGCCGTGCGTTGGCCGCCATGCGTGAGCCTCCCGCAGGCCGCCTCATCTCGCTCTTCCCGCAGCGGTTTCCGCCCGCGACCAGCCACGGATTGCTGCACAGGTGCTGGGACGCTGCATCCGTCAGCAGACTCCACGCCGCCGCCAAGTCAACCACGCCCGCCGGCCCCGGCCTTTATGCCCGCCACCTCATCGCCTGCGTCATCCGCGGGCTTCATCGGATCTACGTCGAGCATAACGTGGACACCGATGCATACGCGATCACGCTGCCGGTCCGCGTCGCCCCGCCGGTGTCCAGCGAGACCACAAGATCCGGCCGCCCGGTCCACGGCAACTACCTCGTCCCTTTGACGATCTCCGGTCGCCGCGATCTCATCACCGACATGCAGGCCCTTGGTGAAGACATCCTTCGTCAGCACCGTCGCTTCCTCGACGGGCGGATGGATCTGCACTGGTGCTCCGTGATGTGGGCGCTGTCCCACCTGCGTCTGTCGATGTATCAGGCCCTTCTCAAGCTGGATTTGGGTTACGTTCCGCTTGCCGCCGGGTTCTCCTATTACGGCGAGATCGACCCGCCGATCCGCTCATTGGGCGGCAAGAACGTGACTAATGTCTGGGGCTCCAGCCTGGTGGCGACGCCTCCCGGCTGGAATGTCGCCTTCAGCCGCTTCAGGGACTCGTTGAACCTGGCCTTGACGTACGCATGCCCCGCCGTTGCCGGAGAGATGGCTGTCCGATTTCTGGATTACATCGAGGCAGAGATG
The DNA here is from genome assembly GCA_035542775.1 of Phycisphaerae bacterium. Lineage (GTDB taxonomy): Bacteria > Planctomycetota > Phycisphaerae > UBA1845 > UTPLA1 > DATKKX01. Next base: position 1,398 of record DATKKX010000180.1, on the reverse strand, counting down.
TTCACCGCCACGTAGCGAGCCGCGGCAACCCGCTGCTCGCTTCGGCTCCGGTCATCGATGGAAGGAATCAAAGCAGCCGTCGTTCGGGGCTTCGATACCGAAGCCTTACCGCGTCAGAGGTGCGGTGGTCTGCTTCTCTGGTTCGGCGGTCTTCTTGTCCGCCTCAGCGGTCTTTGTCTCCTTCACGTCGGCCTGCGACGCCATGCGCTCCACCCGCGGCTTGAGCGTCCATGGTTGCCTGCTGATGAGCTTCATCCGCATGACATCCACGGCGGCCACAAGCTGCGGATCGACGTTGGGGTTCTCGTCCTCCTGGAGGTGCGGGTTGGGCTGCGTCGTCGGCTGCCGATCCAGGACCTCCTTGGGAATCTCCGCCTGATCCTTGCCCTTGAGCAGATCGCGCTCGCGCCGCAGCCGCAGGATCTTGGTGATCTCTTGCGGAACCACCTTGACCACGATGTGCGGCTCGACGCCCCACGACTCCGACTCCGGTTTGCGGTGCAGCAGGTACCACTTCTCCGGCAGATCCGCGTCGGGGATGTAGTAGTGAGCCGTCGTCAGCTTCAGGTAGGCCTGGTTGTCCTCAATAGGGATGAGGTTCTGGACGCTTCCCTTGCCGAACGTCCGCGTCCCCACCACGCAGGCCTCTTTCAATCCCGCCAACGCCCCGGCCACGATCTCGCTGGCACTGGCGCTGTACTCGTTCACCAGTATGATCAGCGGCATGTTGTTGGAGCCCTGGCCGAACCGCGAGCGTATTTCCGTGTTCTGGGCCCGATTGCGTCCTTTGGTCTGGACGATGGGGTCGCTCTCCTTCATGAACAACTCGCACATCCGCACGGCGCTGGTCAGCAGCCCGCCGGGATTGAAGCGCAGGTCCAGGATGAGCCCGCGATAGCCTTCGCTCTGCAGCTGCTTCAAGGCCTGTTCCAGATCATCGACGGTCTTGTCCATGAAGCCCGAAACGTTGATGTAGCCGATCTTGTTGTCGCGATCGATGAAATAATCCCAGCCGGTGGGCTTGTTCTCGTCGCGACGATAGCCGCTGACGGTCCGGATCTTGATCTTCTGTCGGGTGAGGGTGATCTTGCGGACCTCATTGGTCGCGCCGTCGCGGATGGTGAGCGTCACCTGCGTGCCGGGCTCGCCGGTGATCTCCCGGACGGCCTGATTGATGGTCATGTCCAGTGTGCTTTTGCCGTCGACCTCGGTGATGAGGTCGCCCGGCTTGACGCCGGCGTAGTACGCCGGCGAATCCTCCAACGGCGACTCGACGCGGACGCAACTGCCCTCCGGCTGCGTGATCTGGATGCCCACGCCGACGAACTCGCCGCGGGTGTGCTTGTTGAACTCGTCCACCTCGGAGGGCCAGATGACGCTGGTGAACTCGTCGAGCGG
>DATKKX010000179.1:0-6744 GCA_035542775.1 Phycisphaerae bacterium | reverse complement strand
GATCGCCCAGCGCGACCCCCAGGACGATCAACGCCGCCAGCGGCAGGTACATGCGATGCTCAAACGCCAGATCCTTCAAGGGAACGAAGCTCGACGTTGGAGCGAGCACCACAAAGAAACACACCCCCAGAACCCCGAGCGCCGACCGGCCCCGCAGGGCCCACAGGCTCGCCAGTCCCGCCGCTGCAAGCAACAGTGCAGGAAGCACGATGGCCGGCCACGCTTGCACGACCGGCCAGGAATAATCCAGGCACAAGGGGTACGGGCATATCGTCAGCCACAGATAATACAGGATCACCAGCGGCTGCGACGTGGCATAACTCCAGGCCGTCATGCCCGCGACATGGAATCCGGCCGAATCAGAACGCGGTCCGGGGGCCGTCAGACCCGCCAGAATCAGAAGTGTCCCCGACAGGCCGGCGTACAGCCCCCACCGGCGACGAAACACTTCGCCGACGGATTTGGAGAAGAACGCCCAGTCGACGACGAACACCACCAGCGGAGCAGTGGCCATGTTTTCCTTGGTCGCCATGCCCAGTCCGCACCCTGCCACGGCCGCGACAAACCACGCCGCCGCAGCCCGCCCCTTTGTCTGAATCCCCCGGATCGTGCAATACAAGGTAAGCAGATAAAACAAGCCCAGCAGCGCCTCGGCCCGCTGGACGATGTAGGTCACACTCTCGGTCTGCAATGGGTGCACGATCCAGATCAGCGCCGCAACGAACGCCAGCCATGCCGCTCCGTCGTCCGCCCGTGCGCCGGTCGCCGCCTGGTCTTTGGGGTCATTCGCGACGATTACCCGCCATATCCGCGTCAAAACGCCCCACAGCAGAAGGCCCGCCGCCAGATGAATCGCCAGATTGACCGCGTGGTATCCCCAGAGATCTGAACCGCCGAGAGCGTAGTTGATGGCAAAAGTCAGGTTCACGAGCGGACGGCCGGCCATGGGAGACTGCGCCGGCGGCGTCAGGACTGCACCCACGGGCCGCAGACTTCGAATCGAGCTGTTCATGGCGATGGCGTCAAAATCGTCGAACAGCATTACGCCTCGGAAACTGTTGACGTAAGCCAGCAGGCCGGCAAGCAGCAGGACTGCGCACAGCCACGCTGGGCCTGGGCGGGTTCCAACATGAGCCTGGCCGTCTAGGCTGGAGCCGGCGCGACGGCGGGCGTTTCTGGACGGATTTGGGTTGGGCATGGCTTGTGTCTGTGCTCGCAAACTCCCGGGGGCTGAGCCAGTGGTACGGCCACCGCCGCCGGTTTTCCTCAATCTGTATAAATTTCCGCCGGGAAGCCGGGCGTTTCACACTACTGCCACAAGCGCCTCGCCACAACAGCCCCCCTGAACCCTCGGCAGCAGCGTCTATCGCCCGCCGGGGCGCCGTTGCGCCGAGAGTTCGTCCAACGCCGCTCTAGCAGCGGCATGGTCCGGTTCGATCCTGAGGATCTCGGAGTATTGCTCAGCCGCTTCATCGAGCCTCCCCTGCTGCTTCAGCAATGTGGCAAGCTCGAAACGACTCATCACGTGCCGCGGCCATTTTCGCAACGTCTCCTGATGGCAGGCTATGGCGTCTTCGAGGCGCCCCAGGCGACCGAGAATACGCCCCATCGTACAGCGGGCATCGGCGCTGGTAGGATCAAGCTTCACCACGTGGCGATAGGCATCCAGCGCTTCCCTCAATCGCCCCATTTTCAACATCACATCGCCGAGAATCTGCCAACCCAGCACAGAGGCCGGCCCGATCTCGAGGGCGCGGCGGCATTCCGCGGCAGACTCGTCCAACTTCCCCATCCGGGCCAGACACGAGGCCACATTGCACCGCACCTCCACGTTTCCGGGCTTGGCGGCCAGGACACCGCGATACGCTTCAATCGCGCCAGCGAGGTCGCCGCTTTGCTCCAGGCAGACGCCCATGCTCAATCGCGCCAGCAAGTGATCCGGGTTGTCCTGCAAAACCCGCTTGTAGCACTCGATTGCCTTATCGATCCGGCCCGCTCCCTCCCAGGCGATTCCCAGATTGTACCTGACGGTTGTATCATCCGGTGACAGAGACACCGCCTTCTCGTACGCTGCGACCGCATCATCATACCGCTCCAATTTGGCCAAAGCCCTGCCCATGTTGGCCTGCGCTTCCTTCTCGCCGGGGTCCAATTGGAGTGCCTGGCTATAGGCGCGCAGGGCTTCCTCGTGACGACCGGCTTCGCCCAAGGTCACCCCGAGGCTGACATACGCGCGAACGTTGTCCGGCCTTTTCGTCGCCACGTCCTGCCACATGCCCACAGGATCCTGATATTGAGTGTTCCGCCGGACGGTCAGACCGCTCAGGACTCCGACGATGACGACAACGACCAGGCCCTTCATCCATTGCCGCTGCAACGCCGGCACCGAGCACACGTTGCCGAGGACCTCGATCAACCGCCCGCCGAGTTCGACAACCGCCACTACCACCGCCGCCAACGGCAGATACATGCGATGCTCAAACGCCAGATCCTTCAAGGGAATGACACTCGATGTCGGCGCCAGGGTCACGAAGAAGCACACCCCCACCACGCCCAGCGCCCTCCCGCGCCGAAATGCCCAGATGCTCGCGACGACAGCGGCCGACAGCACCAGCGCCGGTATCACAATCGCAGGCCAGGCTCTGACCACCGGCCACGCATAATCCAGACACAACGGATGCGGCCACAACGCCAGACGCAGATAATGCAGGATCACCAGGGGCTCGGACGCGGCGTAATCCCAGACCCCCATCCCGGCGATATGGAAACCGGCCGATTGCGAGCGCGGACCATGAGCCATCAGGGCTCCCAAGATCAACCATGTCCCGGCCAATCCGGCATACAGCCGCCACCGCAGATGCATCGCCGCTCGAACTGACTTCGAGAAGAACGCCCAGTCTAGCAGCAAGACCACCAACGGCGCGGTCGCCATGTTCTCCTTTGTTGCCATGCCCAACCCGCATGCTGCCACGGCTGCGACCAGGCATCTCGCGGCCGCTCGCCCCATGGCCTGCATGCCTCGGATCGCGCAATACACGGTCAGCAGATAGAACAGACCAACCAGCGCCTCGGCTCGCTGGACCACATAGGTCACACTCTCAGTCTGCAGAGGATGCACGATCCAGATCACGGAGACCACCGTCGCCAGCCAGGTCGCGCGATTGTCCGAGCTCTCGCCTGCTGCCGCCTCTCGATGGGTCGTCGCCTCCACCGCCGCCAACGGCCACAGCCGTCGCAGCACACCCCACAGCAGGAGGCCCGCTGCCAGATGGATCGCCACATTGACCGCGTGATAGCCCCAGGGCCGCAAGCCGCCCAGAGCGTAGTTGATCGCAAAAGTGAGGTTCAGCAGGGGGCGTCCCCCGACGGGCGAGTTGAATGGGGGACTCAGCACATTGATGAGCGGCCACAACTTGCGGATCGACTCGTTGTACGTAATGGCACGGAAGTCATCGAAGAGGAAGGCACCCTTGTAACTGTTGGCATAAGCCAGCAAACCGGCCAGTATCAGGAGCCCGCAGGGCCACAGAGGCCGGCGCCCTTCATGCTCCAACGGCGGGGTCTGCCCGCGATCGGCCGCTCCGGGACGATCAGGCTTCCAGCGTGGCGTGGCCCTTGGCATGACTGGTCTTTGCACTCACAAAACCGCCGGCGGCGCAGTGGCAATCACCGTGACAGATCCGATCTCCCGGCGAGCCGGTCCCGGGCCGCCCGAGCCGCCGCATGTCCCGGCTCGATCCTCAGCACCTCGGCGTACTGCACGGCCGCCTCGTCCGGCCTGCCCTGTTGCTCCAGCAGCTTCGCCAGGTCGAAGCGCGTGGTTACATGCGACGGGAACATCCGCAGCGTGTCCAAGTGGAAAGCGATCGCCTCGTCGACCTGGCCCAGTTGCCCGAGCACAATACCGATGTTGCAGCGCGTCTCCGCATTTCGCGGATCGATGCGCAGCGCCTGGCGATAGGCGTCGAGCGCCTCGGGCTTCCGGTCGGCACCGGCCAGAGCGTTGCCCAGCGTGTGCCAACTGGGAGCATGCCGAGGGTCCCTGGCCAGATTGTCGCGACATTCCGCAATCGCCTCGTCAAACTTGCCCGCGCGGACCAGGCACGTCGCCAGACGGCACCTCGCGTCCAGGTTCCGGGCGTCCACCGCCAGAAGGCCACGGTAGGCTGTCGCGGCGGCGGTGAACTCGCCCTTCCTCTGCAGACACGATCCGACGCCCATGCCGGCCATGGTATTGCCCGGCTCGACTTTCAGCACGCCTTGATAACACTCCATTGCCTCGTCAACCCTGCCGAGTTCCTCCAGCTCGCTGCCCAGGCTGCATCGGAGGACGCGGTCGTCCGGGGCCATGGCCATAGCCCTCTGGTACTCGGCCACCGCTTCTTCGTGACGCCCGAGCGCCGCCAGCGTTTTGCCCAGATTGGCCCGCGTGGCCATGTCATCCGGGCCCAGTTTCAGCACTTGCTGGAAAGCTTGCAGCGCCTCGGCCTGCCGATCGGACATCGAGTAGAGCAGGCCAAGATTGGCGTATGCCCGCGCGCTGTCCGGCCGAACGGCGAGCAGGTCCTTCCACATGCCGAAGGGGTCGTGGTACTCGGCGTTCCTGCGGATGGTCAGGCTGCCCAGGAGACCCACGACGATCACGACAATCAGCCCCTTCGCCCAACTCCGTCCGGTCCCATACCGGGAAGAGGATGCTGACAAGCGATCGAACAGCCGGTCTGCCAGCGCAACCGCGAGGACAATCACCGCCGCCAGAGGCAGGTACATCCGGCGCTCCGCGGCCACTTCGCTGATGATCGGCACGAAGCTCGAGGTCGGCGCAAGAATGATGAAGAACCATGCGCCAAGGAAACCTATCGCGGGCCGACGGACCAGGGCGATGACTACGGCAGCCAGCAGCACGCCCAGGGCCGCGGCATAAGGCACAGCCTCCGCGACCGGAATCGCCCGCGGAACACCGTAGTCCACCAGCAGCGGATGCGGCCAGAAAGCCAGCTTCAGGTACGTGAGGATGGCTTGGCACTGGTTCTCGGCATAAGTGAGGGCGCTCACGCCGTGAGCGAAACCCACCGACGCCGAGCGCGGGCCGCCGGCCATCAGCAGGACCAGGAGGATCCACGTCGCCGCCAAGCCGAGGTACAGCCTGCCGCGGCGAAGCACGATCTGGTGAAACGAGCCCGTGACGAACACCCGATCGTAGAGCAGAACCATCAGCGGGGCCGTGACCATGACCTCCTTGCAGGCCATGCCCAATGCACAGGCGACCACAGCGGCGACAAACCACGCCACGACGGCCCTTCCGGTGGTCTGCATGCCTCGCATCGCGCAGTACAAGGTCAGCAGATAAAACAGCCCCATCAGGGATTCGGTCCGCTGCACGAGATAGGTCACGCTCTCTGTCTGCAGAGGGTGTACGACCCAGATCAAGGCCGCGACGGCCGCCAGCCACAATACCCTGCTGTCGCCGTTCGCCCGGCCCGGCGTCTCGGCGGCGCCGCCGACTGCTGCCGGCCAGGTCCGCCTCAAAATCCCGAACAGCAGCAGCGCCGCCGCCATGTGCACGGCGAGATTGACGGCGTGATAGCCCCAAAGGCCGGCCCCGCCGATCGCGTAATTGATCGCAAATGTCAGATTGACGATGGGGCGGCCCGCGACGGTCGATTGGGCCGGCGCGGAGAGCACATCGCTGATAGGCCACAGCCGCTGGATCGACTTGTTCAGGGCGATGGCCTGGTAGTCGTCCAGAAGCTGCATTCCGCCGAAGCTGTTGGCATAGACCGCCAGGCCGGCCAGGACCAGAAGGGCGACAGCCGCCCGGAGATGACGGCGTGGGTGTCCCGCCCCGTGGCCCCGCGATGAGGGCTTGCCGCCGGCAACACTGGTTTCGCGCCTTCCGCGCCGGGTCATGCCCGTCTCTCAATGGCTCCGATCAACTGAAAAAGGCGAGGCCCGACAACCTCTCGGTCGCCGGGCCTCGAAAAACTGGCACCCACCTACTCTCGCCCGTTTGGACTACCATCGGCCCCAAGGACTTCACGGCTGAGTTCGGAATGGGATCAGGTGTTTCCCCTTAGGTATCGGCACCAGCACGGCCGCACCGGATCCTTCGACCCGGTGCGACGAATAGTGCTGAATAGAGTGGACAGCGACTTCCGCTCACAAGTCCGCCGACGCTAACTTGGAATTGCATCGAGATTCGCAACAACGATTCATCGATGCGGTCAAGCGATCGACCATTAGTACCGGTCTGCTAAGGACATCTCTGCCCTTACACTTCCGGCCTATCGACCTCGTGGTCTACGAGGGGTCTCTCGTCTCCGAAGAGACAGCCAGATGTTATCTTCGGGGGGGCTTCACGCTTAGATGCATTCAGCGTTTATCCTTTCGACACATGGCTACCCTGCGCTGCCCTTAGCAGGACAACAGGTTCACTAGAGGTGCCTACAACCTAATCCTCTCGTACTAAGGTTGTCTCCCGTCAAATCTGGTGCGCCCACGGCAGATAGGGACCGACCTGGCTCACGCCGGTCTGAACCCAGCTCGCGTACCGCTTTAATCGGCGAACAGCCGAACCCTTGGGACCGCCTTCAGCCCCAGGAAGCGATGGGCCGACATCGAGGTGCCAAACCTCCACGCCGCTATGGACGCTCGGTGGAGATCAGCCTGTTATCCCCGGAGTACCTTTTGTCCGATGAGCGATAGCCCTTCCACACGGGACTACCGGATCACTAGGGCCTGCTT
>DATKKX010000178.1:0-4660 GCA_035542775.1 Phycisphaerae bacterium | reverse complement strand
TCAGAAAAGAGAACGCGAACATCATGAGCCAGCAGCGTCCAGGACGCCAGCGAGCACCATCGCAGGACCAGCCTCGGCCTCGGCCTCGGCCCGGGCCTCGACCTCAGGCCACGCCAGGAATACGCTCGCGGTGGGATAACGGGCTCGCGGACCTCGATCACCCTGACTTCACTAGACGCGCCTCGGCCATGTTCCGCGTCCTCGGACACCCGCTCCGACTGGCAATCCTCCGGGTCATGGCCGAGAAACCCAGCACGCCCGTCCGGCCGGTCGACCTCGCACTCGACCTGGAGTTCGCTACCCCGTTCACCGTCGCCCACGCCCTCAAACTGCTCACACAAGCCGGGTTCGTCGTCCAGCAGGGCCGCGTTCGTTCGAGCAGCTACTACATCCTTTCCGGCAAGGGACAGAAAGTTCTCGGAGTCATGAGAGATGTCAGTTTCGAGTAACATTATAGATATATGTTACGAACCTTCGTTCGGTGGCTACTCGGCGACGTGGCACGAGGAGACTGGTAGACTCGCCTTGACCATGCCTGGAAACACGGTGCACGAGGCACTCTTCAACCTCATGACCCACCCCGAGATCAGGCGTAGGTTCAACGTCAGTTTCAGGATGCTCTACGAAGGCAAGTTCAACCCGGAGTGACTATCATGGGAATCAAGGTGTCGCAAAACCAGTTCGCGAGCACGTCCCGCAAGCCGGCCCCCGAAGGTTGTTACCTGGGCGTCGTCTGCGGGTTCGCCGACCTCGGCTGGCAGGAGGGCCAGTACGGACCCAAACGCCAGGTCATGATCTGCTGGGAACTCAGGGACACGAAGGACGGCTCGCCCGTGCTCGACGACGAGGGCAAGCCGTTCGTCGTCAACAACCCCTACCCGTTCACCGTCAACCCCGATTTCGCCGGAAACCCGTCCCGGTTCGCACAGTGCCTCGCGGCGCACGGGCTCGACGTCAACGGCGGCAAGGAACTCGACATGGAGACCGACATCAAGGGCCGCGTCGCCCTGCTCGAGGTCGGCCTCGACGCGAGCCAGCAGTACGCCCGCGTCCAGGGCATCGCGCTGATCGAGGACCCCCACCGCCAGCTCGGTAAGGACGGCAAGCTCAAGCGCACGCTCCCGTTCACCTACTGGGACGCCGACAGGAACGCCGATCCGCCCGGCTGGGCCTGGGGACTGCTCAGACAGGGCGACCTCTTCCACCGCGTCCCCGGCGCTCGCGGCACCGGCCGAGACCGCGCCGAGCCGCCCCACCGGCCGTGGTCGGAGCAGGGTGCCCACGGCGGCGGCGGCGATGGCGGCGCTGGCAGCGCGGCGGCGAGTCAGCGCGGACTGCCGGGACCGAGCAGCGGCCGGCATCCTGCGGCCGGCGGAGAGGACGAGGATATCCCGTTCTGATCGCGGGGACCGACCAGGAGACCGACGGATGGACGAACCCAGGATAAAAGTCACTTTCCACGCCAGGTGCGACATCTGCAAGCACTACGTGTTCAAACAAGATTCCGCCGTGTTCCTGGCGATCAACCGGAATACGGCGACCAAGAACCTGGAGGCAGCCCACACGGTCCTCGAGCGGGAGGCGAGCTTCCCGCCCTCCAACGTCAGGACCGTCTGCCTCAAGTGCGCCGACGCCATCGCAGGGGCCAGGCTCACGATGGCGGCGCGAGGGATCGGTTAGTCGGGAGATAACCACATGATGTGCGACGCTAAGTGCAAGAAGTGTGGTAGGCATTTCGGCTGGAGCGGATCGGTGCAGGATGCCCCGTCCTGCCCGCGATGCGGCGCCAAGCTCTCGCAGGATGACCTGGAGCACGACCAGGCCGTGATTGATGAGTTTCGCCAGTTCCTCCGCGAACGGCCGGCGCGGACCGGAGCAATGGCATACTGGAACCGCGCCCGGTTCGCCGCCGGGCTCTCAACGGGCCAGGCGGCGGGGCTCCTGGGCGTGCCACTGTCGGAGCTGGTCGCCATCAACGAGGGCCGGGCCGACCCGCTGCCGGCGTTCGCCGCGCAGATGCGCCGGGTTTACCTTGGTTTATCTTAGAGAAGTAAACACATGAAAGCTATCATGATGGACGGCCCCGCAGACGGAGAACTGAATCCCAATTGCCTGTTCGATTAGGCACCGGTGGTGTAGGGGCCTGTAAGCCAGACAGATCTGGCGGCGCTGCTAGGCTGTGTTGGTGGTCCTAGGAAGCATGAGACCGTTGCTCCGGTGGCTGCGGGGTGTTGGTTCAAATCCAACCCGGTGCATTGACATGGAGGCGCAAGGATGCGACGATACTACATCGCTTACGTTGTGACGGACTACAACGCTCACACGAATGATTTCTTCGACATCACACTGGAGTTCGAATACAATCCCACGATCGGCATGATCAAGGACAAGATCCGGGATAGTACGAACTTTTACGATGTCAGTCTTACGATCATTTCGGTGATCAACACTGCAACACTCTGACTCTTTTAGGGATAAGGAGGTCCATCATGTCTGAGATCATCATCACGGGCGAAGACAAGCCCGAGGACGAGCAGCCGCAGGAAGAGCAGATGGAGATCAACTTCCAGGCTACCGAGGAGGACGAAGAGCCGTTCGTGAATGTCGGCGACACGCCGGAGCTGGTCGTCGTAGCCAAATCCGTCAAACTGAATCAACGCACTGCGAAGTTGGCCAGGATAGTTTCAGCCTATCGAGATGAGTCTATTACTGATCTTCTCAGTGATATCCTAGAGCCAATCCTGGCCAGGTTAGAGCAAGAAGAAATCGTGAAGCAGTGCGAGGCAATGGCGAGCCAGACAGGCGAGCCCCACGACGAACACGACTAACGGGCGGAGCAAGGCACCGCCGAGGAGCACGAGCGATGAGCGGATCGAGCGAGTACGAACGACTGGCCGCCGCATACGATCCCGCAGTGCGGCTGGCCCACTGTCCCGATCCCGATTCGACCACGCTGAGCCGGATCGAGGTCAATTTCCGCATCCCCGTGGAGATGACCCAGGAGCAGCAGCGGCACATCATTGAAGCAATCGATGACATCGTGGACAGTCCGTGGAATTGTCCCGCCGAGGGCGTTCACTGGCTTGCCGAGATGGGGGCGAAGCCGCACTGGTCCCGCGCCGATTCGTGCTTGCTCGGGATCAACCCCGAGCCCGGCGCCCCGACCACCGGCGAACCGTCGTTCGACGACGACGTGTTTCATCTCGCGACCTGCGCCCGCGCGTTCGTCAGCGACCATGAGCGGGCAAGGAAGATCGAGCGGCGGGGCGACCGGAGGAAAAACGCGACCCCTCCTGCCGTGGATCGGGCGATCGAGGCGTTGGAGGCCGTCGCCGATTTTTGGGGCAAGGACCCGGAGGCGTTCGGCGACAGGGCCACGGTGACGAGCCTGGCGGGGCGATTTGCCCGCATCGCCGATAAGTGCCGCAAGGCGCTTGTGGTGCTTAAGGAGGCGAAACTGAAGGCGGAGGCAGCACGGCGCGCCGATCCCACGGAGGACACTTAAGCGATGGACGACTGCAAGACGGAGACCTGCAAGAGCGCCAAGCGATTGCGATGGCTCCTCGTATTGCTCTGGGACATCGACCGGATCGGCGATGAGAACATCGAGGCGCGGCGGAAGTTCCGTGCGCTGAGGCGCCGCATTCAATGCGACGGCTTTCCCTTTACCAAGGCGCTGGACGAAACGATCGGAGAGGATGAATCATGAGCAGCCTGCGTGACCGACTGGGGAATCGTCGACCAACGCCACCCGCGCCCGCGAGGCCCGGCAACAAGCCGCCGCAGCCGCCGCCCAAGGGCAAGCCCAAGCCCAGCGTGGCCGACAAGGGGCAGTGCGAGCGCGTGCCCATCACGGCGGCCTGCGGGCACGCGGTCAGCCTGAAGGTCAAGCCGACCACCGACCGCGCGGAGCAGATCGCGACCGCGCAGGCGGCCAAATGCGGCCCCTGCCGCTGCCTCGACCACAACCGGCCGGCGCAGGAAGCCCGGCAAAAGCGGCTCTCCAGCCGGCTGACCCAGGGCTTCGAGGTCGATGTGCTGCCCGAGGGGGGCGGCGTTCACCTTCGTGAAGGTGCGGCACCATTCGTTCCTGGCCGAGCTGCGGCTGCCCGATGGCGAGGTCTATGCGTCGGAGGGGATCGGCCCGCTGCGGCAGATTCCGGCGCTGTGTCGGGCGTATGCGAAGGCGAAGGGAATCGAGGGTGGCGGGGCGAAGGGGGAGGAGTTGAAGCCATGAAACGTCTCGAAGACATGACCGAGCCCGAATTGCGGGACCTGATGAACACGATGGGCCGTGCGATTGAGTGCGTGGCGGTCGATGAGTTCGGCGTCGAGAAGCCACTCTTTGCCCTCCTGTTGTTTAATGACCCCAAGGTTGCACAGTGGATGTCGAACTGCCAGCGTGGCGACGTCATCGCGGCCATGCGCGAGACGGCCGACCGGCTGGAGCGAAACCAGGACGTCACCCGATAGGAGGCGTAGCCATGAACGAGGCAAGCGTGGGCGAGACGCAGGTCGAGCGGCTCCTGCAAGCCATCGTGGGCCTAGAGGCGCGGCTGGTGGACAGGGCCGCCGAGCTGGAGCGGGTCCGGGCGGAGCGGGATCGGCTTGCGGTCGAGATTACATGCATGCACGAGGACCACAGACAGGGCATTACGAG
>DATKKX010000177.1:0-4262 GCA_035542775.1 Phycisphaerae bacterium | reverse complement strand
CTCGCCTCGAGGGCCTGATTCGCCTCGAACACCCGGCGCGCCTGCAGGCCCAGCGGGCCCGATGATCGATTCGCCGGGGTTGCCTCTCGCACCTTGCTCGCCGCGCTCGCCCTTTTCACCAGGTTCGCCCTTTTCCCCGCGCTCGCCTTGTGGCCCACATGGGCCGATGGGGCCGCGGATCGATTCGCCTGGCTCTCCCCTCTCGCCCTTTTCCCCGCACTCCCCTCGAGGGCCCGGCTCGCCTTGCGGGCCAGGAGCGCCTGCAGCGCCGGCCGGACCGACGATCGACTCGCCTGGTTCCCCCTTCTCGCCCTTCTCACCGCGCTCGCCTCGAGGACCTGGCTCGCCTTGCTGACCAGGCACACCTGCAGGACCGGCAGGACCGACGATCGACTCGCCAGGCGCTCCCTTCTCGCCCTTCTCACCGCGCTCACCTTGAGGACCGGGGTCTCCCTTTTCGCCACGCTCGCCTCGAGGACCCTCAGCACCGCGGAGCGATTCACCAGGTTCACCTCTCGGCCCCTGCTCGCCGTGCTCGCCTCGAGGGCCTGGGTCACCCTTTTCACCTTGCGGGCCAGCCGGGCCAATAATGGACTCGCCCGGAATGCCCTGCGGACCGCGCTCGCCCCTTTCGCCCGGCGCTCCCTTTTCGCCGCGCTCACCTCGTCCGCCCGGAGGTCCAGCAGGTCCGACGATCGATTCGCCTGGATCGCCTTTCGGGCCGCGCTCACCGGGATCGCCTTTGTCTCCCTTCTGAGGGCTGGGGATCGCGCCGACGCGCGTATCAAGATCATCGAGCCGCAAGACAACGCTGGACAACACATCGGCAAAGTACTCTTTGACGGCCCGGACAACTCCCCTGATGGTGGCTCGATCATCGGCGGCGGTCATGCTACAAGCTCCTTTCGCGCCAAGGCGTAGCCCAACAACTCTGCTTCTTCCTCGTCGAGAGCCTTTGCCGGCGGGGGCGGAGCCGATGGCGGCGCAGAGCGCGGACCGGCAAATGGATCCTCGCGCGCATCGCGCTTTGCCAAAGCCGCGAGACTATAGTTCTGCTGTTGCAGGTAAGGCGTATTCCCGCCCTCGACTGCTTTGTAGTTTGCCCGGAATCGCGCCTCATCAGGGGCCATCCATCCTCCGCTGACCGCTTTGTTGTTCGAGTCGTATAGGGCCGCGGTATCCATCCTCATCAGGTTGTCGAGATCCAGTTCGGTTCCGTAAGTGGCCGGCAGGGACAGTCCCTCGTCGAGACAGATCTCCAGCGACTCAATCAATGTCTGCAGGCAATCGGTGTAGTACGAGATGATCAAGGCCTCGACATTGCCCGCATAGGGCGGCAACGGACCACCGAGCTTGAACAGCGGATAATGGAATGCGACGGCAATGTCTTCCCTGGACAGCTTCAGTTGCTCCGCGAGCTGGGCCGCATCAGCGGTCATCTGCATCGGCTTGAACTCGAGGCCGTCGCCGGCGACGATCAGCCGCCCGATATTCTCGCCGCCATACTTCTCCTCGAAATCTTTCTTCAGCCTCTGCGCCGTATCATCCGGAATGTGACTCGGAGACGTCAGGATCCCGCCCGGCAGGGCGCGATTTTCGAAGAAAAGGGCCGAGGCATGCTCGATCTTATTCGACAGAGTTGCCGACAGAGCGCATGCATAGAGCGGCGGCACGCCGACGAGCGGATGCCAGAATGCCGGCATTCGATCATGGATGATCTCGGAGGCCGGCGCCACGATGGCATCTTCCAACTTCGACAGTGGATCGCCGCTCAACTGGTAGTAAACGTCACCGTCCTCGGTAACGAGCGGTGTCACGCGCCGTGGATCCAGGACGTACATGGCATTCACGACGCCCCTGTTGTCTCGCTGCTTCAGGATGTAGGCGTTGCCCTGCAGTAGCTTCGACAGGATCCACTGCTCGATAAACTGAATGCGGTTCTGGTAACCGTTCGGCTTCCTCAGCACCGGCAACCATGGCGGTCCGGAGGTCACCTCGGTCCAGATGCCGCTTTCGTTCTGGTCCAACTTGATCCGGAGCTTTGCGATATCGGAAGCTATCCCTGTCACGCAAGCATAGACCGCCGAATTGCGCAAAAGCGACTCCTGCGGATCCAGGCGTACTTCCTTCTGCCACGCGCCGGTGAACGGTTCGTGAACCCATCCCCACCATCGGCTGGCTGTCGTCGGAGCCGTCCCGAATAGCTTCGAGATCCATCTCCCGATCTTATTGAACATGGTTATTTCTCTGCCGCCAGGTCGCGCCGCTTGTAATTGCGAGCTGGCTTTTCCGCAGGAGTAACGGGCCCCGGAGTAACGGGCGTCGTGGGTGCTGGTTTGGGCTTCACTATCTTGACCCACCTGGCCTTAATCAGGACAGGCAGATGAGCAGCTTGAGCCTCGTACTGCTCGCCGACAGTTCGGACCTTGCCGCCGTACTTGTGTTGCTTGATGGTTTCGACCAATTGCAGATTCATTCAGAGCGCTCCAAATGGGGCCTCCGCGAGGGAGGCCCCATCGAATCAGGCTACGATCACTTGTAATCGCAACCGGTGAGGTAGTAGACAGCTTCGTCACGCCGGCGCGCCCAGTTCACGATGCGCTCGACGCGGAGGCCGACTTTGTTTTCCTGCCACAAGCTGTGCATCGTGGTCACGGCAGGCGATCCGCCGTCGTCCATGACCAAGGATGCTTCGCGGCTGGCATCCAGGTTGACGCCATCCTCGGCGAGCAGGATCTCGCTGCCCTTCAGGAAGGTGATGACCTGGCTGGCAACGCTGCCGGAAGTGACCACGGGATAACTGAGCAGCGTGCCGCCGGCGGCAGTGATGTTCGGGAAGTAGGGCTGATCGAGGGCGTTCAGCATCAGGGACAGAGAAACGGCCTGCACCGGGTCCATGATCCAGCAACAGGTCGCATCGACCGGGATGTCGGCACCCAGGATCGAAGCGATGATCTTTTTGAAGTCGGCCTGGAACTTGTCCGCGCCGGTCCCGCTGGCCGCGTCGTGGGGCGCGCCATTGGTGACCGATGCGGGCGAGGTCGTTCCGTTCGCGGCGACTGCCGGATCGATGAACTGCTCGTCCAGGAACTGCGCCATGGCGTTGACCAGGTCGGTCCGGACAAGCGCCTCCGCGGAAGGATTCGAGAAGCGGACGAGCTCTTCAGTGAGCACGACGATGCCGGCCGCCTTTGCAAACCGGAATTCGATCGTGTCGAAATGGAGCTTGGTGAGAGGCTTGCGCGCACCTTCACCAACCCAGCCCACCGAGGCGCCGGCATCCTGCAACGGGATCCGGACATTGAAGGGCACATTCCGGATTCCCGGAATCTTCCCGATGATGGTTGCAGGCCGCAGGAATTCGATGAACTCATTGGCCATATAGGTGTAGTCGGCGAGCTCGGCCGCCCACCCATCGGCCGTGGTCGTGCCGGCGGCCACCGGCGCCTTGAGAACCTGCGCCGGCGCGCGGAGGACACGCTCGACCATCGGCGTGCTGTCCTTCCAGGCCTTGTTCGCCCGGACCATTTCGAGGGCTTCCTGACGGTTGCCCTTGGCGGCCATGAGGGCCATGGCGTAGCGAACGAAGGCGGTTCCCTTGGGGAGCTCCGGCCCCTTGACGATCACGACGCCGCCGGTCTTGACGGCACCGCGGACCGTAGACCCGGTCTCAGGATCGTCGACGCCCTTCACCTGGGTGGCGTTCTTCACGGCCTGCTGCTCGTGCGCGCGCAGACGGACCAGGTGCTCGTCGATGGATTTGACCTCGGCCTGCAGCCCGTCGTACTCCTGCGTTTCGGCCTCGGCCAGCGTGCGACCTTCTTCTCCGGCCTTTTCCATGAGCTCGGTCATCCGGGCCATATTGGCCGCCCGCTTTGCTTCAAAAGATGCGATTTGTTCGGCAATGGTTTTCATAGGATTGCTCGTTGTCTTGGTTCCCGAAACGCCGGGACGGTTTGGTTTCTGGCCAGGCGGGGACTCGAGGTGCCTCTGGCCAGACGCGGCCAGCACCAGCGAGTCGGCACTCTTGACCGATGTGATGGAAGCTTCTGCGTTCGCCGGAATCGTGACAGCGCTGAGCTCCATGATTTCCGAGCGCAGATATCGATACCCACCCAGTTCGCGGTCGTAGGATTCCTCGAGCGGACGGAATCCGATCGATAGCCCGCGGACCAGGCCAGCTTTGATCAGAGCCCATGCTTCTTCGATGTAGACGGCCGTGCCGGCCGGCGCCATCTGGGCCTTGATCTTCATGCCAGACG
>DATKKX010000176.1:0-8640 GCA_035542775.1 Phycisphaerae bacterium | reverse complement strand
TCGCCGAACAGGGCCATCCAGCCCTCTCGCAACGCATGCCCGCGCTGTCCGAGACCGGCCTGAAAATGCTCGCGCACGCCGTCGGGCACCAGAAACTTGGCATCCTCGGGCCAGCCGTACGTCCGCTTGGCCGCCCGGATTTCGTCCTCGCCCAGCGGCTCTCCGTGCGCGGCGCTGGTGTCCTGCTTGTGCGGAGCGCCATAGGCAATGTGGCTGTCGACAATCAGCAAGGTCGGGCGGTCCGCCGTGTTCTGTGCCGTGCGGAGGGCTCGCTCCAGCAGCTCCAGGCCATTGGCATCGCCCACCCGCGTGACGTTCCAACCGTAGCCCAGGAAGCGGGCGGCCACGTCCTCGCTGAAGGCCAGCGCCGTATTGCCCTCGATGGTGATGTGGTTGTTGTCGTAGATCCAGCACAGGTTGGCGAGTTGGAGATGGCCGGCCAGCGAGGCGGCCTCCCCCGACACGCCTTCCATCATGCAGCCGTCCCCGCACAACGCGTACACCCGGTAGTTGAACATCTCGAAGCCGGGCCGATTGAAATACTGCGCCATCCACCGGCCGGCCAGTGCCATGCCCACGCTGGTGGCCACGCCCTGGCCCAGCGGCCCGGTCGTCGTCTCGACGCCGGAAGTCCATCGGTACTCCGGATGCCCCGGGCACCGGCTGTCGAGTTGGCGGAACCGCTTGATGTCGTCCAGCTTCACCGATAACTCGCCCAGCCGCTCGTATTGGCGGTTGACCGCCTTGACGCCGCACAAGTGAAGCAATGAGTACAGCAGCATCGACGCATGTCCGGCCGACAGCACGAACCGGTCGCGGTTGGGCCAGATCGGATCATCCGGATCGAATCGCAAAAATCGATTCCACAGACAATACGCCACCGGCGCCATCGCCATCGGCGTCCCGGGATGGCCGGAGTTCGCTTGCTGCACTGCATCCATCGACAGCGTGCGGATAGTGTTGATGCACAGTTGATCCATATTCGATGAGCTTGCCATGACACCCGTCCTTTCTGCCTGCGCCGCCGATCCTGCTCTTACGGCACCCGCCAGCCCCCCGCGCATCCCTCCGCCAGCACATCCGCTTCGCTTGGCCCCCATGTCCCGGCCGCGTACTGCGGCAACTCCCGCGGCGGGCTCTCCTGCCAGGCCTCCAGGATCGGTGTGACGAACTCCCACGCCGCCTCCAACTCGTCGGACCGCATGAACAACGTCGCGTCGCCGCGCAAGGCGTCGAGCAGCAAGCGCTCATATGCCTCCGGCAGCGACCGGCTGAACGATTTACCGTAGTCAAACTCGAACCGCACCGGCTCGAGATCCAGTTGCATCCCCGGCCGCTTGGCCGAAAACGACATGCTGATCCCCTCGTCCGGCTGGATGCGAAACGACAGCACCGTCGGCCGCGCGTCAGTCAGATCGCAGAAGTCGCCCACGCATTCCACCGTGCGAAACAGCCGCATCGGCGGCAACTTGAACTGCACGTCGATCCGGGTCACGCGTTTCGGAAGACGCTTCCCGGTTCGCAGCAGGAACGGCACCCCCGCCCAGCGCCAGCTCTCCAATTCCACCCGCAGGGCCACGAACGTCTCCGTCAGCGAATCGCCGGCGATGCCCGGCTCGTCGTGATAGCCGCGCACGCGTTCGCCCTCGACCGTGCCCGCGGTGTATTGCCCGCGAACCACCTGACGGGCCACGTCCGGCCCGCGCAAGGGAACCAGCGTCCGCATGACCTTCAGCTTGGCATCACTGATGTCGCCCGCTTTCAGCGTGGCCGGCGGGTCCATGGCCACAAACGTCAGGAGCTGCAACACGTGATTCTGCACCACGTCTCGCAAGGCCCCCGTGCGGTCGTAATAGCCGCCCCGATGTCCCTCCATGCCCACCGTCTCGGCCACCGTGATCTGGACGTGATCCACAAGCTGCCGGTTGAACAGCGGCTCGAAGATGGCGTTGCCGAAGCGGAATGCCAACAGGTTCTGGACCGTATCCTTGCCCAGGTAGTGATCGATGCGATAGACCTGATCCGGGCGGAGGAGCTGCCCCAGGTGGCGATCCAACTCCAAAGCACTCTCCAGGTCGTGGCCGAACGGCTTCTCGATCACCACCCGGCTCCACGGCCGTTCGATCTCCCGGCGAAGCACGCCCGTCGCGGCCAGGCCCTCGATCGCCGGCGCAAAGAACTCCGGATCGGTCGCCAGATAGAACAGGCGGTTCCCCGGCAGACCCCCCTTCGATTCCAACCCGCCCAGCCGCCGGGCCAGCCCCTGCATGCCTTCAGCGCTGGTAATGTCCGTCCGCTGATAGTGCACGTTGGCGAGAAAACCATCCCCCCGCTCGCCCGGCGTCGGCAGGTCCTTCCGGAACGTGCGGATCGCGGTCCGCACATCGGCCCGGAACGTGTCGTCGCTCTTGTCGCTGCGCCCCACACCCACGATGGCAAATTCCCGTGGAAGGAATTCCCCCTTCCACAGGCTGTATAGCGCGGGCAATAGCTTTCGATTCGCCAGATCACCGGTGGCGCCGAAGATGACCAGCGTGAACGGCTCCGGAGGCTGCACGCGGGAAACCGTCGCTACCCGCGACGCGGTCGAGGCCACGTTTGGTCGAACCACGGTTGTTTTCGGCATAATCTCGTCTCCTCATCTCAGAGCCATCAACGATTGGTGGCCGAGTGCAAACGGCTGCCCCCGAGGATGAAACGCTCGACCGCGTTGGCGAAGCCTTCTTCCGCGTTGGAAGTGGTCACCCGCCGCGCCGTCCGCTGCACCTCCGGAGTGGCATTTCCCATGGCGATGCTCAGCCCGCTCAAAGCAAACATGAGCACGTCGTTGGGCATGTCCCCGATGGTGGCAATCTGTTCGGTTGGAATGGCCAGCAGCTCTGACAACCGCCGGACCACGGTGCCCTTGTTCGCTCGCGGGTGAGTGACATCCAGGTAGTAAGGCTGCGAGCACGAGGCGGACACATGGTCCCCCAGTTCCCGCCGAACGTCGGCCTGACATCGGCCCACCGCCGCCAGGTCATCGCTCACTCCGACAATCTTGGCGACTCCGTCGAGAATGCCGTCAAACGTGGCCACCACCGTCGGCGAAAACCTGACCGTCCGCTCCTCCTGTTCCACGTGCGGAGCATGCCGCCGCCGGACCAACCAGTCGCAGCCTCGGTACAGCCAGACGTCCAGACCGCAGCCATGAATGGCCTTGATCACCGGCCCGACCAGCTCCCGGGCGAGCACGTGCTGATCGATCACCGTCAGATCGGGCTTGACGAACATCCCGCCGTTGAAGGCCGCGATCGGCGTGGTGAGCCGCAGCGGCTCGACCAGCATGCTCATCCCGCACGGCGGTCGCCCGCTCGTGATCGCGAACGCAATCCCGTTCTCGTGCAGCATATGCACCGCTTGGCGCGTCCGCTCGGTCAGCTCCTTCTGAGGTGTAACCAGTGTCCCGTCGACATCAGCAACCAGCAGCCGAATGTACGGGCGTCCGGATTCCGTTTGTGAAGCCATGAAGATCCATCCTCCTCATGCCAACGCCTGTCGCACGGCATCGCCCAACGCATCCAATCCGGCCGTCACGTCCGGTCCAAGGTGCACCCGCAACGCCCGCCGGCCCCGCTCCGCCAGCACCTGGAAGTCGCCCCGGGCCTGCGCCGCCTTGACCACGCCGAAGGTGAACTTTCGCCCCGGCACCGGCAGGTCGTGAGCATCGTCGCACGTGATCTGCAGGAACACGCCGGTGTTCGGCCCGCCCTTGTAAGCCTGCCCCGTCGAGTGCAGGAACCGCGGTCCGAAACCCATGCACGTGGCGATGTGCCTGTTGTCCAGGACCTCCTTGCGAATGGCCTGCAACCGCTCCTCGTGCGGTTGATTGCGTGCGATGAATGCCAGCAGGGCGAAATAGTCACCCTCCTGCAACCGCTTGAGGTGCGCCCGCAGATAGCCGCGAAGCGATCGGTCCGATCCCGCTTGCTGCGACAACTCCGACGCGTTTTTCTCGTCAGCGAACAACCGAATGTCGCCTTCCTGCAGGATCGATGTCTCCGCCGGAAGCGAACCGGTCTTCTCATATGCGGCCGTCAGTTTCCTCGTCTCGATCTTGCTGGCCTCGACATCTGGCTGGTTGAACGCGTTGACACCGAGGATGGCCCCCGCCACCGCCGTCGCGATCTCCCAGCGGAAGAATCCCTGGCCCAGTTGGTACGGATCGGTCGCTGCAATACGCACCACCGGCTGGCCCGCTTGTTCCAGAGCGTTCATGGCCGCGTCCTGCCGGGCATCCGCCCCGTTTTCCATCCGCAGGTAGATGAACAAGCGGTCCTGGCCATAGACCTCCGGAGGACCGAGTTTCTCGCGGTCCACCGGTATCAATCCCTTGCCGTCCTTGCCCGTCGACTCTGCCAGGAGTTGCTCCAGCCATGCTCCAAAGTCGACAATCCCGGGTGATGCCACCACCGTGACCTTATCTCGGCCTTCGCGGGCCAGCGTGCCCAACGTGGCCCCGAGGACCACGCCCGGGTTCTCCGCCGGCGGCACACACGAGGCACAGGCGTGTACCATCTCTTCGGTGCGCTCCAGCAGCCGCGGAACATCCAGCCCCATGATCGCTGCCGGCACCAGGCCGAAATCGGACAGCGCCGAGTATCGGCCGCCGATGCCCGGCACGCCGTGAAAGATCCGCCGGAACCCGTCGGCCTCGGCGGCCTTCTCCAGCTCTGAGCCCGGATCGGTGATGGCGACAAAGTGCCGGCCGGCCTTCTCGGCTCCGACGGTCTGTTTCACGCGTTCGAGGAAATAATCCTTGAAGATGTTGGGTTCGAGCGTCGTGCCCGACTTGCTCGAAACGATAAACAGCGTGTTGGCCAGATCAATCCTCTCCTCCATCGCTCGGATTTCAGCCGGATCGGTCGAATCCAGCACCAGCATCTCCGGGCAGCCGCTCTGCCTGCCGAACACCCGGGCGAGAACCTCGGGACAAAGGCTTGATCCCCCCATCCCCAGCAACACCGCGTACCGGTAGCCCAAGCCCTTCGCTTCCTCGGCGATACTTCGAAAACGCCCGTGATTGGCTCGCTGGTCCTCGGCGACACCTAGCCAGTCCAGCCAACTGCTCTCGTCATGGCCCGTCCACAGCGACGCATCGCGGGTCCACAGCCTCCGCACCTTGTCGTCGCGACGCCACTCCTCCAGCACTTCCGCCACTCGCGTCGAGAAGTGCTCCGGCACGCGCGAAGTCATCCGCTCCAACGTGCAGGTGAGGGCGTCTCTCTGCTTGGCCTCGATCACCCCCAGAAGCTTGTCCAGCGAGACGCTGAATTGGCGGATTCCGTCGACCAGCAGCGAGCTGGTGATCTCCTGCATCGACAAGCCGACCTGGGGCAGAGTCCGCATCAGCGTGCGGGCTTCATCGACGCCCTCTTCCAGGCTGGGACGAACCCGCCCGTGTTCACGGAAAGCATCCATGGTGGCCGGCGGCATGGTGTTCACCGTGTCGGGGCCGATCAGCTCCTCCACGTACATCACGTCGCGGTAGGCCGGGTTCTTCGTGCTGGTGCTCGCCCACAACAATCGCTGTACCCTGGCCCCGCGATCGGCCAGCGCCCGCCAGCGGGGCTTCTTATGGATCTCCTTGAACGTCTCATAGGCCAACTTCGCGTTCGCTATCGCCACCGTACCCAAGAGGCTGCGCAATTCGTCCTGTTCGGCCGCCTTTGATGTAGCCTTGAGCCGCTCGTGGACCCGCTGATCGACCGCCGTGTCGATGCGGCTGACGAAGAAGCTGGCCACGCTCGCCACCCGATCCAGCTTGCTGCCCTGGGCCGCCAGCGATTCCAGCCCGCTCATGTAGGCGTACGCGACCTGCTCGTACATCTCTCGCGCGAAGAGCAGCGTGATGTTCACGTTGATCCCCTCCGCGATGAGCTGTGAAACGGCCGGAACGCCCTCCGGTGTTCCCGGAACCTTGATCATCAGATTGGGCCGCTCGACCTGTTGCCACAACCGACGGGCCTCGGCCACCGTGCCCCGGGTGTCGTGGGCCAGGTACGGCGAGACCTCCAGGCTGACGTACCCGTCCCGCCGCTCGGTCTGCTCGTACACCGGCCGCAGAATGTCCGCCGACTCCTGAAGATCGCGGATCGCCAGGGCCTCGTAGAACGCCCGGGGATCCTGGCCTCGGCGCCGCCCGGCGCCGCAAAACAGATCGTTGTAATCCGTGCTGCCGGACAAGGCTTTCTCGAAGATCGTCGGGTTGGACGTAACCCCGCGGAGGTCGTCTTGTGTCACCAGACGCTGCAGCTCGCCGCTCAGGATCAGATGGCGGCGAATGTAGTCGAGCCAGACTGATTGGCCGTACTTCTGCAGTTCACGCAGCGGATTCACTGCACGTGCGTCCGTGCTGCGATCCTGCGAGCCCCGCTGAGATGAATGCTTGTTGTTGGCTGCCATGAGATGATCTCCTAGAACTTGATCATGCCGGTTGCATCACGACCTTCGCGTCAGCAGGCCGGCAGCGTCCTCGTCCACGAGCCATGTCACTGTGCCGTCCGCCGGGTGGACCCCCGCCGCCGGACAGGCGTCGCGGGCCGGCTTCGCCTCCAGCACCTTCCGCAGGATCGAGGCCTTCTTTTTCCCCGCGACCAGAAACGCGATCCGCCGTGCGGTATTCAACACCGGATAAGTGAGAGTGATCCGGTTCACGGGCGGAGGCGCCGTTCCCGGCGGGCTCCATGTCACCCACTCGTGTTCCACAAGCAATGCCATAGCGCCCGGAAAAAGTGAGGCAGTGTGGCCGTCTTCCCCCAGCCCGAGCAGGATCAGATCGAAACGCGGCGGACCATTGTTGGCGCCTGCCGCGAACTCGCGCTCCAGCACGCGGGCGTATTCCGCCGCGCACTGACGGACATTCTTGCCCGGCGTCACCATCGGGAAGACGTGGGCCTGGCTCAATGCGGGCCGGCTGAGCAGTGTCCGCTTCACCATGCAGAAATTGCTGCGCGCGTCGTCAAGCGGGACGAAACGCTCGTCGCCGAAGAACAGGTGACTCCTCGCCCACTCGATCGCCGCGGCATGGTCGGGCTGCGTGAGCAGCTTGTACGTCTGCTCCGGCGTCGATCCGCCGGACAGCCCGAGCATAAAGCGCCCCCGCTGGTTGATGGCCTCGCGCCCGGCCCGGATCACCAGGTCGGCCGCTCCGGCCGCCAAGCCTTCCGGGTCCTTGCAAATGATGAGCTCGGATGTGGCCACGCCCTCGCGCACCTTGCGGAGGCGTTATTCGCCGGAATGTCGACAACCCGGGCGGGTCGCCTCTCTCCGCCCGGACAAGACAGGCGCAGCGAGACGCTCTCCTCGTTCTGCGTTCCGTATTTATCCAATGGTGCCGGTCGGGGCCCGTCCCGACCTGCAACTCTCTCGGCCTTTGACGGGGGAGTATAGCTTCAAAGCCAACCCGATTGTCAAATACATTTGGCTCCTTTTTTCCGGGGTTACAACCGCCGTCGGGCTGACTCTCAACGCCCGTTCAAGCCGGCCTTGGTCTGGAATTCTCGCCCAATCCTCAAGACTAGAATCCCCGCGAAGAGAGCCCCGGGTGGACCGATGACGGGGCGCCATGGGGCGTCGCCCCGACAAGCCACGTGCGGGGGAACATGTTCCCGGATGCCCTCGGCGAGCAGGAGATGTCGATGTCACCCGACGAAGACCTCGACATGGAACACTTGAATGTGGCGGTGCAGTTGCGCCGCCGCCACCCCTCGGAGCAACAGCTCCTGCGCTTCGAGAAGTACGCGGCCGAGATCCTGGAAGCATGCGGTCTCGATCTCAACACGCCCGCCACGCGCGAGACGCCCCGCCGTTTCATCCAGTCGCTTTTCGATGCCACCGAAGGTTACGAGGGCGATCCCAAGCTGCTCAAGGTATTCGCGACCGAATGCCGGGGCGGCCCGGACTGCGAATTGAGCCAGGTGATCGAAGGGCCGATTCACTTTTTTTCGTTGTGCGAGCACCACGCCCTGCCCTTCCGCGGCCGCGCCTACATCGGCTACATCCCTCATGAGCACATCATCGGTCTGTCAAAGCTCACTCGCCTGGTTCGCCTCTTCGCCAAGCGGTTTGCGGTGCAGGAGCGTATCGGCCAGCAGATCGCCGATGTCATGAACGAAATGCTTCAGCCCCATGCCGTCGCTGTCTACCTCGCGGCCCAGCACATGTGCGTGGAAATGCGCGGCGCGCGGGCAGTCTCGGCCCTCACCCGCACCACCACCTGGCGGGGGGAATACGAGAAGAATCCGAACCTGCGAGCCGAATTCCTGGCGGCCTGTGGAGCACACAAATGCTGATTACTCAACGTGTTTACGACAAAGACCAGATCAAGCACGGCCATCGATATCTGGTGGAGCGGCTGTGGCCGCGCGGCATGAAGAAGGAAGTACTCGGACTTGACGGATGGATGAAGGACGTCGCTCCAAGTACCCGGCTGCGCGAGTGGTTCGCCCATGATCCGGCCAAATGGCAGGAGTTCCGGCGCCGCTACTTCGCGGAGTTGGATAAAGAACCCAAAGCCTGGAAGCCGATCGCTCAAGCCGCCAAAGACGGCGACGTCGTCCTCCTCTACAGCGCCCACGACACCGAGCATAACAGCGCCGT
>DATKKX010000175.1:0-27521 GCA_035542775.1 Phycisphaerae bacterium | reverse complement strand
GAAGCCGCCGAGGACAATCCTGACGTCGTCGTATGGCTCGATCGCGGCCGCCACGGCGCGGATGACCGCCAGGTCGATCGGACCGCGACTGCCGACCTCCACGCCCCGCGGCCGAAGCAGCGAGCCGCCGGACAAAGGATCTTCCGTGGTCAGCTCGATCTCGATCTCCTCGGGCACGGGCTCCACGCGAGCGCGGTCCCGTTCCGCAAGCCAGCGGGCGATACGCGCTGCGTCCCACGCATCTCCGCCCGCCCGGAGAAGATCGGCGACACGCTCGAAGCCCCGCTGCGTGTCGCACAGCAGTCGTCCCCGGGCTTCGATCACCTCTGCCGGCGGGCGGTAGCAACACTGCTTGCCGGTCACGTCCGGGCCGGGATGATCCGGCTGATAGGTCAGCAGAACACCGGGCGGCCGGCCCGCGGGAGCCAGCTCATCCAGCAGAGTCCGGCCGAACACGGCCAGGCCGAGACCGGGCGGGGCCTGGACGATCACCATGCGAAATGCGCCCGACGATTCCTCATAATGGTCGACCATGGCGTCGATCATCGCCGGATCGATCACGGCGGCCGCCGCGGGGATCGTCGCCACCGCATCCGCGCTCACGCGCGCGGCCAGGGCCGAAACCAGCGCGGGATGGAAGTCCTCGTCAAACACGCACAGTCCGCCGATTCCTCCGCGCCACCCGTCGAGTCCCCACAGCCGCCCGGCTCGAGTCAGTGCCTCATGTGGAGCCGGCGCTGCCGAATGCGGCTCCAGCTTCACTGCCAGACCATCGAGCAGTCGGGCGACCTGGGCCGACTGGTCTGCGTGAACCAGCACATGAACCGAGTCAAGCCGCCGGGCGCGAAGTACGCGCCGGACCGTGCGGCGGAGGACCGGTTCACCGAGAAGCTCGTCGCCAAGCCGGCAGCGAGTCCCCAGCGGCGAGCGGGCGAGGTCAACGTTGATCGCTGCAATGCACTTCATCGGTAGCCTGTTTGGCCTGATCGAAGCGGGCCAGGGATTCGTCGATAATGTTCTCCAGGATGTCGCAGCCTTCCAGCAACGACTCCACCAGCAGCCGGTCGCGCTGGAGCTGCCGCTCGGCGCGGAGCCGGGAGGACGCTCGATCCTCGGCTCTCCTGGAGCCGGTTGCGGCGCGCGACTCAGTCGGCCAGCCGCGCGATGGCGCACCCTTACGGCCCAGATCCATCGCCAGCCGCCGGTCCGCGGCGAACTTCTGCAGTTCACCCAGTTGCGACACATCCCGGACCATTCGGAAGACGACACCATGCCGCTGGACCAGCGTGCGGAGCTCGTCCACTCGCACGATCAGGCGGTTGAATCGCTCAGGCTCGTCGAGCAGGCCCTCCAACTCATGCAGCAACTCGCGCGTTTCCGTGCAGATTGCTCGAAACGCCGCCAACTCCTCCTTCCGCGAGGCCAGCATGTCCCTCGCCGGGGACAGCTTACTCGCGTCGTACCACGGCCTGCGCAGGTAGCCGAACCGTGATTGGTCGAGCGGACCGCGGCAGTACTGCCGGGCGGCGTCCGCCAATGTCATGGTCGTGGCACCCGCCTTGCGGGCGCCTCCCTCGGTGGCATCGATGATCCGGGCGGCGCACTTGCCGAAGTCCCGTTCGAACTGCTCCAGGTAGGTGAACATCTGCTCGTCGGTGTAGATGTCGCGGCCGTCGATATCCTTGATCTTCCGCAGGATCTCGCGCTGCCGGACGATCCGCATCCATTCCTTCATCTCCAGCGTGCAGTAACGGCCCAGCTCCGGCCACCAGGCGCGATGGATGGGCACGCCGGGCGTGTAGTAGCAATGCCCGGTAAAGGCCAGGTCCTGACCGACGAAGATGATCGGATCACAGCCCAGCCACTGGGCGAGGTAGAAGGCCAGGTGCATGACCGTCGAGCCGGCCTCCATCGGCGTGCGCTTGGCCAGGGCTTCACCGACGCAGCGCTGGGCGAAGACGTTGTCCAGCAGGATGACGCGGCGGCCGCACATGGCCTGCGTCCGGCGGAATGCGTCAACGACATGCCACGAGGCCTTGGGCTCGGCGACCAACACGAGGTCCTCGGGAATGTCGACGTTTTCGAAGAAC
Organism: Phycisphaerae bacterium; assembly: GCA_035542775.1. Lineage (GTDB taxonomy): Bacteria > Planctomycetota > Phycisphaerae > UBA1845 > UTPLA1 > DATKKX01. The sequence goes on along the minus strand of DATKKX010000175.1, from coordinate 25,431 downwards.
TGCCGCGACAGATCGCTGAAGTCCAGCGAGGTGACGAAGTGCGGCCTGATCCCGCGGCTGAGAAGCGGCCGGAGCGTCGTCTGAGCCGCGATGATGACCGCCTGCCCCTGCAATGATCGCAATTGGTCGATGTTCCTGGACAGCGACGGACCGGCGGCCACCAGGATGGCCGGGCAGCCGACGAACGCGCGGCGGACCACGTCGGCAGGCGGTGTGCACACATAGGTGGGCAGGTTGTTGGCGATGTTGCGGCAGGTGATGCCGGAGTTGCGGACCAATGTCAGCAGCGACATTTTGGCGAAGGCGGCGTAATCGAGAATGGCTTGGCGGCAGGCGTTGTGGAAGTCCGAATTGACATCCCGGGCCACGGACGGGGCAGCCAGCAGCGTACCCAGCATGAGCATGGTGGCGTGGCGGCCGAGGCGTTCGTGCAAGGTGGTCTTGGCCAGGCTGGTCAGGATCTCGACATGCCCGCTCTCCAGCTCGGCGGACAAATCGGTGTGCTCCAGGGCGGTCTTGATCGTGACCAGATCCGGCTCGGTGACGAAGACGATGATCTCGTCGCCGAACGTCTCGAACAGGGCCTTCACGTGATAGCCGAGGCCGAGACCGCTGAGCACGACGCAGTAGGCTTCGCTCTTCTGGAGACTCTTGCAGAACTCGAGGGCCTCTTGCTCGGGATCGTAGCGGCTGTGGAGGAACAGTTTGCGTCCGTCCTGGGCAGTTACGACCGCCGTCATCGGACCCTTTCGGGACGGCTGCATCGCAAGCGTGGCCTCGGGCTGGACTTCGTCGAGTTGCTGGGCCAGCCGTGGATCGTGCCGCCACAACCGCGTCATGTTGTCGAGGAAGATCTGATTGATGCCGGTCGTCGCTTGCACGGCAGCATTCTATCGGCGCGGGCGATGCTTGGCACGAGTCCGCCAGGGATCGGTTGCGGCCGCAGACCGGGCGGCGAAACAGTCGCGAGAAGGGGGAAAGTCTCTAATAAACAGCGGTACCTGTCGCGGATAAGCACGCCCCCCACAGTTCGGCGCGGCGGGCCTGGTGTGCGAAGCCGGGACAGTTGCCAATTGATCCGGGCTTTGCGTACCATTACCACCTGGCAGGAACTCGGATCGGACTCCGAGAATCCATCCCCGCACCGTACGCTGACGTTCGGAGGAATAGACAGATGGCAACACAACCAGAATCCCCGGCACGCCCGCCAGCCAAGAGCCGTATGTGGATTATCGTCGTCGTCGTTATTGTCTTGGCGGTGTTCATCGGTCTGAGGTCCCTGGCGGGCCCTCCAAGCCATGAGGGCCAGGGAACCATCACTGCGATTGATCTCACGGCGCGGAGGGCCACGGTCGAGGCCATCGACCCGGCCAACGGAAATCGCCGGGACTACATCGGCACCGTGGCTCCGGATTGCGCCATCACCATCGACGACAAGCCTGCCAAGCTGGAGGACCTGAAGGTGGGCGATCTGGTTCGCGTCCGAGTGCACAGCGACCGGAAGGCAGAGAAGATCAACGGCAAGCGGCCCATGGTCGCCGAAATGATCAAGGTAACGCGGAAGGAAGGAAAGCCTGCATGACGACCACGCCGGAAGCCTCCCTGTCCGCCCCCCCGGCCGGCCGCAAGTACAGCTTGGCGCCGGATGTGGCCATCCTCCTGGCCGGCGCTGTCCTGCTTCTATGGGGCCTCGGTGATCGCAGCCTGTGGCGCTCGGAGGGACGCTGGGCGGAGATTCCCCGGGAGATGGTCCTGAGCGGCGACTACTTCCATCCCACCACCGGGGGGGAGCTCTACAACGACAAACCCCTGCTCACGTACTGGCTCAGGATCGCGGCGGCGAAACTCACCGGCAACCTCGACGAGTTCGCGGTGCGACTGCCCGGCGCCTTGGCAGGTTTGATCGCCGTCGGCGCAACCATGTGGCTAGGGCGGCGGTTATGGTCGGCCCCGGTCGGCTGGATCGCCGGCGCGATGTTGGCGACCGCCTGGGGCTTTGTTTTCCATGCCCGTACCGCTGAGGCCGACATGGAAAACCTCGCCGCAATCATGCTGGCCATCGCCTGGTATTGGTACAAACGCGACCGGCCCGGCTTCGTCGCGTTCCTGGTTTTCTGGCTGATTGCGTTTGTGGGCGCCCTCACCAAGGGTCTGACCGCCGTGATTGTCCCGGTCCTGGCCATCCTGCCGGACATCATCGAGCACAAACGCTGGCGGCAGGTTTTGACTCTCTCGAACATCGTCGCGCTGATCCTGGCCGCCGCGATCTACTTCGCGCCCTTCATCTACGCGGCGACAACAAAGACCGACACCTACCGAGCCGACGGCCTCGCCCTGGTGATCCGCGAGAACGTCACCAGATTTTTCAATGCATTCGATCACAAGGGGCCGCCCTACCTCTACTTCATCGCTCTCCCGGGCCTGCTCATGCCTTGGGCGCCGCTGCTGATCGCGGCGGTGATCGGGCTAATCATGATCAGGAAGAGCCTGGACGCGCCCACCCGCTGGCTGGCCTGGGCGGCCTTTGTGATTTTCGTTTTCTTCACGCTGTCTGAATCGCGGCGTTCCTACTACATCCTGCCCGTGCTGCCGCTGGCAGCGCTGATGGTGGGCATCATCTGGGCTCACGCCAAAGACGCACGGCTCGATTCCCTCCGCTGGCACGCCCGCAACGTGCAGGCCGCAATTCTGATCGGCGCCGTGGTGCTGGCCCTGGCCGGGCCGCTGGTGGCGGGGCTGATCGCGCCGCGCTACGACTTCACCGTCACGCGCGAGTTGAACGTATCCCTGGTTGCAATGGGAATGGCCGCGGCGGTCGTGATTCTGCTGGCCTTTGCGCTCAGCCGCCGGATCGCCGAGGCCCATCGACCGCTCTGGCCGATGTTCGCCGGAACGGCGGTGCTGCTGGGAGGCTTCTTCTGCTGGCAGTACGGCCTGCTTGAAGCGTATCGCAACGAAAGGAGTTTCGTTCTCGATCTCAAGCAGCGAATTGAGGGAGTCTCCACGGAGGACATCCGGTTCTACAACGTCAATTCCGACAAGGTACTCTTCTACTTGAACACCCCCAAGCCGCTGGCGGTCCTGCGAACCGAGAGCGAGCTGCGCGAGTTCATGGCCGCCGACCGACCCAGGGTCCTCATTACGCAGCAACAGTGCGTGGATAAAGCGCGAAGTTGCTTCCCGCCGCATCGGTCGCAAGAACCGGATCTGACCGAGAAGGTCGAGCCCTGGAAGGACCCCTCCGAGGCCTCGGACGATCTGGTCGCCTGGCTCTTTCTGAGGCAGGAGCACCAACCGGCGGCGGACTCCACCATTCGTGAGGCGTCCAATGAGAACTGAGTTTCTGCCTTTCTCCCGCCCCTCCATCAGCGAGAAGGAAATAGCCGCCGTCGGCGACGTCCTGCGATCCGGTTGGATCACGACCGGCCCCAAGGCCGCGGAATTCGAGGCAGCCTTCCGTGACTATGTGGGCTGCCCTCACGCCGTTGCCCTGTCGTCGGGCACCGGCGGGATGCACGTGGCCATGGCGGCGCTGGGGATCGGGCCGGGCGACGAGGTGGTGACTCCATCTTTGACATGGGTATCGACGGTCAACCTCACCGTCCTTGCGGGGGCCAAGCCCGTCTTCGCCGACGTTGACCGCGATACGCTGATGGTGACGCCGGAAACGATTGAGGCATGCCTGACACCACGCACCAAGCTGATTGTCCCGGTGCATTTCGCCGGAGCCGCGGTCGACATGGAGCCGATCCGCCGCCTGGCTGAGCGCCGCGGCATCGCCGTGATCGAGGACGCGGCCCATGCCGTGGGAACCGAGTACAAGGGCGAGCGAATCGGCCGCCGGGGCATCTCGATCTTCTCATTCCATCCAATCAAGAACATCACCACCGCCGAGGGCGGCATGTTCTGTTGCGACGATCAGGTGTTGGCGGATCGCGTCCGCCGGCTGAAGTTCCACGGGCTCGGCGTGGATGCGTTTGACCGCCGCATGCAGGGGCGCTCGCCGCAGGCGGAGACGCTCGAACCCGGCTACAAGTACAACATGCCGGACATCTGTGCCGTGCTGGGTCTGGGACAGCTCACGCGGCTGGATGAATTCATCGCCAAGCGGACTGCCTTGGCGATGAGATATCGCCAGCGGCTGGAGGGGATGAAGGAGATCCGGTCTCTCTCCGATCCGTCATATCCCATAAAGCACGCCTGGCATCTGTTCATCGTCCGCCTGGATGCGGAGCAGACCAGTATCACCCGCGACGAGTTCATGGAAGCCCTGAAGCGGAAAAACATCGGTACGGGCCTACATTTTCGGGCCGTGCACCTGCAGAAGTACTACGCCGAGACGTTTGGCGGAAAGCGCGGTATGCTACCCGACACTGAATGGAACTCGGACCGAATTTGCTCCTTGCCGCTCTTTCCGGATATGACCTTTGAGGACGTCGACGATGTCGTAGATGCCATCAAGGATGTCCTGCACCGCGGGTGAATGACGTTACGGGAGGTACCTCGGTATGAATCCGCCCCCTTTGATCTCGATCGTGGTACCGGTGTACAACGAGCAGGCGACGATCGATGAACTGATCCGCCGGTGCATCGCCGCCTGCGACGGTGCCAATGGCAGCTTCGAGTTGATTCTGGTGGACGACGGGAGCGCCGATGACTCCGCCCAGCGGATCGCCGAGGCCGTCGACAAGCATCACGGACGGGTGATCGGCGTCCTGTTGAATCGCAATTACGGACAGCACGCCGCGGTCATGGCCGGATTCGAGCAATCCCGGGGCGATATCGTCGTGACCCTCGACGCCGATCTGCAGAACCCGCCCGAAGAGATACCACGGCTGATTCGGAAGATCGAGGAGGGCGTGGACGTGGTCGGGACCGTGCGTGTTCCGCGGCAAGACAGCCTGTTCCGGCGGCTCGCCTCCTTCATTGTGAACAAGGGCGTCCAGCGGGCCACGGGCATCATGATGCACGACTACGGCTGCATGCTCCGCGCCTATCGCCGCAACGTCGTCGACGCCATGCTCAAGTGCACCGAGCACAGCACGTTCATCCCGGTTCTGGCCAACTATTTCGCTCACAAGACCGCCGAGCTCGAGGTGCGGCACGGCAGCCGGGCCGGCGGCGACTCCAAGTACAATCTGCGAAAGCTGGTCAACCTACAGTTCGACCTGTTGACCAGCATGACGACCTTTCCGCTCCGCTTGTTGAGCGTGCTGGGCGGCCTGGCGGCGGCGGGCGGCGTCGGCATGGGCATCTTTCTGTTAATCATGCGGCTGATTTACGGACCGCACTGGGCGGCCGAGGGCGTGTTCACGCTGTTCGCCGTGCTGTTCACGCTGATCGGGGCGCAGTTCATCGGCATCGGTCTGCTGGGCGAATACATCGGCAGGATCTACCACGATGTGAGGGCCCGCCCGCGTTACTGCATCCGGGAGGTCGTCGGGCGGAGCCCCACCGAGATTCGTTCGCGATCGGTGAGAGTATCCGAGGTGCTGGCATGAAAGCGATCGTCCTGGCCTACCACAACATCGGTTGCACCGGCCTCGAGGCGCTGCTGCGCAACGGCTTCGAGATCGCCGCCGTCTTCACCCATCGGGATGATGCCCACGAGAACATATGGTTCCGCTCCGTCGCCGAGCTGGCGGCCTCCAGGAACATACCGGTTTTCGCTCCAGATGACATCAATCATCCTCTTTGGGCGCGACGGATCGCCAACCTGAAGCCGGATATCCTGTTCTCCTTTTCCTACCGCAAGCTGCTCAAGCCGGCCATCCTGGACATTCCGCGGCATGGTTGCTTGAACCTGCATTCCGCGTTGCTGCCGCGGTATCGCGGCCGCTGCCCGATCAACTGGGTGCTGGTGAACGGTGAAACCGAAACCGGCGTCACGCTGCACTATATGACGCCCAGGCCGGACGACGGCGATATCGTCTGCCAGCGGCGTATCCCGATTTCGGAGAACGACACCGCCGTGTCACTGCACGAGGAGGCCTGCCGGGTTTCGGCTACCATGCTTGACGAGGTCCTCCCGCAAATCTTGGACGGTACCGCACCGCGCGCTCCGCAGGATCACTCCAAGGCCACGTACTTCGGCGGCCGCAAGCCGGCCGACGGGGAAATCGACTGGGCCAAACCGGCTTGCCAGGTGCGCAACCTGGTCCGAGCCGTCACGCGGCCATATCCCGGGGCGTTCAGCTTCCTGGCTGACAAGAAGTGCTTCTTCTGGGCGGTATCCGAGACCGACAGCGACCAGCCGACAGCCAAGCCCGGGACAGTCGTTTCCGTCGACCCCTTGATCATCGCTTGCGAAACAGGGGCCGTGCGAGTCGAGCTGGCGGAGGCCAGCGGCAGCCCGGTGGTGAGCGGAACTCAACTGGCCCGCGACATGAACATCCTGCCGGGCATGCGCTTCGGCCCATCAGTGCTGAATCGTCGCAAGGCCGGCCGCAAAAAGAGCGTCCTCATACTGGGCGTCAACGGGTTCATCGGAAACGCGCTCAGCGAGCGGCTGCTGGCGGCACGCGACTACGAAGTGCATGGGATGGACCTGCGGTCCAACTACATCCAGCATCTGTTGAAGGAGCCGGGCTTCCACTTTGACGAAGGCGACATCGCCATCCACCGTGAGTGGATCGAGTATCACATCAAGAAGTGTGATCTGGTCCTGCCGCTGGTGGCCATCGCCACGCCGATCGAATACGTGCGGAATCCGCTGAACGTCTTCGAGCTGGACTTCGAGGAGAACCTGCGGGTCATTCGCTATTGCGCCAAGTACAAAAAGCGCGTCGTATTCCCATCGACCTCCGAGGTCTACGGGATGTGCGACGAAGATGAATTCAACGAGGACAACTCCAAGCTCGTGCTCGGCCCCATCCGCATGCAGCGGTGGATCTACTCCTGCTGCAAGCAGATGCTCGACCGGGTTATCTGGGCGTACGGGCAGAGGGATGGGCTGAAGTTTACCCTGTTCCGGCCGTTCAACTGGATCGGCCCGAAGCTCGACAGCCTGACCTCGGCCCGCATCGGCAGCTCGCGGGTCATCACGCAGTTGATCCTCAACCTCGTCGAAGGACGACCCATCCAGCTTATCGACGGAGGGAAGCAGAAGCGCTGCTTCACCGACGTGCGCGAGGGCATCGAGGCGCTCTTCCGCATTATTGAGAACAAGGACGGGGTCTGCGACGGCCAGATCATCAACATCGGCAATCCCAGGAACGAGGCCAGCATCCGCGATCTCGCCGGCATGCTGGTGATGAAGTTTGAGCAGCATCCGTTGCGGGCCCTGTTCCCGCCGTTTGCGGGCTTCCAGGAGCTGGAGAGCGGCGCGTACTACGGCGAGGGCTACCAGGATGTCCAGCACCGCCGCCCCAGCATTCGCAACGCCCGACGGCTGCTGGACTGGGAGCCGGTCGTAGGGCTCGAGGAGTCGGTGGAACGCACACTGGATTTCTTCCTTCGCGATTACCTGGAGAACGAGGAGTGGTTTCGCGGAACCGGCGGCGAGGCCAAGGCGATGAAGGAAAGCTCCACCGATGCCGGGCAGGCCGCCCCGGCCCAACGAGGTGCGTTGGCCAATGAACGTGGGGTTGCGGATCGACGTTGACACGTTCCGCGGCACCCGCCTCGGAGTCCCTAACCTGCTGCGGCTGCTCGACCGCCACTCGATCCGCGCATCGTTCTTCTTTTCGGTCGGCCCCGACAACATGGGACGGCACCTGTGGCGCCTGCTCCGCCCGCACTTTTTCCACAAAATGCTAAGGACCAAGGCGCCCGGCCTGTACGGATGGGACATCCTCCTGCGCGGCACGCTGTGGCCTGGACCGGTCATCGGCAAGCGATTGGCGGATGTCATCCGCTCGACGGCGGATGCCGGGCATGAGGTCGGACTTCACGCCTGGGACCACCATCGCTGGCAAATGCACCTTGAAACGATGGACGCCGGTGAGATCCGGCAGTCGCTGGATCGCGGCGTCGAACTGCTCAGCGGGATACTGGGCCGCCGCCCGACGTGTTCCGCCGTACCCGGCTGGCGCTGTCAGGATCGCGTGCTGGTGGAGAAAGAGTCGTTCGGGTTCCAGTACAACAGCGACTGTCGCGGCGAGAGTATTTTCAGACCGGTCGTCGCCGGCAGGGTTCTGTCCACGCCACAGGTTCCGGTGAGTCTGCCGACATACGATGAAGTCCTCGGCCGGGACGGCATCGACAACCGCAACTACAACGAGCATCTCGCCTCGCTGCTTGCCCCTGACAAGCTCAACACCCTGACCATCCATGCAGAAGTCGAGGGCATTTCCTGCCTGGGCGTGTTCGATGACTTCGTCAGGCTCGTGCGCGGCCGCCGGGGAGAGTTCGTGCCCTTCGGCGACCTGCTCGGTCCTGCCGCCACGATCTTGACAGGGTCGCTGGTCCCACGGACGATACCCGGCCGGGAGGGCTGGGTTTCGTGTCAATCGCCATAACAGGGCAGACGAGCTGCGCCACTTCCGCGATCAGCGAGCATAGCCATCGACGGAGTAATGTCCTGGCGATCTTGATCATCGGTACGGTCCTGTTTGGCTTCAATGTTTCCCACGCATTCATCGGGATGGATGCCCGTTTCGCTGTGTTCACCCAGCACATGCTGCAAACCGGCCCGACGTTCTTCCCCGTGAGCCACATGGGACCGTATCCCGACTACCCCGCGACGACAATCCTGCCCATTTACGTTCTGTCACTGCTGTTCGGCCGCGTCACGCCTTTTGTGGTCACCCTCCCGACCGCCCTGGTCTCAGCCGGGATCCTCGCCGTGTCGTATCTCATCGGTGCGCTGCGATCCCGCCGCTGGGGATTGTGCGCGGCCAGCTTCGCCGGTCTCACTTTCGCTTTTGTGCAATCGGCCCGCAGTGTGTCGCTGGATCAGTACACGAGTCTGGTAACGGCGGTCTGCTTCTATCTGGTGTATTCCCCGTCCTCCCCCAAGGCTCGACGACGGCGGTGGGCTTTACCTCTGCTTTTCCTCGCTGGTCTGGCCTGCCGCGGACCGATTGGGCTCATCGTCCCCGCTGCCGTCGTCTGCGCGTTCTTCTTGTGCGAAGGGGATTACCAGGGGCTGGTGATGGTCGGCGTTTCGGCGTCTGTCGTGCTGGTGGCCGGCGGCGCGGGCCTCTGGATTGCCGCGGAGCATCAGGGCGGCGCGGACTTTGCCCGCCGCGTTTTTCATATGCAGGTGTCCGGGCGACTGGGGGCCGGCGGGAGAAGGTTTCTCTATTACTGGATCGCAGGCCTCGGCCCTTATGCCCTCGCTTACCCGGTCGCTTTGCTGGTCATCGCTTTTCGATGGAAACCTATCATGAAGCGCGCGAATGCCGATCACCGCCTGCTGTTCAGTGCCGGTGTGTGGGCTCTGGTGGTGCTTCTGGGTATGTCCGTGCCCGCGGACAAGAAGATTCGCTACATCCTGCCTTGCGTGCCGGCCCTGGCGCTGATCGCCTCCTACCTGATGATCGAGCCTGATCAGCCGCGATTTCTCCGTTGGATCCGCACTGTTCTTCATCGGCTGTGCCTGACAGTCCCCTTCGCAGCCGCGATCGTCTGCGCAGCACTGGCGTGGAAAGGACGCCTGTTGGGCGTCGATCGGGGGGCGTGTCTGCTGGCGGCGATCATCTGCACGGTTCTGTGGGGACTGCCCGTTTACGCGCTCCGATCGAAAACAGAGGGGGCGATGCCCGACCATCTGCCGGTTTTGGTCGCGGGAGCAGCGGGCCTGGTGATGACATGTGCAGGTATCGTCGAGCCTCTGATGCTCAGCCACCGTCCTTCGGAGGACTTTGTCGCTCTGCTTAAAGCGCAACAAATGAGGGAGCCGCGAGAACTCGTCTTCTATCGTTTCACCCCGGATACCGACGATATGGTTCTGGCGGCGAACTATGGCAAACCGATTCGGCCTTACTTTGCCGGATCCACGAGCGTTCTGTCCCAGATCAGGGACAAGGCTTACTGTCTCTGCACGGAGGACGACGCAAGCCAACTCCCACCGGAGCTTGCAGTCAGGACGGAAGTCGTCGTCAGGGGATCGCTTGCTGGTGAGCGGTGTGTCGTCCTCTCCTTGACGGGGCCGAACCCCGCACCTGCCCTTGATCAATGCCAATCCTCTCTGGGAGAGCCCTGATCTGTGGGACCAGCGTCCGTGAACTCCGGCACTCCGCTCCATCGAAGCTCCCTTTGTCACAGGCGCGCGTGAGGGATGCAGCCACGCAGTCTGGGGTTGAACTGAGCCCGTGATCGAGACTCAATGGACATGTGCGAGAAGCCGGCGGTATGCTTCAGTATGTGCTGAGAGCCTTTGCGTGCGACAATGCCTCACGATCGTCGGCCATCTCTGTTCGACTCGCTGGAACCACCGCAAGCGGAGCGGCGGCTCACCGCGGAGGGTGTGGTCGTTCGCGAGGTTCGCTGCCGGAACCTGCTGAATCGCAGCGGCATCGACGACTATTCGTTCAACTGTTACGTCGGCTGCACGCACGCCTGTCGATACTGCTACGCCCGATTCATGCAGCGCTTCCATCCACATACCGAGGACTGGGGCCGCTTTGTCGATGTCAAGATCAACGCCGTGGAGTCGCTGACCCGGCAGCTCCGCCGCCTGCCGCCCGGCGACGTGTTCACGTGCAGCGCCTGCGACGGCTGGCAGCCGATCGAGGAGCAATACCGGCTGACAAAAGAGTGCTGCCGGATGATGCTGGAGGCCGGCTTCCGGCTGAACATCCTGACGAAGAACCGGCTGGTGTTGCGTGATCTGGACATTTTCGCCGGCCGCAATGTCCGTCTCGGCGTGACCATCACGACGCCCGACGAGCGCTGGGCCAAGATCTGGGAGCCGGGAGCGTCGAGCGTCGCGGATCGGGTGGAGATCCTGCGTCAGGCAAAGGCCCACGGACTGAAGACGACGGTCATGTTCGGCCCGTTGCTGCCTGAGATCAGCGACACCGACGAGGCCCTGGCGGCGCTGTTCGCATTGGCTGCCGAGGCGCGTGTGGATCGGATCTGGACCGATGTGTTGAACCCCCGGCCGCGGGTGTGGCCCAGCGTCCAGGATGTACTGCGACGACACCGGCCGGACCTACTCGAGCACTACCGTCGCGTCTTGTTCGAGCCGACGTTTCGGCGAGAATATGAGGTCCAACTCGCCGAGAGAATTCATCGCGCGGCCGCCGGCGCTGGCTCAGAGGATCGACTGACGTAGATTCGTGGCGTCCATCGACGCTCGCTCGACGTGGCGATGAGTCAGGACGGCCGATCGCTTACAATGATCTACCGTGCCTCCGGTACCGACACAAAAATCACCAACTCCCGTGAAGATCCGGTACATCTGGACGCCCGTACTGAGGCATTCCGCCGGGCAGGTCGTCACGATGATCCTCGGCGTCATCTTCTCTTGGGGCCTCGCTTTTGCGGCGATCTGGGCTGCGTTGCTTGCTCTGTTCCCATCCGTGCAGGGTGTGTCCGCCCAGGTGGCCGTCCTGGCAGCCGGTCTTCTGGCCTATCCCGCTCCAGCCCTCTGGCTTCGCGTCATGAATCAATTGCCTTATGCAGAAGCGGACCGGTGCAATCCATTTCGGAAGGGACGCCTTGCCACCTGTCTGGCGAGCACCGGCGCGAGCCCTCGATTTGCCCATCGCTTAATCGAACAGCTCTATCGAGCGGGGCCCGTCCGCAAGAAGCAGTTGCTTGGCGTTTTGCAGCAGCTTCCAGTCGGCTGCCTTGTCTTCGCCAATCTCGACCGCGGCAAAAGAGTGCCCAGACCTGTCGCCAACGCCATTCCCTTCGAGCCCGTCGATATCCAGCGTGATGTCGAGGGTTTGACGTGGCTATGCTTAATGAATCTGGAGCAACAGCATGTGATCGATCCGCCCTCGCAATCGCAGTCCCCAGTGCCGCAGCCGGCGGTCGTCCGCGAGGAGCTATCGGCCTTGGCTGGAGCCTTCAGGCGTCACTGGGGCATCCTCTTGTGGCTGCCTTTGATGTATATGTCCTGGCGAACCAGACAGACGCTTACGCTGGCGCTTCCTATCGCTCTTTTCGTGGTGTGGGCTTTCGGTATATGGGTTTACCCCTTGTTTCGCGAGCGCTGCTGGTGGCTTGTGCCCGGCGGATTGATCTGCAGCGAGTTCCGTCTCTGGCGAAGGCACAGTGAGATCAAGCTTTTTACTGCCGCTGATACTCCTTTGTTTCTTGATGCCCAAACCGGCCGCGGCTCTTTGCTCGATCATGGGCATATCATCTTTTTCCCGTGCCCTGCGGCCATTTCCTGGATCGTCGCGGCCGGCTGGATCAGCAATGCTCAGACACCAAGCCTGGGTGAAGTTCGCGCCTTCCTTGGTCAACCTTGAGCGCCTCGTGGCGCATCATCCGCTTCATGCGGCTTGGCCTGCTGTCAGAGGAGAACAAATCTTATAGCTTGTTCCGCTCTGCATCACTTTCGACTTGACGCCGGTGGTTGGCCTCCGGCAAACTGCGTCGCCATGACGCCCGATGAACAACTGAGCAGCTTCCTGGACGAGCACGGCATCGCATGGAAAGTCCTCCCACAGGACCAGCTTGCCGCGATTACCGCAGGCTGGCGCTCAGTCTATGGCGAAGTATGGGCTCAGGGACAAAGGCACAGACACGGATGCAGGGCGCAGAATGAATACGCTCGTGAGCGCGCAGAGACGTTTGTTATCGCGCCGTTGCCACGGCATGTTGGTCCTCCGGTAGCTGGCGCAAGCAGCCTGCTGACCTGTGCCTATGAGTGCGTAAGCGCTGGCGAGTTACCGGACCTCTCCGCTCTCGCGGTGTTGGAACTCTTCGTCGCGCCGCACGATTTGAGCTGGACGATGGTTCACACGCATGAGGATCACGCCCTGGGCGGGCCGTATTTCGTGCGCAGGGATTGGCTTGCATCCTCAGGAAAGCCAAGACGGCGTTAGGACCTGCCTCGGACTCCCGGCGTGCCGGATGCTTCTCTGCGTTACAATGCCCGTCGTGCATTCGCAGCCGACATCGCAATCAACCACCACGGTCAGAATTCACTATCTTAGGATCCCCCTTCTGATGCGCTCGGCATGGGAGCTTGTTGTCCTTGCGGTGGGCACTCTTGTCGCTTTTGTGGTTTCAGCCGCAGCGCTCCCGGTGTTCCTCTGGCTGATTAGCGGGCCGAACGCGGCTTGGCCCCAATGGCTAGTGGCCCTGCCCCTGTTGCTGGCTGTTGCTGGCGCGGCGGCGTGGGTGTTCCTGTTCGCGCGACGACCCTACCGGATGGCCGATCGCCATCGGCCCTTTCGCGCAGAGCGTCTCGGCCTGGTCATGGGGGCGCCTGCTGCGGTTTCCCGCTTTCCTCATCGTCTGATCGAGCACGCTCTGCGCCGCCGCCCAGTGAGCGCCAGAGGCCTGCTCCCGCTCCTGCGACGGATACCCCCAGGGCAGGTTGTTTTCGCCAATTTGCCCAATGCGCCGAAGCCTACCCGCAACGCCGTTTCGTTCGAGCCGACTGGCATAACGCATGATGTCGAACAGCTCAATTGGTTGCTGCGGATGAACCTCGAGCAGCAGGGCTTGCCGGCCCCGCCACCAGAGACGCCGATCGACGAAAATCCGCGCCCGACCGTAAGAGAGAGTCTGACCGCACTCGGCGCGTTCCTGCAACATTGGCAGGTTTTGCTCTGGTGGGCCGTGGCGGCGGTCTACTTCTGGAAAGCAGGTTGGAGCATAAAGGTTGTGCTCCTGCTCGCCGCAACGTACAGCGTGTTCACCAGGTGGATTCTCCCTTTGCTTCGCGAGCGGCGCTGGTGGCTGGTGCCCGGCGGGCTGGTTCTTCGCGAGTTTTACTTCTGGCGCAAAGATGTCAAAGTGAAACTCTATCGACCGGCCGACACACCGTTGTTCATGGATGCTGGGACAGGCACCTGGATGCTGGGACAGGCACCGGTTTTCTGCTCGACTATGGGCGTATCCGCAGATTCCCGTGTCACGAGGCGACTTCCTGGGTGATAGCCGCCGGTTGGATCAGCCAGGCGCGGACGCCGAGCCTCGACGAGATCCGCTCGTTCTTCGGCCAGACTTGAGTGGCTCGCGGCCGGCGGCGCCCGCCCTACAAAAACCCTCGCTCCAGCGATACAATATCGCGATTCAGTGGACGGATTCACATGACCAAGGAGCAAATCGTCAAGGACTGGCTGCCGCGTTATACCGGGCGGCCGCTGGCGGATTTCGGGCAGTACATCCTGCTGGCCAATTTCGAAAACTACGTCGATCTGTTCGCGGAGAAATTCGGCGTCACCGTGCTGGGCCGCGACAAACCGATGTCGTCGGCCACTGCCGAGAACATCACCATCATGAATTTCGGCATGGGCGCGGCCATGGCCGCGACGGTCATGGATCTGCTCTCGGCGGTCGCCCCCAAGGCGGTGCTTTTTCTCGGTAAGTGCGGCGGGCTCAAGAAGACCAAAGTCGGCGATTTCGTCCTGCCCATCGCGGCCATCCGCGGCGAGGGCGCCAGCAACGACTATCTCCCGCCGGAGATCCCCGCCCTGCCGTCGTTCCGCCTGCAAAAGGCCGTCTCGGCGATGATCGTCAAGCACGGTCTGGACTACTGGACCGGCACTACCTACACGACGAACCGGCGGGTCTGGGAGCACGACGAGAAATTCAAGGAGTACCTGAAGCTGGCCCGGGCCACCGCCGTGGACATGGAGACCGCGACCATCTTCGTGGCCGGCTTCGTCAACCACATCCCCAAGGGTGCCCTGCTATTGGTTTCGGACAATCCGATGACGCCGGAAGGAGTCAAGACTTCGCGAAGCGACGTGGCGGTGACGGAAAAGTACGTCCGGCGGCAACTGGAAGTGGGGATCGATTCGCTGGCCGAGCTGCGCGACTCGGGGGAGTCGGTGAAGCATATGCGGTTTTGAAATCACCACGGAGACACGGAGGTACGGAGAAGAAGGGAGAAGAGAAGGGTCATATGCCGCCGCAACGACCTTATTCGATCAACTTGAATGCCAAATTCAGACCGCTGGAGCTCATCGATGTCCAATCGCTGGCGGATGCGTGCAAAGAAGAGTGGTTCAACCAGACGCTCTGCCGGGTCAACGATTGCGTGGTCCGCCTCGGTGTTTTGCACGGCGAGTTCCACTGGCACAAGCATGACGCCGAGGACGAGTTTTTCTACGTCGTGGACGGCCATCTGCTGATCGACCTCAAAGGCCGCACCGTGGACCTTGCCCCGAAGCAGGGTTTGATCGTCCCCAAGGGCGTCGAGCACAGGACGCGCGCACCGCAGCGTTGCGTGGTGCTGATGATCGAAGGCGCCGGCGTGGTGCCGACGGGGGATTGACAGACTGTCCTGCGGAGCCGCAAAGTAGCGTCCTTTCGACCGGCGTAGGCCGGCTTGTATCGGTGGAAGGAAATGTGCAATGCCACTCATGTCCGGTCCATCGCCGACCGACCCGTTTCCCCTGCCCGGCCAGCCGCGCCTGGCCTTTCTCAAGAACCACATTACCCGCCCGAATATCATCGTCGGCGATTATACCTACTACGACGACCCCGCCGGCGTCGCCAATTTCGAGGCCAACGTCCTCTACCACTTCGATTTCATCGGCGACAAGCTGATCATCGGGAAATTCTGCGCCGTCGGCACGGGCGTCAAATTCATCATGAACGGGGGCAATCACAATATCACCGGGTTCTCATCCTATCCCTTCCGCATTTTCGGCGGTGCCTGGGAACGCAACCTGCCGCCGGAGTTCTCTTTCCCTCATCGCGGCGACACCATCGTCGGCAATGACGTTTGGCTGGGATACGCCAGCCTCATCATGCCCGGCGTGAACATCGGCGACGGCTCAATCGTCGCCTCGCGGGCCGTCGTGACCAAAGACGTGCCGCCGTATACGATTGTGGGCGGCAACCCCGCCCGCGAGATCCGCCGGCGATTCGATCAAGCGACCATCGCCGCCCTGCTGGAGATCCGCTGGTGGGACTGGGACGCCGAGAAGATCACCCGTAACGTGGCGGCGATCACCGGGACTGATATCGAGGGCTTGCGTCACTGTACTTGACCGCGTGACAGCCATGCCCGAACTACCCGATATCACGGTGTACATCGAGGCCCTCAAGCCGCGTGTGGTCAGCCAGACACTCGAACAAGTGCGGATCGTCAGCCCGTTCCTGCTGCGGACTTTTGATCCGCCGATCGAACAGGCCGAGGGGCAAGCGGTTGTCGGAGTCCGCCGGCTCGGCAAACGAATTGTCCTTTGCACCGCGAACGATCTGTTCATCGTCATCCATCTCATGATCGCCGGACGATTGCGGTGGCTTGATCTCGCGGGCAAGCCGCCGGCCAAAATCGGTCTGGCGGCGTTCGATTTCTCGTCGGGCACGCTCGTGCTGACGGAAGCAGGTTCCAAGAAACGAGCGTCGCTGCACGTCGTGCGAGGCGAGGCCGGCCTTCGAACACTTGACCCAGGCGGGCTGGAAGTCCTGGGCGCGGAGCCGGCGGCGTTCAGAGACGCCCTCCGCCGAGAGAATCACACCTTGAAACGCTCGCTCACCGATCCGCGGCTCTTCTCGGGCATCGGCAACGCCTACTCCGACGAGATCCTGCACGCCGCGCGGCTGTCGCCGATCGCGCTCACCGGCAAGCTGACCGATGACGAGATCGAACGACTCCATGCTGCGACGCAATCCACGCTGACGCACTGGATCGACGAGCTCCGCGGGCAGTTTGGCGATCGCTTCCCTGGGCCGGGCGAGATCACAGCGTTTCGGCCTGACTTTGCGGTACATGGTCGCTTTGGCAAGCCGTGCCCTACCTGCAACACAGAGGTGCAGCGCATCCGCTATGCCGAGAATGAGACAAACTACTGCCCGCGATGCCAGACAGATGGTCGTATCCTGGCAGACCGTTCGCTTTCCCGGCTGCTGCGCGAGGATTGGCCGCGGACGGTCGAGCAACTCAAGGACGAGTAGCACAACAGCCACCCTTGCGCTACATCTTCAGCACACGATCGAAGCCCAGTGCCCGGCGAAGGTCCAGAATCTCGCCGGTGTGGACGCCGACGTGGAACATCACCCTCGTGACCAGCGAGGCCAGCGGGATCTGCATCCCGAACCAGTCGATTTTCTTTGCCAAGGTCGCATCATCGGCTTTGCTGACGACCGCCGCGAGTCGATCGCAGGCCGCATTGAAAATCGCAACGCCCCGGGCCAGTGTCGGATAGCGCGACGGATCGTTGACCGGCTTCGAGTTGAAGCCGATGGCATCGTCGGAATAACGGTCTACGGATCGACCGGTGCTGGGCCCAAAGTCGCTTTCGGGCCGGGACCGCCCGTCAATCCGCCCGGCAGCATCGTGCAGGTAGAGCGATACGTGCCCCAGCGTCCACATCACGTGGTTGGGCAGATGCTCCGCCTGGGCGGTACGGTTCGCCTCGGTAAAGCCGGGTAGAAACCGGGCTGCCAGGCCCTTACATGACAATACGGCGTCGGCAAGCGTCTCTTGAACGGTCATATCGTCCTCCTCGTGTGTGGAAGCCGCGATTCTCGCTCCTTGAAGCATAGCACTCCGGCATCAGGCGCACCAGCGATCCGCGGTGGCCTATGCAGGCCCAAGCTCCTGACTCACAATTGGCCAAGCGTCCTCCCCGGCAACGGTTGATTATGATTCGGCTGGCTGGATTCCCGCGTTTCTGATATGCTGGAGTCGCGAGTACGCAGACTCATACAAGCCACTTCGCAATCGCATCCGAGGAGGTGCGTGATTGTCGCCCACGGGAAGGGGCGACCCAGAAGGGAGGCCGATCATGGCTTTAACCGAGGAGCGAGCCTACTTTCTCCTGCTGGCAGTGGGCGAACAACAAACCCAATACGAGAAGGTCACCAAGACACTGCCATATGACATCGTGATTGTCGATGGCCTGTTGCCGCTGCTGGACTGTTGCATTCAGCAGCCGCCGCTGGCGGTGCTGATCGATGCCCCCTCTTCCGCCCGAATCGGCGCCGCGCTGGTCAATCCGCTCTTCGAGTTGCACATGAGGTGGCCGGTGATGCGATGCACGACGCGTCCGGACGGCGGCGTGAACGTGATGTGCTCGTCGCCCGATCGCCAGGGCACGCTCGCGGAGGCACTGCCGGCCATCATCGCCGGCGATCCGACATGGCTTCCACCTTGGAGGCGCCGCTACATCCGAGCGGACGTTCAATGTCGAGCCAGGATGCGTATTCCCGGGGAGGATCGCTGGCGGCAGGGCAACTGCCTCAACTTGAGCCGCAAGGGCGCGTTCATCGTGACTTATGAGCCTTACGAAATCGGCAACCCCCTCGAGATTGAAGTCTGGGATATCGCTGAAAAGGCCGCCTGTGCCAAGGGAGGGGTGGTCCGTTTCCGTCGGTGGGACGACGGCCCGAGACTGCCCGGGATCGGCGTCGATTTTGACCCCGGAACGACCTCTCGTGAACTAAGCCGCCTGCTGGTTACCCGGTTGGCTTCGAACCTGTTGACCCTCTGAGCAAGAGAGACACCGAGCGCCAAAACGCGGGGCAGCCGGCGGTTGCCGGCCCATTCTGCGACCCGCGTCGTACCGATACGGAAAGGAACCAGCCTGTGAGCACCGATGTCAAATCGCGCGTCGTCTTCCTGGAGGGCAAGACGGTGTATCTCCGCCCTTTGGAGCGGGCAGATGCCGACCCATTTCGACGTTGGCTCAATGATCCGTCGGTGCGGACCTGCCTCAAGCTTTTCGCGCCGCTGACCGAGAAGGCCGAACAGGAGTTCATTGAAAAGGCCGGCACCAGCCCCGATGACTTTGTCTTCGCTATCGTGCGGAAGCAGGGCGACCGCCTGATCGGGGCCGCGGGGCTGCACCGAACCCGTTGGAAGGACAGAGCGACATCGTTCGGCATCTTTATCGGCGATGCCGAATGCCGCGGCCGCGGGCACGGCACGGAGGCAACGCGTCTGATGATGCGCTACGCCTTCGAGACGCTGAATCTGAACCGCGTCGAGCTGGGTGTGTACGACTTCAATGAGGCGGCGATCCACGTGTATGAGAAAGTCGGCTTCGTCCGCGAAGGGCTGCAACGGGAGCACAGCTTCGTCGAAGGCCGATATGTGGATCACCTGGCATACAGCATGCTTTCGCGCGAGTACTTCGCCGCCCGATCGAGTTTTCCATCGGCTGTATCGGCTTCGCGCTCACGGCCCCGCACAGGAAGGCGGAGCAAAGGGTAGCCCGCTCGAAGCTTCGAGGCAGACTCCTCCCCGATCCCGCTTGCTCCGCGCCACCATTCCGAGCCGGTTCACAGCATGATCATGCTCACGCGGCCGATGTCCCGGGGCCTGTGACGAGTAGCCTGCCGCCGGATATACTCCACCCCATATGGACCTCGCCAACGAACGCATAGTAGTAACGGGCGGTGCCGGGTTCCTGGGGAAGTATCTCCAGGCGGAGCTGCGCAGGGCCGGCGTCCGGCCGGAGAACCTCCTTGTCCCGCTCATAGAAGATTTCGACCTTACGCGGGCCGATGACGTTGAGCGCATGTATGCGGAGATGAGGCCCACCGTGGTCATTCATCTCGCTGCTGAAGTGGGGGGCATCGGCGCGAATCGCCAGAAGCCCGGCCGCTTCTTCTACGCCAACACCGCCATGGGTCTGCACCTGATCGAACGGGCCCGGCTTACCGGCCTCAGGAAATTCGTCCAGATCGGAACCGTGTGCGCCTACCCGAAGTTCACGCCCGTTCCCTTCAAAGAAACGGACCTCTGGAACGGCTACCCCGAGGAGACTAACGCGCCGTATGGAATCGCCAAGAAATCGCTTCTGGTGATGCTGCAGGCTTATCGCGAGCAGTACGGTGTTCACGGCATCTACCTGATCCCGGTCAACCTTTACGGCCCGGGCGACAATTTCGACCCGGCGACGAGTCATGTCATCCCCGCGCTGATCCGCAAATTCGTGGAGGCCAGGGAGGGCGGCGATCGCCAGGTTGTCGTTTGGGGAACGGGCTCGGCCAGTCGCGAGTTTCTGTACGTCGAAGACTGCGCCCGCGGCATCGTGCTGGCAGCACAGCGATACGACGGCCCCGATCCGGTCAACCTCGGCTCCGGGCGCGAGATCTCTATCCGCGATCTTGCTGACAAAATCCAGAGGCTGGTCGGCTTCCAGGGCGAAATCGTCTGGGATCATTCCAAGCCCGACGGTCAACCGCGCCGCTGTCTGAACACAGACCGTGCCGCCGAGCTGTTCGGCTTCCGCGCCCAGGTCGATTTCGACGAGGGCCTCCGCCGCACGATCGACTGGTACATCACAAGAAACAAGGGATGAACGCAGAGCACACCCCTGGCGGACGATCTTCTCGCATCAACCTGCCGAGTCGGTTTCGCCTCCTGCTGGTGGGGGTCGCCATCGCGGGCCTGCTCGGCATCGGGTGGGGCCTTCACCGATTTGACCGACTCCGCGGTCTGCGCGCCGCGCCAAAGCCCAATCTCCTCCTTATCACGCTCGACACCACTCGCGCGGACTACCTCGGTTGCTATTCAGCCAAGGCGGTCATGACCCCGAACCTCGATCGGCTGGCCGGCGAGGGTGCCCGTTTTGCGCAGTGCTCTTCATGCTCCCCACTCACGCTTCCGTCTCACGCCAGCCTTATGACGGCCGTGTACCCCTACGTGCACGGCGCTCGCCAAAACGGCACCGACCGTGTCTTTGCCGCGACTCCGACCCTGGCGGAAGCGCTACTGGCCGCCGGCTACCACACCCAGGCGGCAGTGGCGAGCTTCGTGCTGGATCGGCGATTCGGCCTGGCCCGGGGCTTCGAGGTCTATCACGGCGTGGCGTCGAACAACGCTGATTACCCGCTGCAGGCGGAGCGCCGCGCGGATGCCGTTTGTGACGATGCAGTCGATCTGCTGCGCTCCCGCGCCACCGAGCCCTTTTTCCTCTGGGTCCATTTCTACGATCCGCATTTCCCCTACCGGTCCGAGAGTCATCCTGATGAAGCGTCACCGGAGGCCTATGCCGACGAAATCGCTTTCATGGACCAGCAGATAGGACGGCTGCTGGACGAGCTG
The DNA here is from genome assembly GCA_035542775.1 of Phycisphaerae bacterium. Taxonomy (GTDB): domain Bacteria; phylum Planctomycetota; class Phycisphaerae; order UBA1845; family UTPLA1; genus DATKKX01. The sequence continues at coordinate 4,349 of DATKKX010000175.1, read as the reverse complement.
CGCCGGAGAAAGCTCGACTCGAACACTCTGGTCGTGGCCGTCGGCGATCACGGGGAGGGTCTGGGCGAGCACGACGAACCGGTCCACGGCTGTTACCTCTATGAAACCACGCTGCACGTGCCGCTTATCTTCCGATACCCCGGCAGGATCGGCACTGGTCAGGTTGTGTCCACGGCGGTACGCACCATCGACATCGCTCCGACCATCCTGGAAGTTCTGGGCTGTCCGGCGATGCCGGCCATCGAGGGCGTCAGCCTTTGTTCGCTGCTCCAGGGCTCGAATCCACCTCGCTCGCTGCCCGCCTATGCCGAGACTTTCGAGGCCAACAGCCAGTTCGGCTTTTCGCCGCTGCGCAGCATGACATTGGACGGATGGAAGTTCGTCCTGTCGCCGAAACCAGAACTCTACGACCTGAGGACCGATCCCGGCGAGAATCGTGATCTGGCCGTCTCCTTTACTCAGGAAACCGAGAGACTCCGCCAGGAGCTGCGCAGGGTCGTTGCCAATGCGCCGCCGATCGAATCAGAGACGGCCTCGATCCTGACTTCCGACGACACAAGCCGGCTTGAGGCTCTTGGCTATGTGGGCGTGAGCCGCCACCCGGCCGCGGATGGCCTGGCCGAAGTGGACCGGCTGGAGCCCGTGGGTGCCAATCCGCGCGATCACGCTGATCTGCTGCGACTGCACTTCCAGGCTCGCGAGGCCCTCAAACAAGGACGGTATTCCTCCGCGGAGGAGATCTTCCACCGACTCGTCGAGGCGGTGCCGACAGCGCCGCAGCTCCACGCGTCGCTGGCCCGCGCCCTCCGCGGCCAGCGCCGCATCGAAGAAGCAATCACGGCCGTGCGGACGGCCGTGGAGCTGTCGCCGGATGACATCAGCATCCGTGCTCTGTACGGATCGCTCTTGTCGGATGCCCAGCAATGGCACGAAGCCGCTGAGCAGTACCAGATGGTACTGGCGAGGACGCCGCAAGACGCCTTGATCCTCCATAACCTGGGAATCGCTCTGGCCTCCCTCGGACGGCTTGAGGAGGCCGATCAGCGTCTTCAGCTCGCCGTGAAAATCGAGCCCGGCAATGCCCGCCTCTTCCACACCCTGGGCATTCTGCGCAGCCGACAGGGGCGATCCGGCGAGGCCGTCGCTTACCTTCGCAAGGCGCTCGCGATCGATCCCGGGCTGACCCAGGCAGCGCAGGATCTCCAACTGATCGAGCAAAGCCTGCGACACTGAGAACACGCCCCACCCCGTCGAAGGCCCGCCCGGACAGCCTATTGGGTTTCCTTTTCCTCATTCCCGGGCCCGGCTTTCTCAGCGTTCTTGTTCTCGGCCTGTTGCTGGGCCTCGATCTCTTCGAAGACCCGCCGGCCGAACTGCTCAGACACGCGGGCCAACCGGTACTTCCTCACGTCGATGAGCCCCCGCTTGCCATAGGGTGTCTTGACCAGCACGAGCGGCAGACAGACCTCGAGCACCTGAACCGGCGTGGAGCCGTTTTCCGGCAGCATCAGGATGCGCGCAGGCCGGCTGTTGCCGTCGGACCCATCCCATGGGAACGGAATGCACTCCCACACGACGTGCAGCGCGGTCACGTATTCGCCGGGCTGGATGTCCTCGGGGGCCACCGCCCGGGCCATTTCAAGTTCATCATTCATAGCCATCGCATTGCCACGGCGTCGGCGCGGACGCCATTCGGGTCTGTCTCAACGACAATCACGCGAAATCAAAAAGGAACGGAAACCGGCTAGTTGACGGCGTAGGGTGTCCAGCGCGCAGCCCTGCGCGGCAGCACGGCAAGGCCCTTGCTGAACTGGCCGGCAGTGGAAAGATTGTGACATTGCCTGCGCACGGGTCTCTCCTTACGAGGACACCTCATTATCGCTCTCTCTCATGGTCTGTCAAGCAGAAAATGCCGCGTTCCAGGGGACCTGCGTGAACAAGCCATGGTCGACTTCTCAAGGCTGTCGTCCCTATAGTCGTAGACTACTTCGGCCTGTGCGGCGGACCAGTGGCGATAAGGAGACCTGCGGCCGCTTGGCAAAGCCTTGGAACTCGGACAGAATATCCACGGCTCTGGTGAATGAGGGGTTCTCAGATTCCTTGCTCGGGGTCCCCAGTATCCTCGCGATTATCCGGGCTGATGTAGGGCGTCTATGAGCAGAGGTTGTGCCGGCCTGCTGTCATTGTGCGTGCTCGCCGCGTCAATCGGCGGCACCGGGTGTGGAGCCTATGTCGTCGACGGCGGCCTGTACCCGCTGCCCACCATTCACTTGATCGTTGCTCTGCCTTCGAGCGTCGGACTGGCGTACGAAGACGTCAGGCTGAGCGCGGGCAATGGCCAGCCCATGTATGCGTGGTTCATCCCCGCGTCCAACGCTCGTGCCACCGTGGTGGTCCATCACGGGGCCCTGGTCAACCGCAGCTCCGGACTCACCTATGCCAGCCTGTTCCACGACTTGGACTGCAATGTGTTTCTGTACGATTACCAGGGCTTTGGCGAAAGCTGGTCGCTGGCCACGCTGGACACGCTCCTGCCCGATGCCGACGTCGCCTTGGCCTACATCCAAGCCCGCGATCAGCCCAACGCCCCGCCGGTCATCCTGTTCGGAGCCTCCTTGGGCACGCTGCCCACGTTTGCTCAGGCGGCCCGCAGCCCGGTCGGCGTCGCGGCCGTGGTCGCGGAAGGAAGCTGCGTTCCGCAGGATCTGCCCACCAACACGCTCTTCTACCTCGGACTTAATCCCGGGCCGGAGGCCTTTCTGAACGTTCCGCACTACCTGGACCCAGATGTGAATGTACCGCTAATCACGCTTCCCAAGCTCTTCATCCATTCGCGCGGTGATACCACGACCCCGTTCGCGGGTGCACAGCAACTCTACGCCGAGGCCGTGGAGCCGAAGGAGTTTCAAGAGGTCCCGGGCGATCACCTGCAGGCGGTGAGCGTGGACAGCCAGCACTATCGAGCAATCTGGGCCGAATTCCTGGATGACGTCCTGGGTGGCCAGGCACCCTGAGGAAGCGACCCCCTGATCAAGTGTACGATTTCCTATGCGACTCGGAGCCCCGATACGGTGCCGTCGGCGGTGCGGAACGCGTGCGCCGTGCAACTGGGGAGCTACGCCAGGCCACGCACATTATCCGCCACGTACCTGATCTGTTCTTCGGTCAGCTCCGGATAGATCGGCAGCGCCAGCACCTGCCTGGCGGCCTCCTCGGAGACGGGCAGGCTGCCCGGCTTGTAGCCCAGCTCGGCGAAGCACTCCTGCACGTGCAACGGCACGGGGTAATAGATCTCGGTGCCGATTTCTTTCTGCTTGAGGTGCTGCTGAAGCGCATCCCGCCTGGTTGACCGAATGCAGTACTGGTTGTAGATCGTCTCATTGAAGTCGCGGACCACGGGCGTCTTGACCGGCGCGCCGGCCAGAAGCCTGTCATACACGGCCGCATTTCTCCTCCGTGCGGCTGACCAGGCCTCGAGGTGCGGCAGCTTGGCCCGCAGCACCGCCGCCTGAAGCGCGTCCAGCCGGAAATTCGCCCCCACGATCTTGTGATAGTACTTGGGCTTCGAGCCGTGCGTGCGGATCAGGCGGCACTTCTCGCCGAGATTCGCATCGTTGGTCGTGATCATGCCGCCGTCGCCGAACCCGCCCAGATTCTTGCTGGGGAAGAAAGAGAAGCAGGCAACATGCCCCAGACAGCCCGCCCGGCGGCCTTTGTATTTCGAGCTCAGCGCCTGGGCTGCATCCTCGATCACGGCGATATTGGTGCCTTTGACCATTTCCATGATCGCGTCCATGTCCGCGCAGGCGCCGAACAGATGGACCGGCATGATCGCCCTGGTCTTCTTGGTGATCAGCTTCGGCAGGGTCTTGATGTCGATGTTGTATGTGTCCGGCTCGATGTCGGCGAAGACCGGCCTGGCCCGCAGCCGCGACACGCAGCCGGCCGTCGAGAAAAACGTAAACGTCGGAACGATGATCTCGTCGCCCGGTCCCACGCCGAGGGCCATCAGCGCACAGAGAATGGCATCCGTGCCGCTGCTCACGCCGATTCCGTGCGAGCAGCCGACGAACGCGGCAACCTCGCTCTCCAAGCCGGTCACCTCCGGGCCCATGATGAAGTGCTGCGTATCGAGCACACGCTCGATCGCCGCCCGGACTTCCTTTTCGATGGAGAGGAACTGCGCTTTGAGATCCAACAGGGGAACTTTCATGACTTCACCGATCTTCCTGGCGGTCCGGGATCAGACGGCCACGCCCGATCATCGCGGACGCGCGGGTCAATTCCGATTCTGCATCGCAGGTGATGGTCCGTGAGCCCGCTGTCCCGGCAGCGGGAATGGGGCGCGC
>DATKKX010000174.1:0-10416 GCA_035542775.1 Phycisphaerae bacterium | reverse complement strand
AGAGTTACGCCCGTTGAGCTCCTCGTCCCATCGCAGCTCGGTGTAGGCCACCTGCTTGCCGTCCGGCGACATGGCGCAGTCGGCGATCACGGCAATGGAGAAGTAGTCGTCGGCCTGGATCTCGTGCGTCCGCGCCGGCGGCTCACCCCGAACGGCCGTCGAAGAAAGCAGCACAACCAACGTCAAAGAGCGGAAAGAGAGCCCCAGTCTTGGCACGATAAGACCTCCGAATAGTTGTTTTCTGCCTGATTCTGAATCGCCACGGGTGATCGCGGTCCGCGCCACCTCCAAGGTCGTGCGGTCCTGGCCCTCGCTCCTCATGCACCAGCGAAACGGCAAGGCCACAAACGCTGATGCCCGCACAGGTCCCTATACTTCCACCATCTCGATCGCATCGGCCGGGCAGATGGTAACGCACAGCCGGCAGCCCGGACATTTATCGCGGTCGGTCTCCGGCAGGCGGCCGGAGGCCTCCAGCTTCATCGCCTGATGACCGCCGTCGCGGCAGGCGATGTAGCACAAATCACACTTCACACAGCGGTCCTCGATAACACGGGAAACGACCTTCCTGGCGCGCGAGAGTTCGTGGTGGCCGACGATATGGCCCAGGCTTCTGCCGACCAGATCCGTCGGTCGGGCGATGTTCTTCTCCTCGAGATAGAAGGCCAGCCCGTCCAGGAGGTCATCGATGATGTCGTACCCGTAGTGCATCACGGCGGTGCAGAACTGCACGGTGGTGGCGCCGACCAGCATCATCTCCACGGCGTCGCGCCACGTCACGGGCCCGCCGGTGGCAGTGATGGGGATGTTCACGTGCTTGCTGATTTCCGCCAGGGTCCGCAGTGTCAGCGGCTTGATCGCCGGGCCGGACATGCCGCTGTAAGTGCTCTTTCCAGCCACGTTCGGATAGGGCACGAAGGTGTCGACGTCGATGCCCATCAATGACGGGATGGTGTTGGCGGCGCAGATGGCGTCGGCCCCGCCACGCTTAACGGCCTCGGCGACTTTCACGATGTTCGTCACCTGGGGCGTGATCTTGATGACGACCGGGCAGCGCTTGGCCGCTTCCTTGACCCAGCCAGCGACGCGCTCGGTTCCGTCAAGGCTTTGGGCGAGCATGGCGCCCGGCTCCTCGCCCATGCTGCCCTGGGGGCAGGAAAAGCTGCATTCGATGATGTCCACGCCGGCGTCTTCCAGGCGTTTCACCAGCGTCTGCCACTCTTCCTTCTTCGAGCCCATGATGCTGCAGGCGACGATGCGGTCGGGGAATTCCTGTTTCAGTGCCGCGGCGCGCTTCTCGACCACATCGATGTGGTGCTCGGAGATCAGGTCGATGTTGCCCAGGCCCATGATCCGCCCGCCTTCGTAGTGCGTGGCGCTCATCATCGGATAGACCAAGCTGACGTTTTCGGTCTCGACGGAGGTGGTCTTGAGCACGGCGCCCGCCCAGCCAGCGTCGAAGGCATGGCGGACCATCTCCAGGTCGTCTGTCGGGGGGGCCGCAGAGAGCAGGAATGGGTTCGCAAATCGAACACCGCAGAATTCAACCGACAAATCACGATCGTGCGTGATCATGAAACGTTCCTTCCTGTCGTTGGCCTCGGCCTGTCACCGGCGAGGGTAGCCTAGTCGCCGTCGCCGAAAGCCCTCTGGTCATTCACGTCGGCCACAGAGGGCCGACGCTACGGGGGGCGCGTTGGTCATTTTCGCAGATACTCATCGATTGCCTGGCCGGCGCGTTTGCCCTCGGCCACGGCCTTGACGATCATCGTGCCGCCGCCAGCGACCACGTCACCACCGGCAAACACGCCGGGCCGCGACGTCGCACCCGTTTCCTTTTTCACTGCTATCTTCCCGGCTTTGTCGAGCCTTACGCCGCGCAGGCTCTTCTTCAGGACCTGGGAGGCTCGGGCGCCGATCGCGAAGATCACCATCGAAGCCGGCAGCCAGTATTCAGTACCCTTGAGCTTCACGGCATTGGAGGGGATGAACTGCTTGGGCTTCTTCCAACGAATCCGGACGGCCTTGAGGCCTGTGACCTTGCCGTCCTTGCCGGTGATCTTCAAAGGCATGGAGCGGGTGTGGAAGCGGACGCCCTCCTCCCAGGCCTCGTCCAACTCCGCGTGATAGGCCGGCATCTCGACCGGCGCCTCCAGGCAGACCATGTCGATCTCTTTCGCGCCCAGGCTCTTCACGGCCGATGCAGCATCCATGGCCACGCTGCCACCGCCGACGATGATGACCTCCCTGGGCACGACCGGCTTTTTACCTTCGCCCAACTCCCAGGCGGCGAATCGCTCCAGCATCGCCTTCCAGGTGGTGACCCCCTTCAGATTCTCGCCGGGGATGCGCGGCGTCGCCGGCTCCTGGAGCCCCGTCGAGACATACGCCGCCTTGAACCCATCGGCGAAGAGATCATCCAGCGACTGCCCGTCGCTGAAGGGAGACTCCGTCTGGATATCCACGCCCAAGCTCTTGATGTAGTCGATCTCGCCCGACACCAGGGCCCTGGGCACACGCCGGCTGTGAACGCCGTAGGCACAGATTCCGCCCGCGCTTCTGCTCTTCTCGAAAACGACCGGCCGATGGCCAAGGCGGGCAAGCTCGGCGGCCGCGGCAAGCCCCGACGGCCCCGCGCCGATGATCGCCACCTTTTGCCCGTTGGCGGGCTCGACGCTGGTTTGGCGGCCCGAACGCAGTTCCTGTACGGCCGCGTAGTGCTGCAATTTCCCGATGGCGATGGGAGTGCTCAATTCCGTGCTGGTGCAGGCGCCCACGCAGAGGCTGTCCACCGGGCAGGCCAGCCCGCAGACCCCGGCCAGGACGTTGCGGTCGCGGATCAGGTTGATGGCCCGCCGCGGCGAGTCAAACCGGATCGCCCGAATGAAATGCTTGACCGGGACCCCCGCGGGACAGGCCGCCACGCAGGGAGGATCCTCGCACATGAGGCATCGCGAGGCTTCCATCCTGGCTTGCGTGTCGGTCAAGACCGGGCCGTATTCACATGCCGGATCGTTCTTGGTCATGGCTTTACCTTATTGGCCTCCTCGATGCGTCCGGTTCAATCCACAGACGTTGTCTCACATTGCATCCGAAGCCACGGGCCCGCGTCAACCGTCCTACCGTCAGTCAGCCGCACCTGGTACGGCTGCCCAACCGCCGAAGAGCGACTGGCGATGTTCTCGATGAACTGGTCGACAGTGGGGTGTTGAAGCCCTGCCGCTCGGAGCTTGTCCCGCAGGTGCGCAGCAGCCTCGGCGCCGTCATATTCGCTTCCGTTGCGGATGAACACCACATCGGAATGTTCGACGAACCTGAGGAGTTGCTCAATCCTGTCCTCATCTGATGCCGGCTGCGACGTTCCCGGTCTGATGTTGCCCCCAAGGTCACCCGCGGCATCTTTCGTCAGGCGCTGCGCAGGCGCCGGCGACATCGGGGCGGATGGTCGCTCAACCAACAGGGAGCGATCCGTCCATTCTATCCATATTAGGCCATCGCCGGCCGCAACAATGGCCACAATCGTCCACAGCTTCGCATTGCTCCTGCCGATGGACGCCGTCATGGCCCCGTCCCGTTCAAGCCCGGCCGCCGACGGCCAAGCCGGTCACGCAAGCTACCACAGGCATGCCGGTGGATCAACAGATCGCGGTCTAGAGCGGCACCAAAGAGGCCGTCGGCCGGGCGCAGCGCCACCGTTGCATCACACCTCGCCCAGACAGCCGCTATAATCCCACACTCTTCAGCCACGGGTCCGGGCATCGTGGCCGATTGTGAGACGCCTAGACGAGACGCAAGACGCCTTTCGGAAAGAATGACATGACCACGCCGAATACGGACAATCCATTTGGTGTCAAGGCCGCCCTGCAAACGAGCACCGGGGCCGTCGAAATTCATCGACTCAACAGGCTGGCGGAGGCCGGCATCGGTCACGTCGAGCGGCTGCCATTCAGCATCAAGGTCCTCCTCGAGAATCTGCTGCGGCACGTCGGCACGGGCACGGTCACACACGACGATGTGGCCGTTCTGGCCTCCTGGGATGCGAAGGCACCGCAGCAGCGGGAGCTTCCCTTCATGCCGGCCCGGGTCGTACTTCAGGATTTCACCGGCGTGCCCGCGGTGGTCGACCTGGCGGCGATGCGTTCCGCGATGGTCCGCCTGGGCGGCGATCCCCGGAAGATCAATCCGCTGATACCGGTTGATCTGGTCATCGATCACTCAGTGCAGGTGGATGCTTTCGGCTCGGCGGAGGCGCTGGGCATCAACGAGGAGATGGAGTTCGTCCGCAACCGGGAGCGTTATGAGTTCCTTCGGTGGGGTCAGAAGGCGTTCGACCATTTCCGCGTCGTGCCGCCGGCCACGGGCATCGTCCACCAGGTGAACCTGGAATACCTGGCCAAGGTCGTGACGACCCGGCGGAACAACGACGTGGTCGTCGCACTCCCTGACACACTGGTGGGGACAGACAGCCACACCACCATGATCAACGGCATCGGCGTGGTCGGCTGGGGCGTCGGCGGCATCGAGGCCGAGGCGGTCATGCTCGGTCAGCCGATCTACATGCTGACACCCGCGGTGGTGGGCTGCAAGCTGAGCGGCAAGCTTGCCGACGGCGCCACGGCCACGGATCTGGTGCTCACGGTAACGCAGATGCTTCGGGCCAAGGGCGTGGTCGGCAAGTTTGTCGAGTTCTACGGGGACGGTTTGAGCGAGTTGAGCGTCCCGGATCGTGCCACTCTGGCCAACATGGCCCCGGAATACGGCGCCACCATGGGCTTCTTCCCGGTGGACGGAGAGACTCTCCGCTATCTTTACCTGACCGGCCGCTCGCCGGAGGAAATCGATCTCGTCGAGCGCTACTGCAAAGAACAGGGGCTTTTCCGCACTGACGACATGCCGGACCCCCATTTCACCGACTCGCTGTTCCTGGAGCTGTCCTCGGTCGAGCCGAGCCTGGCAGGCCCCAAGCGGCCGCAGGACCGCGTGCGACTTTCCGAAGTGAAGGGCGCCTTCAAGACCGCATTGACCGCGCCGATCAAGGAACGAGGATTCGCGATCGCTGAAAAAGACCTCGCTCGCAAGGTCGTCGTTCAGCTCGACGGGAGCTCGGCGGAGATCGGCCACGGCTCGGTAGTGATCGCCGCCATCACAAGCTGCACCAACACCAGCAATCCCTCCGTGATGATCGCGGCCGGGCTGGTTGCCAGGAAAGCGGTCGAGCGCGGCCTCAGCGTCAAGCCCTACGTCAAGACCAGCCTGGCCCCGGGCTCGCGGGTGGTCACCGACTATTATCAAGCCGCGGGGCTGACGTCGTATCTGGACAAGCTGGGCTTCCACACGGTCGGCTACGGCTGCACCACCTGCATAGGGAACAGCGGGCCACTACCGGAGCCGGTGGCCAAGGCCGTTCGTGATAACGATCTTGTGGCGGTCGCCGTCCTCAGCGGCAATCGCAATTTCGAAGGCCGGATCAATCCCCTCACCAGGGCCAACTACCTTGCTTCGCCACCGCTGGTGGTCGCCTACGCGATTGCCGGCCGGGCGGACATCAACTTCAACACCGAACCGCTGGGTGTAGACCAGGCGGGCCGGCAGGTTTATCTCCGAGACATATGGCCGTCGCAAAAAGAGACCACAGAGGTCATCCGCAAGTGCGTCACGCCCGATCTATTCAGGAAACGCTATGCCGACGTCTTCGAGGGCAGCGAGGCGTGGCGGCGAATCCCGGTCAGCGAGGGCGATGTCTACTCGTGGAATCCCGAGAGCACGTACATTCAGGAGCCTCCGTTCCTTCTCAGTCTCAGCGGGGAGGCGCAGCCGATCCGCCCGATTGAAGGCGCTCGAGTGCTTGTAATGGTCGGGGATTCGGTGACGACCGACCACATCTCCCCCGCGGCTTCCGTCGCGACGGACAGCCCCGCGGGACAGTACCTGATCAGGAAAGGCATCATCCCGCAGGATTTCAACAGCTACGGCTCGCGCCGCGGCAACGACCGCGTCATGACCCGCGGCACGTTCGCCAACATCCGTCTGCGCAACCTGCTGGCGCCGGGCACGGAGGGTGGTGTCACCCGTTATCTGCCCACCGGCGAGCAGATGAGCATTTATGACGCAGCAATGAAGTACAAAGCGGATGGTGTGCCACTGATGGTGATCGCCGGCGCCGAATACGGGACGGGTTCTTCCCGCGACTGGGCCGCCAAGGGAACGCTGCTGTTAGGCGTCAAGGCCGTTCTGGCGGTCAGCTTCGAGCGGATCCATCGCGGCAACCTGGTGGGCATGGGCATTCTGCCGCTGCAATTCCGGGATGGTGCCACGCGCGAGTCACTCGGTTTGTCAGGCGAGGAGGTGTTATCGATTGAAGGCCTTGACGACGATCTCAAGCCGCAGCAGGAGGTGGCTGTTCGGGCAAGACCGGCCGATGGCGCAGGACGACACAAGACATTCCCGGTAACGGTGCGCATTGATACGCCCGTGGAGATCGAGTATTATCGCAACGGAGGGATCTTGCCGACGGTGCTGCGTAAGATGCTTAGATCATAGGATGGCCCCAAGCAACACAGAATCTCCCGGAACATCGCTTTCCACAGCATTGCCGCCCGCGGGTGTGCCGGGACAGCCGGCCGCGCTCTCGAGCCGCCGGTTTTTCATAGTCCTGGCGCTGATCTGTCTCGCCGCCCTGATCGGCCGCGCGGCGATCCTGGCCGAATATCTCCGCTCCAATCCGTTGGCGGCGGCGCCGATCAACGACGCCGAAGTCTATTGGGTGTGGGCGGGGAGCATCGCCGGCGGCCATCTGACGCAAGACGCGCCCTTTTTCTCCGCGCCGCTCTATCCGTATCTCCTGGGCGTTATTCGTTGGGCGGGTGGGGGTCTTTCCGCGATCTATGGGATTCAGATGCTCATGGACCTGGTGACGGCCTGTCTCCTGGCGGTCGTCGCTCGCAGACGTTTCGGGGCCGCGGTTGGGTTGCTGGCGGCCGCCTTATTGCTGGTGCTTCAGGAGCCGGCCTCGGGCTCACTGCGAGTCCTGCCAACCTCGCTACAGTTGCTGCTGGTCACGACCACCTGGGGGTTGTTGGTCGGCGCACAAGGCAAGCCATCGCTGACGAGGTTTATCGCAGTCGGCGCCAGCACAGGCCTGCTATCTCTGGCTTATGCGCCGGCGATCATCCTCATCATTCCCATCGCTTTGTGGCTCTTCTGGCAGACCGACAATCGCGTCGCCGGCGCGCTTCGCGCCGGAGCAGCGGCGGCGGCAGCCGCTCTGGTCATCGCACCTGCGACCCTTCACAACTGGAGGGCCTGCGGCGAGTTTTTCCCAATCCAGGCGGTGAGCGGAATAACCCTTCGCTTGGGCAATACGCCGGGCTCGGACGGCACGTATACGGTGATTCCGGGAATCAGCACGGAACGCGCCCGGATGCACGATGATGCGGCCCGCGTGTATCAGGAGGCAACCGGGAAACCGCCCACGTGGAAGGCGGTCGACACCTATTTCCGAGATCAGGTCCTCCACGATTGGCGAGCAGATCCGGCCTGGGCCTTCAAGCTGGCCCTGCGGAAGCTCTACTGGTTCATTTCGGCGCGCAACTATGCCGACATCTATCAGCCCCCAGCCGAGGTCGCGGCCGGCATCAGCTCTTGCCTGCGGCTCACGCCACTGCCCGTCGCGTGGCTGGTCGGGCCGGCGTTGATCGGCCTGGCGTTGATGCTGCGGCGCCCGATACGTTACGCTCCGGAGTGGATGCTGTTTGCGGTTCCGCTGCTGACCGTCGTGACGTTCTGGTACTCGCCACGATATCGGGCTCCAGCGCTGCCGATCATGGCACTCACCGCCGCCTGGGCGCTGGATCGGGCGGCGCATTGCCGGATCCATCCACGGACCGCGATAGCCGTCAGCGGGGCGCTGATCGCCTCGATTGTTCTGGGGGCAGTAAACCAGTCCAAGGGATTCGATGCGCCGGACCCCACCAACGTGCCCATCAATCTGGCCTACGCGTTAGGCCGGCAGGGCCGGCTGCCGGAGGCCGTCGACAAACTTCGCGAAGCGCTGAAGTACAAGACGGCGGAACGTCGGCTACACATCGTTCTGGGCGATGTCTTGACGAACCTCGGCCGTTTTGACGAGGCGATGACAGAATACCGTTGGGTCGAATCAACGGCGCCGAACGACGCAGAGGTCCTTGGCAAAATCGGCAGAGTGTTGCTTCAGCAGCAAAAGCTCGACGAGGCTGGCGAGGTACTGACACGTGCCACTCAGTTGCAGCCCGCGAATGCCGAGCTTCTGGGCCTGCTGGCTAAAGCCCGGCAACTCGAAGGACATGTCGAACTGGCGATCCAGCTATTCGAGAAAGCAGAAGGGATTGATCCCAACAATGCCGAGGTCCTGGCCGCTTACGCCGATCTGCTCGGGTGGTTGGGACGATGGCAGGAGGCGCAAAGCAAGTTCGCAAAAGTCGTTCAGATCGCGCCTTGGTCCCTCGAGGCGTACCACCGCCTGGGGGTCATCGACGCCCAGCTCGGCGATTTCGCCCAGGCGCGGACCTGCCTGGAGAAGTCTCTGCAGATGAGCCCACAGGACCCGCAAGCCTGGTATGATCTGGGGGTGCTCAACTTGAGGGAGCGCCGTCTCGATGACGCCGCGGAATGCTTCCGCAGGGTCCTGGCGATCAATCCCGCCCATGAGCAAAGCCGCAAGGCGCTGGAACAAATCGATCTTGCTCGGGCGATTGGGTCCGAGGCGAAGCCCTGACGACGGCGCGTGGGGTCAGGGGATCGTCTGCGACGTGTTGGACCATGTGGTGGCGGCATTCGGCGGCACCACGAACGTAGTGGTACTGGTTCCGCCGCCGCCGGTGGTGCCGCTCAAGCCGCTGATGAAGCTGTTGATGCCCGTCAGAATGTCGCTGAACATGGTGAGCATGTTCTGAGCGATCATGTCGAAGGTCTGCCGGTACCAGTTGTGCGGCTCTTCCGTCGCATCGCCGGGGATGGTGAGTTGGCCGGTGGCTTCGGCAAGGCCCCCTTCAACCATTTTGCCCGGGCTGCGAGCCGCTATCGCTCCGCCGGAATTGGCGTTGAATTGGTTGGTGACGACCGTCGGCTGCCGCGTCCCGGTGGGAGCCGTGGTGCTTGGCTGCTGTGAAGTGGTCGTGGGGGTAGTGGAGGTGGGGACGGTCGCGATGGGTGTCTGGCCAGTGACGGTTGTCCCGGTGGGCGTAGTGCCGCCGGCCGTAGTCGCGTTTTGCGTTGTAATCTGCGCCTCAGCAGGCGCCGCGACGAACAGGATAACCAGGCCGATCACCACCGCGGAACAAAACGCCGAATTCCCTATGAGCTTGCTAATCGACTGGATCATAAGCCTCAACTCCAAACCCCACGCGGGGTAATGCCTCAACCCTCGATCATCGTCTGCGCGCGCTGGCCACTCCTCCCGCGCCTTGACGACCCATTATACGTCACAGCGTCCTGGAAGTTGCATTGGCGAGCGACAGTTGAGGCCGCGGATCGCCACCACGAACGCGCGTGGTGCCTTGGGCCCCAGCGTTCGTAACTATCGGCCGGACAGCGGGTACCGAGTTAGAAAGCTGATTACAGCCTGAGATCCGGCGTCAAGAGGGCCCCCGAATGGGCTGAAAACGGTGGTTAACGGGTCTCTTGGCCGCACATTGGAGCCAAGATGTCATATGTCATATTGGCAGAGTGAAGAGGCTGACCACCGGGCTACGGTGAGCGGCCCCGGGTGCTTGCCCTGTTGAACCCGTGCCCAGCGACCGTGGACTTTACGAGCCTCCACCCGGCGGCACACAGGACCCGCCAAGGCCGTTGGCGGCACGACCGGCGCATGGTGGCGATGGGGGCGCGACCTCTGACCAAGGTCGGCGCTAGGCACCACAGTGGGAGCCAGTGATAATCCTCCGCCGGAGGCCGACCGTGGAACAACAACCACAATCGATCGCATATTTCTCGATGGAGATCGGTCTGGAGCCCGCGCTACCCACCTACAGCGGCGGTCTGGGGATGTTGGCGGGCGATTCGGTTCGCTCGGCAGCCGACATGAAGATCCCCATGGTTGCTGTCACGCTGATCCATCGCAAGGGTTATTTCTACCAGCGACTGGACGCCCAGGGCAGCCAGAGCGAAGGGCCCGTCGAATGGGTAGTCGATGACTATCTGAGCCCGCTGGGTCCGCGCGTGACGGTCACGCTGGAGGGCCGGCCGGTTCACATTGCCGCCTGGCGTTACAAGATAACGGGCATTACCGGCTTCAAGGTGCCGGTTCTCCTTCTCGATACCGATCTGCCGGAGAACGCCGAGAGTGATCGCACGCTAACGCACTATCTCTACGGCGGCGACGCCCGCTACCGTCTGATGCAGGAGGCCATTCTGGGCGTCGGCGGTGTGCGGATGCTGGGG
>DATKKX010000173.1:0-7951 GCA_035542775.1 Phycisphaerae bacterium | reverse complement strand
TTTCGTGCATCCGAACCTGCTTCATCCGTCACTCGTGCAGAGCTCGCACCGCCTTTATTCCCTGCGGGGGCTGATGCAACGGGAGCCGGTGATTGCCTACATGAGCGGTTCGGCGACACACAACGAGGATTTCGACCTGGTCGCGCCGGTCCTGGCCCGCATCATGGCCGAACGCCGGGACGTGCGCCTGATGATCGGCGGTTTTCTGGATCTTCCCGATGACGTGGCGGCCCGCGCGGATCGCATCATCCGCCTTCCGTTTCAGGACTGGCGGGTGCAGTTGTGGGCGATGAATCTGGCCCGGGTCAATCTGGCGCCGCTCGCCAAGGTCAACGAGTTCACCAATGGCAAGAGCGCGTTGAAATTCTTTGAAGCGGGGGCCATCGGCCTGCCGACTGTGGCGTCGCCGACGGAGCCTTTTGAGGCCGCGATTCGATCAGGGGCCAATGGGTTTCTCGCGCGAACAACCGAGAGCTGGCACGAGGCCGTTGTGGCGTGTCTGGATGCTGCAACCGCCGAGCGCATCGGCAGCGCGGCCCGAGCGAGCGCGTTGGCCGAGCACTCGCATGCCGGCCACCGCTACCGACTGCGCGACATTCTCCTATCGGTGAATGGACGGGCGGAGCGACCTTACGGATCGCCGCGCCACAGGCCCACGCTCGACGGGGGTGCGGGGGGAGAGCGGCTTCCCTCTGCGCTGGGTACCTTCCTGCGGAAGATCGCCCGGACGCGGGCGCGGATCAGGATCTTGCGCGGCGCATGGGACCTGCAACGGTTAAGCAAGCCTGACCTCGCACGATCCTCGCACGCCCGATTCGATCACGTCACGATGGACCCGGTGATGACCGGCCAGTCCGCGCACCTGGGTGTGGCGCCGGCGGCGCAGTGGATCTACGGCGAGTCCCAGCGGGCCGGGCCGTGGTGTCTGTCGGACGGTATCCACAGCGAGGTGGGAGATGAAGCCGGCGACCGGATGGCGTGCGGCCACGATGATCCCGCGGTTTACAGCCCGCCGGTACTGGTGCAGCCCACGCGGTTCGCCGCACTCGCCGTCAGGATGGCCGTCGAGGCTGAGCGCGATGATGTTTGTGCCCAACTCTTCTGGGACACCGATCATCCGGGCCATTTCAGCGAGGCGGCCAGCCTGACCTTCCCGGTCATCTGCGATGGTCAGACCCACCTCTATGTGATCCGGCTGGCCGAGACGGCTTGGCCGCGGACGGCACCTTCCGTTCGAAGTCTGCGACTCGATCCGATGAATGCCCCCGGCCGTTTTCGCATTGAAGCGATCGGTCTGCTTGCGGAGGTGCCGGAGGACGCGGAGCGGGCGTCGCCTGCCTCCTGTCCAGTCACATCCCGGCCGGAGGACCGACCAGCCGAGGCTCCCGCCGTGGCATCGCGGGATGAGTCGCTCCCGGGCGTGGACGTGGTCGTGCCGATCTACAACGCTCGCCGCGATGTCGAGCGTTGCGTCGAAAGCGTCCTGCGACACGCCACCGGCGATTGGCGGCTGGTGCTGGTTGACGATGCCAGCACGGATCAGGAACTGGTCGCATATCTCGGGCGGATCGCGGCGGGCCACTCGCGCGTCGTATTGCTGCGCAACGAGCGCAACGGAGGATTTGTCGTCACGGCGAACCGCGGCATGCGCCACGCGAAAGGGCGCGACGTGGCGCTGCTCAACAGTGACACGATCGTCACCGAGGGCTTCCTCGACCGGTTGAGAGCCTGTGCCTACGCGGATGCGCGGATCGGCATCGTCACGCCGTTCACCAACAACGGCACCATTTGCAGCATCCCCGAATGGCTCCGCGACAACGACCTGCCGACGGATATGTCCGTCGATGAATACGCCCGGCTGGTTTCGACCGCCAGCCTTCGCCGTTATCCCGAGCTGGTGACGGCCGTCGGTTTCTGCATGTACGTTCGGGCCGCGGTCTTCGAGAAAATCGGCCATTTTGATGAGGAGCATTTTGGCCGCGGCTTCGGCGAGGAAAACGACTTCTGCGAGCGGGCCAAGGCGGCCGGGTTTAGCATCCGCCTTTGCGATGACCTGTTCATCGCCCACACCGGCAAGGCCTCATTTGGTGACGAGGGCCGGGAGCTCGAGCGAGTCAACAGCAAGATGATGAACCGGCTGCACCCGCGTTATTTCGCCGACGTGGCCGAGTTCTGCCATCGCAATCCACTGCGAGAGCCGCAGACCAACCTGCGCTTTCACCTGGCGCGACGGCGAGGACGACGCCATCCGGCGATGATGTTCGTGGTCCATGCCTCCACTTTTGGGCAGCCGATGGGGGGCATCGAGCACGTTGTCTGTGACCTGGTCCGGCACCTTGCTCTGCCGCGAGCCTTGATCGTCTTTCCGGACGCCGAAGCTGTCGTGGTGGCGGAGATTTTTGACGGACGTCTGGAGGCACCGCTGTTTTATCGCTTCGGGCTGAACCGCCCACCGGCCTTCTTCCAGCGGCGGAATGCCGAGATGGAAGACCTGTTCGGCCGGATCGTGGATGCGTTCGGCGTCCGCGCCGCCCACATCCACCATTGCATCCGCTGGCCGGTCGGCCTCTGGCGGGCACTGCATCTGCGAGGCATTCCGTATGCCTTCACGATTCACGACTATTACTGCGTGTGCCCGAGCTGGAACCTGCTGAACCGGAAGAGCGGTGAGCCTTGCGAGTGCGCTGTGGCTTCTGCCGGCGGCAGTGTGAAGACAGGCGTGGGCGTACAGCGGTGTATCGCCGCGCAGTACGACGCTTTGAACATGGGCGCGCCGAGCAACGTGGAGGCCCTGCTGCGAGAGCATCGCGAGGAGTTCGGCGGGCTGCTGGCGAATGCGGAGATGTTGATGGCCCCGTCGCGCGGGGCCTACGAGGTCGTCCGCCGGCGCTACCCGGCGATCTCCACGCCCATCCACATCATAGGCCATGGGTATGATCGGCTTGACAAGAGCGGAGCATCGAGCGCGGCCGGGCGTCGGGGAGCCGCCGGGGAGATCCGCTCCATATCGGAGGGCAAAGCCTCGCCCGCGTCTGCGGCGCTTCAAACCACGCCGCTCCGCGTGGCGCTGCTCGGCGCCATTGCCTACCCCGCGAAGGGGGCGGACGCCTACGTCGAGCTGATGAGCGCGACGCGGAAGCTGCCCATTGAATGGCATGTCTTCGGGGATGTGGAGGTGTACGGCTATGGCCGCCGGCTCAGGAAGCTGGGGCTCGGCAGCCGGTTGCGCCTGTACGGGGCGTATCAGCGCGAGGAGGTGTTCGCTCTGTTGGCGGCGAGCGGCATCGACCTGACGCTGCTTCTGCCCACATGCGACGAGACGTTCTGTTTCACACTGAGTGAGTCGCTCCTGGCCGGTGTGCCCGCCATTGTGTCCAACACCGGGGCTTTGCCGGAGCGGGTGCGGGAGAGCGGCGCGGGCATTGTGGTCGAGAACACGCGGGAAGCTCTAGAGACGCTGCGGTCGCTGGTTGATAATCGCGCGGCGCTGGCCCGGCTGGCGGCCAGGGCGAGAGAGTTCCATCATCCGACCATGCGAGAGAACGCCGACCAGCACAAGCGGGCCTACGGGCGCCTCTACGACCTCGTTACCACGGTGTCGGATGCGGCCGACATCAGCGCCGATGAACGGCGCCTTTTCTGGGCACACTACGATTATCTCCAGGAAGGGGTCACGCCGGCGCCGGCCTATCACGCGAACTGGTGGTATCCATGGTACCTACGGGTCAGACCGCTGGTCCCGCCGACGTGGCGGGATGTGGCCAAGCGCGCCTATCTCCACGCGAGTCGTTCGGCGGCGAGTTTCCGGAGCGGATCTTGATTAAGGGATTGCCGATGATGTGCCGGAGGCGAAAACAGGCCTCTCGAAGATGGCCGAAGGCATCCCGTTGCCGCGGAAGCGCTCGATCAGACACCCATGCCAACGGATGAGAAACACATCGCCGCTGAAGGTGAGGCCACTGTTGGGGAGTCGCCGCGCGCCCGGTTGCGGTGGCGGCGGTGGATTGTTATCCTCGTTATCGTGGCTGCGGCATTGCACGTCACTGTGCTCGTCCGCGAGACAAGCCGCCGCCACAGTGCCGCCGGCCTGGCGACAATTCTCTGGCCTGACGAGAAGAACTACTATGTGCTCCTCGCGGATGGGGTGGCCGAGCACGGGGCGGAGTTTCTCAAGGACGAGAGGATGCTGCGTTCGCCGCCTTTGCCGTGGCTATGGCTGTTTCTTTGGCATCGGAACATCGTCCTGACGCGGTTCGCCAACATCGCCCTGGTGATTTTGGGTTCGTATCTGATCGCCGCGATTGCCAGATCACGCTGGGGCGATCGCGCCGGCGTTGCCGCGTTCGTGTTGTGCGCATGCGGATACCAGGTCGTGCTTTACGCCGGCACCGTTCTCACCGAGCCCCTGGCCCTGTTCTTCTCCTGCCTGTTGTTGTGGGCGATGGATCATCTGGCGCGCAGCGCGACGCAGCCGAAGACCGGCACGTTTCGTGCAGTGGGCTACGCCGCACTGGCCGGCATCGCCTGCGGTCTGGCCGCGCTGTCTCGGACCTCGCTGCAACTGCTGCCGCTCGCCGTCGTCGGCCTGTGGCTGTTGTCCCGGCTGGCCGGGCGGCGGTCTCGGCAGTCTGCTCCTGACCTCAGAATCTGGCACGTGGGTCTGATTCTCCTCTGCGACGTTGCCATCG
The DNA here is from genome assembly GCA_035542775.1 of Phycisphaerae bacterium. GTDB lineage: Bacteria > Planctomycetota > Phycisphaerae > UBA1845 > UTPLA1 > DATKKX01. Next base: position 3,263 of record DATKKX010000173.1, on the reverse strand, counting down.
TTGGCCCTGTGATCGCGTGGAATTACAAGACCCTCGGCGTGGCGCGGATCGCCAACGGCTTTGGCGCGGTGATGTACCTGGGCAGCGACCTGCGGACCAATGGAGACGAACCGGCGTTCTGCGGCATGCAGTTTCAAACGCACCTTGTTACCGGGCAATACGACCACCTGCAGACCCGCGGTGACGAGCTGCTCATGAAGGCCGCGATGGAGAACATCCGCCGGCACCCGTTCCGCTGGCTGGAGCTGTGCGCGCCCAAAATCGGTCGCGTGGCCATCGGCGGCCCCGGGTACCATTTCATGCCCGGCAGCTCCTACAGGACCAAGGCACGGCTGGTCGGGGGGGCCGAGACCGCGATCGTCTTCGCATGGTGGACGGTTGCCGGAACGGTGGTCGCGGTGTTCGGCGTGGCCGGACTGGCGCGGATGTGGCGGCAGCAGCCCGCGGCGGCGCTGGCGGCAACGGCGATCACAGCCTATCTGGTCGCGCTGCACATGATCAGCTTCTCCATGCCGCGGTTCGGCTTGCCGTTCTATCCGGCCTTGGTGCTGGGCTGCTGCGCGTTCTTCGCCGGGCGACAGCGATGGCGGGTGACCGCGCCGATCATGCTGATTTGCGCGGCCATACCGGCGTATCTGGCGCTGGGCGATTACATCGTGCCGCCGGCGGTGGTGAGCGCGGAGAAGCCGGACGATTTCACCATCGATCGCACGTTTGGCGGCCTGGGCGAGACCATGCCGGCCACCGTCTCGCTGGGCGACGGAGGCTTCGAGCCGGCCTTCAACACCTGTCTTTTCGTGCGCGTCCGGGCGGAGGGGCGCGATGTCGATCGGAAGGTCGTGGGCGTTCTCCATCTGCGCCCGCAGGGGGCGGCTGAGTTCGACGACGCATCCCGCCTCGCCTTTCCGATCGTGCCCGATGGCCGTCGGAAGACCTATCAACTCTGCACCGAATCGCAGGCGGCGTGGCGCGGCAAACGCTGGGCGGAACTGCGGTTCAGCATCCTGCCGGTTGGGGGGGCGACGATCCACGATCTGGAGATCACGATCGCTCACTGAGCGTCCCCCCGCCTGTGAGCCGGATTTCACGGGGCAGTGGTGCGCTCGTAGAGGATGAGCGCATGAGCGGAATTGCGGAAGATCTTCCTGACAGCATAGCCGCACATGTCGTCGACACGCGGAACATCACGGCCCGCCAAGGCGTGCAGCACCAGGTCATACGATTTCTCGCGTGCCGATTCGAGGGCGGCGCGGGCGGAGGCGGCGTCGGTATTCGGCGCCGGGTCCGTAGCGGGCAGGAGATCAATGTGGGTAGACGGGGCCGCATAGAAATCGAACTGGTACGGGTAAGTCAACCCCGTGGCCAGGACCTGCCGCCCCCGGCTGTTTTCGTTCAGCCAGCGGATCGCGCTGCGGTAAGGATAGTAGTGCTCGGAGATGTCGCAGGAATAATCGCCCCAGGTCGGCTTCTTGGAGCCGTCGAGATTGACGGGCGACATCGCTAAATGGGCGACGAAGAGCATGGAACAGAGGATAGCCATGCCCGCGGTCGAGACCTGGTCCAATGCACGCAGGGCGAATGAGGCGGTCACCAGGATCATGGGCAGCAGAAACAGGTTGAAACGTGAATGTCCGAGGTAGGCGGGGAAATCCGCGACGTGCATGAAGACGTCGGCGACGAAGGCGGCGGCGAAAAAGCCGATCTCGATGAACTGCCGTCGGCGGAGGAGGATGACCGTTCCGAGGATGGAGGCGGCGAGGAGCGGGCCGAACTGTTCCAGCCAAGAGTGCGGCAAGATTGAGTAAAGGTCGAGCCGAAGGAGGTTGCCGAACTGGCTTGGCCCCGGTCTGGAGACGTGATGAGCGAACCGGTATCCGAACCAGCACATAGGTGGGCATAGGACGCAGAAACCCACCAGCACCTCATGCAGAAAGGCCCTGAGGGGACGCTCAGCCTTTCGCAGAAAAGACAGACGCGCGAATGCCCGGCACAAGAGGAATGCCAGCAGGAACGGCGCGGTGGTTTCCTTGACGAATCCGATGGAAATGAGGGCCAGCCAGGCGGGCGACCGGCGGATCTCGTCATAATCGCGGGTCAGCAGAACGCGGGCCGAAAAGCAGGCGACGGTCATCAGGAACACCGCGGGCAGCTCGAGATAGAGAATTGAGGAATAGCGGTAGAGAAGCGGGACAGAGGCCAGGGCCAGCAGGCACAACACGCTGCCGATGGGGGAAGCCGGCGCGGCACGCGCCGCCGTGATCCAGACAAGCAAGACAGCGGCGATGAAGGGAACGAGGCGATGGAGTGCCTCGTCGAGCGGACCGGTGAATGGGAGATGCATGTTGCGAAAGACGCTCAGCAAGACGATGGGCGCGCTCGCGAACCAGCGGGAGATCATGGGATATCGGGTCATCTCGAAGAAGTCGGGATCGGTGTGCGCGATCCAGACGCCCTGGATGATCGCAAGCATAAGGCAGAGCAGGACGGCGAGGCGGAGAGACTTCAATCGCCAGGCGGCGAGCGGCAGGATCGCGAGCAGCAAGATCAAAGCGATCGTGGCCGACCGGTGGGACAGCAGAGCGCCAATGAGGCTGCGTGTGGCGAGGAGATGATGGTCCTCGTCCCCGCGCCATGGCACATCGGCGGTAAGGGCGCGGGCATTGAGGATCGCCAGAATGAGGAAGGCACCAAGCAGACGCCAGGCCCTGGCGCCGGAGAACGCCGCGGACAGCGGGGCGGAAGCCCAGATCGCCCAAACCAGGCCGATGACAACGGACGAGGCCAGCAGAGCCGTGCGGGAGGAGGTGTGTGAGGCGAGATTCCAGTAAGGCGAGAGGATGTAGGCCAGGTCGAAGAGAAAAAAGAGCAGCGTGAAGACAAGCGCGCGGGGCAGATGGACGACGAGCGCGGGCGGCGGGTCCTGCGGGGTGATGCCACTGCTCATGGGGACGTTATACGTCGCGAGGCGACGGTGTCAACGCGAGCACGGACCAGCCGACGTCGTCGGGCATGGTTCGGAATCGTCGCGGCGAGATCAGGCCGCAGTCGCCGGCGGCTTGACACCGCGAGGCGTTGGCCCAATACTCGCCGCGCACGTCGAACCCGCCCGCAGGGCGATCGCCGTGAAGTCCAGCGGTCGCGGATACGCGCAAGACAGACCATGACGCTTGCTTACGACATCAAGGAAATCTGGCAGTTTCGCGAGGTCATCAAGAACTTCGTTTCCCAAGACCTCAAGGTGAAATACCGCCGCTCGTTCCTGG
>DATKKX010000172.1:0-11387 GCA_035542775.1 Phycisphaerae bacterium | reverse complement strand
CTGTGCTGCCCCGAGGCGCCTGTCGAGGGCGTCCGCTCGGTGATGGCCGTGCCGCTGGTCGGCCAGCGCGGGAACATGGGCATGCTCTACGTCGAGAACGACGCCGCCGATGAGCCCTTTAACGAGGCCGCGCTCAACACGTTGAGCGCCATCTCTTCGTGCGTGGCCATGCCGGTGGAAAATGTCATGCGGATGTCCATTTCCAAGCAGAAGGCGGTCGTCAGCACTCAGCAGACCATCGCCCGGGCCACGCAGGACGCCTTGACGCTTCGCGCCCTGCCGCAATGGGATCGCCTGCAGGTGGCCGCCTACCGCTGCATGGGCACGCGGCGCTGCTGCGATTTCTACGATATCGTTCAACTGCGGGATAAGGCCGCGGCGATCGTTGTGGCCCGGCTGAACGTGGAGGAGACCGGCATCCCGCGGTATTTCGCGGAGGTTCGTACCATGTTCCGCGCGGCCGGGCTGTACTCCGAGCCGCCGCACCTGTTCGCCCGGGCCCTCAACTGGCTGGTTTTCGAGGGCGAGGGTGGCAAGAACATCGATCTGGCCGCGGCATGGATCGACCCGGACGGCGGCAAAGTGCAGTTCTGCCTGGCGGGCGACGGCGTTCGGCTCGGCCGGTTCCGCACCGACGGAACATGCAGCATTACCGACGCCAAGGGCCTGCCCGCCATCGGCCAGACCCGCGCCCCCGCCTACGAGACCCTCTCCTTCGGCCTGGCCCCCGGCGACTCCGTCGTCCTGGCCACCGCCGGTTTCGAAACCGCTCGCAACGCCAGGGGCGAACCCTTCGGTCTGGCCGGCTTGCAGGACAGCCTCGCTGATGGCATGGGCTCCGCCCCCGGCCAGATCCTCAGCGAGTTCGTCGCCGACCTCAACGAATTCACCACCGGGGGCTCATGTCCGGATGACCTGACGGTCGTGCTGGCACAGTGGAAGTAGGGTTCGTGCTCGGTGTCGGCTCCACTCTGAAGGGTGGCACGGACAAACCTGGTTTGTCCGTGGGCGTTCGGCAGCGGCGATGCTAAACTCGCTTGGCTAGAGCGGTGAGAACATTGGAGGCACGGGCAACGGCCACCGCACGTGTCGCCGAGGAGGCCGACCGTTGGTGAGACGCACGGACCAACCGGGTTTGTCTGTGCCACCCATAAAGGGGATGCACTTATGTCCACGATACCCCAGTGGGCTCCCACGACGTTGCAGCGGGATGATCTCGGCGGTGACGTGTGGACGCTGAACTTCGGGCCGCAGCATCCCGCCACGCACACCACCATTCGTCTGGTGCTGGAACTGGACGGCGAGGTCATCCTCGCCTGCACGCCTCACATCGGCTACCTGCACAGCGGCTTCGAGAAGCTGGGGGAGAATCTGAACTACAACCAATACGTCACCGTCACCGACCGGATGAACTACGTCAGCCCGATGGCCAACAACATCGCCTGGCACGCCGCCTGCGAAAAGCTGTTTGGCATCGAGATTACCCCCCGCTGCAAGGCCATCCGCACCATTATCGCCGAGCTGGCCCGCATCCAGGACCACCTGCTCTGCCTGGGGGCCATGGGCCTCGATCTCGGCGGGTTCACGGCGTTCCTCTATCTCTTCAACGAGCGCGAGTACATCAATGACCTCTTCGAGGAGATCTGCGGGGCCCGCTTCACCACCAGCTACACCCGCGTGGGCGGACTGATGTACGACATGCCCGACGACTGGCCCGATCACGTCAAGCTGTTCACAAGACGGCTGCCCCAGGCGATCCGGGACTTCGAATCGCTGCTCACCCGCAACAGGATTTTTGTCGAGCGGACCAAGGGCATCGGCCGCATGAGCCACGACGACGCCATCGCCTGGAGCTGGACCGGTCCCATCGCCCGGGCCAGCGGCGTGAAGCGCGATTTGCGCAAGGACGAGCCCTATCTGTGCTACGCCGACAACTGGGACGGCAAGGGCTCCAGCGGCGTCTCGTTCAAGGTGCCGATCGCCACGCACGGCGACGTGTACGACCGTTACCTGGTGCGTGTCGAGGAAATGCGGCAGTCGCTGGTCATCATCGATCAACTGGTGGACAACATTCCCGCCGGTCCGGTCAACGTCCTGCCTGACGACAAGCTGACGCTGCCCGACAAACGCGAGGTCTACTTTTCCATCGAGGGCCTCATCCACCACTTCGAGCAGATCATGACCAATCGAGGATTCAAGCCGCCCATCGGCGAAGTCTATGTCGCCAACGAGACGGCCAACGGCGAGCTCGGCTTCTACCTTGCCTCTGACGGAGGCAACTGCCCCTATCGGGCCCGGTGCCGGCCGCCGAGCTTCATCCACTTGCAGAGCATCTCCAAGCTGCTCGTCGGTCACGTCATCAGCGACGTCGTTGCCGTGCTGGGTAGCCTGAACATCATCGCGGCGGAACTGGACCGCTGATCGGACGACCCGCCGGGATGACAGCCGATCGCGGGGCGCTTTACAGCGGCCGGCATTCACAGTTACATTTCGAGCTGACTCGAACCGACGCGGGATCACACATTGTCCAGCAAGGTCAATCGCCGGCCCCCGAAACAAGCTCTCCCCACGCAGCCTCCGCACTCCCTCCGGCCCACGATCCTGGTGATCGCTCTCATCATCGTCCTGGGCATCGCCGTTCGGGTGCCGCTGCTGCCGCAACCGGGCTATCTGCCGGATATGCAGCAGTTCTTCATGTGGGCATATCAGGCCGACAGGCACGGCCTGGCCAGCGTCTATGACCGGTACGAGGTCGATGGCCAGGTGCAGCGATTGTCCAACTATCCGCCGCTGTATCTGCATGTGCTGCGCGGCATAGCCAAGCTGTATCCGCTGGTGGCCGGCCGGCCGTTGAACGAGCCCGTCCTCCGGGCGATGTCCCTGGGTGAACCGGGGCCAGGCGTGGCGTGGGGATATGTGTTGTTCAAGTTGCCGGCGGCGCTGGCCGACATCGCCACGGCGGTAGTCTTGTTCATATGCTTGAGGCGCCGGCTGTCAATCCGAGCCGCCGGCGCCATCGGTGTTCTCTATGCCCTGCATCCCATGGCGATTCACAACTCATCGGCGTGGGGACAGGTGGACGCCATCCACACCCTCTTCATGGTGCTTAGCTTGGATGCCGCCGCACGGCGCCGCCTGCCGGCCATGACCGCCTGGGCTGTGCTGGCCTTGCTGATGAAAATGCAGTCCATCTTCATCGCGCCGATCTGGCTGGTCGTGGCTGTCATGACCTGCCGCGCCCTTGGTGCCCAGGCAGGCCGCCAGATTGCCTTGAGCGCCGTCGTCGCGGTCGTTCTGATCGCGGCGGTCGTCTGGCCGTTCGGTATAGGGGCTGACTCCGGGCCGTTTGACGCCTATTTCAAGGCCGTCGGCTACTTCCCTTACGTGCATATGAACGGCTTCAGCGCCTGGTTCCTGACCAATCCGATCCCCGGCGTGCCTCTGACCTTCAACCCGTACCTCCGCGACGACATGCCCTGGGTGCTCGGCATCAGCGCCAGGAAGATCGGATTGGTGGCGACGGCCGCAACCGCGATCCTCGTGGCCATCGTGCTCTGGCGGCGCAAGTGTGATTCGCCTGGCCTCAGGTGGGCTGCCCGGCTTCTGCCGCTCGCCTTCTTCGTTCTGCCCACGCAGATCCATGAACGCTACCTCTTTCCGATCATCGCCTTGTGGGCCTGGGCGTGTGAGTCGAACCGACGCTGGTGGGTGTGCTGGATCGTGTTGAGCGTCTGCGGGTTCCTGAATGCGGTCTGGGTCTTTCCTGGACCCGCCGGCAGACCGCTCGCGGATTTCCTGAGAGCGGAATTGCATCCTGGCTCAGTTGGGCCGTTGGTGGGAATCTGCTGTGCCCTGGCCATGCTGGTGGTGCTGTTCGTGGCGATTCTGGATCTGAGGTTTTTGCCCGCCAGGAGCGCGCCCGGCAACGAATCCGCGCCCGCACTTGAGGACCCCGCGAGACCCGGTACGATGGCCCCTCGTCCGGCGTCAGGCACTCGCAAGACTCCGGCGAGTCGGCCCCGTTGAGTTGTCACCTGGCGGAATGCCCGGCGGCCTCGTTGGCCATCGGACCGGCGGCGGGGCATGCAAACGGCATCAGGGAGGCTGTGACACGATGACGACATCACGCACCATACGCATGACATCGTTCTGGTCCGTCGTTACTGCGGCGGTCTTCGCCGCCGGCTGCGGCCCTGCCAAACCGCAGGTCATTCTGGATACACCCACGAACTACCCCGCGAAATGTGGCGACCGCACGTTGTACCACACGCCGCAGGGATACATCTATGCCCGCAGCGAGACAGCCGCCGGCGAAGCCGACACATGGCTGAAGGAAGTCAAGAAATATGTGAAGCAGGAGTACAAGCGGGATCTGGGCAAAGGCATCGTCGTGGTGATGGATCCCGTGGATCAGCCTGTCGCGCGCACGATAGAAGAAGAATTGGTGATGGAGCGAGACCCGTCCATTATGCCGACGCAACCGCGGCGACCCAAGACGCCCGAAGAGCTGCGCAAGAAAATGGCCGACCAGGGTGTTCCCGAGGCGCCGATGGTTCGCGGAACGCCCCTACCGTTGACGCCGGCCAAGCTCCGGCAGATGGGGCTTGGTGTTCCGCCGGCATCCTGGGCTGTGGCGGCTCCGTCGCATGAACTGGCCGTCGAATGCGGCACCGACGTCGGCGCGGGAGCCTTGCACAAGAAGAAACCAGATTGGACGCCCGAGCAGGCGAAAAAGGCCGCTTCGATGTTCGGCAGCAGCTTCGCCAAGGCGTTCGAGATCAGCCGCGGCGACGCGGTCTTCATGCTCTGGGCCCAGCAGCAGAAAGACTGGTCGGATGAGCAGCGGCGAAATGCCATCCTCAAGCGACAGCGATACACCTGCCAGTCCAACTGGCTGCCGGCGCCGAAAGATGAGGATCTGGAATGGTAACGTGGGTAGACGGGCATGGAGATGTTGTCTCGCATGGTCTCGCCTTCTGCGTCTTCTCCGTGCCCTCAGTGTCCCTGTGGTGGTTTTGACAGGAGTCTCCCATGGCCTGGAAAGCGATCGACCGCCGCACACCGGTGATTGACGAAAAGGCCCCGCCTGTGCTGAGCGAGGCTGTGCGGGCCAAGATCCGCTCCTTCTTCCCCCGCTACGAGACCAAACGGGCGGCACTCCTTCCGGCGCTGCACGTCGTGCAAAACGCCCTCGGGTACATCGGCCCCCAGGCGATGAAGGAAATCGCCGAACTCCTGGAAATCACTCCCAGTGCCGTCCTCGATACGCTCGGTTTCTACACCCACTTCTGGGACCATCCCAAGGGTCGCAAGGTCGTCGTGGCCTGCCGCAGCCTTTCGTGTCAGTTGATGGGCTCCGACGCGGTGTTGAAGGCGATCAAGGACGAGCTGGGCATCGACGAGCACGGCACCACCCCGGACGGCCAATACAGCCTCATCACCGAGGAGTGCCTCGCCGCCTGTGACCACGCGCCGTGCCTGCTTATCAATGAGAAACTGCACAAGCGTGTCAAGCCGGAGGATGTAAAGCGCCTGCTCCGCGATCCGGAGAATGATCACCTCACGGTGCCCCGTTCGGATCTGTATGACCGCCCCGCGCCGCTCAGAAGCGGCGAAGCCGCCGCCGATCGCACGACCGCCGAGCGGACGCCAGACGACCCGTGAACGAAGGGAAGATGACTTGCCGCCAGACGCTGCCGAGCCAGATCTCAAACCGCCGGCCTCAGCTCAGGCGCCTGAACTGATTTCCAGCGCCGGAAAGCGTGAGTCCGACTGGCACGTCGTGGCCTGCTTCATCCTCCTGCTGGCTGGGCTTTACCTGACCATCGGCCCTGCGCTAAAGTTGTCCGGTTGGCACATCCGAACGGAATTGAACCCCGCTTTTCTGGAGGCCCAGGCCTGGCGCGACGGCAGAATGGACTTGTCGTGGCGCGCGCCGGACACCGCCCTTTGCAACGGCAAGGTCTACAGCGTCCATCCTCCGCTCTTCACCTTACTCAGTCTGGCGGCACTCCGGCTGGGTAGCCTGTACGGCCTGCCCGCCGATCAGTTTTACACACCCTGGTACGTCATCGTGGTGGCGTTGCCGTTGCCGCTGGTGGGATTCTGGGCCTTCCAGCAAGTCCTCCACCGTGCCGCTTGGTCCGCCGTGCTCACAGCCTATTGGCTGATCGGCACGCCAATGCTGCCGCAGTTGATCTTGTGCGGGGGAGGCTCGATCAATCCGCTCAATCTCATCCTGGGCAGCGCCGGCCTGATGCTCGTCGTCGGCGATCTACTCGGCCGTCGCCGGATGTGGCCCACCGCCATCGGGCTCGTCATCGCGCTCTGGAGTCGTCCCGATCTGGTCTTCTTCGGGCTGGCAGCGCTGTGGATCGCCTGGAGGATGAAGGACAAACGCCGGAGGAGCATGATACTGATCGGTTGCGGCCTCACGGTCGCGGTCGGCACGCTGATGGTGCTCAACTGGCTGAAATTCGGCAGCCCCTTCGAGAGCGGCTACCGCTACGTCTACGATTACCGCCCCAACAGTTGGCTGGGCCATCGAGCCCTGACTTACGGCGTATTTTCCCCGCACTTCCTTCGCGAAAACGCCTATTCGATGAATCTGGCCCCGCCTCATCTGCGGCTGACTTCCGGTGGTCTCGTCCCCGAAAATGAGGACTTCGGCGTGGGCATCTGGTTTACCTCCCCGTTGCTCCTCGGCGCTTTCATCGGACTGCGGCGCTGGTTGCCCGATCGGCCTGCCCGGGCTCTGATGTTCTCATCGCTCCTGGTGATCGCCGCCCTCCTGATGTATCACGCCACGGGAGGAGAGAAGGTCGGCTACTATAGATTTGCCCTGGACTGGCTGCCGGTCTGGTTAATGGCCCTCGCCCCCTGGGCGATCGAGCGTTGGCGGCGGTATTTCACGCTCGGTTGCCTCGCGTGGAGTGGGCTTTATTTCAACATACTCTGGCAGGCGTACCCCTGATGGCGGCATCTCACAGCGAAGAACCCCGGCGACCGGAGCTTGGAGCGCAAACGACCGATTCGCTTCCGCCGCAGGCCTCCGTCCCCGCTAGGGAGCCCGCGCCCTCGTTTCCTCGGACCCTCCGCTCCTCAGCCCCTCCATCTTCCCCAGAACCGCGCTGGCGGGTCATTCTGTGCTTCCTTCTGACCCTCGCCGCGATTCAACTCGTGCTCGGGCCCAAGCTGCGTCTGTCCCAATGGCAAATCGCCTCCGAGTCGACCGCGGCCCTCGCCGAGGGCGAAGCCTGGCTGCAAGGCCGGCTCGATATCCCTCTCCCGCACACCCCCGACCTCCTGCACAACCGCCTGCACGACACCGCCTACTACAACGGCAAGGTCTACAACGTCTTCCCTCCGCTCATGACCATCCTGACGGTCCTGCTCAGTCCTCTCCATCATCTGATCGAGGCCCCGGAAGGCTACTGGCTGCCTTGGCCCTACACCCTGCTAGCCTTCTGGCCGCTCCCGATCATCGGCTTCATCGTCTTCCGCCGTCAGGTTCACAGCGCCGCCTGGGCTGGCCTGCTGACGCTTGCCTGGATGGGCGGTACCGCCGTTCTGCCGAACCTGCATTTCGCTCAGACCGGCCTGCTCGGGCAGGTGGACCACGTCGTCTCGCAAACAGGTTTGCTCATCTTCACGGCGGACTTGCTTGGACGCCGCCGGATCTGGCCCGCTCTCATCGGCCTGGCGATCGCCACCTGGACCCGGCAACTCACGCTCTTGTACGGCCTGCCGCTGTTATGGCTGGCTTGGTCTCAGGGACGCCGGCGATTTGTGACGGGCATCGTCGGTCTGGCGATCATTGCCGCGCCGTTGTTGACGCTCAACTGGCTGAAGTTCGGCAACCCCTTGGAGTTCGGCTACCGCTACATTTATGCCGGCCGCGACACCGACGACCTGGCTCAGCGATGCCTGAAGTACGGTGTCTTCTCGCCGCATTTCGTCGGCGAAAACGCCTATTACATGTTCGCCGCCCCGCCCTACATCGCCGTTTCCCCGACGCAGATCCAGATCACCGGAGACAATCAATACGGTACCAGCCTCTGGATCACCACGCCGCTGGCGCTGTTTGTGTTCATCTCCGCCGCCGCGTGGTGGCGCGACAAGACCCGCCGAATTCTCATGCTCGGCACCTTGCCGGTCCTGTTCGGCCTCTTATGCTATCACAACCCCGGCTTCCTCGAGAGCGGGTACAGCCGCTTCGCGCTGGACTTTCTGCCGATCTGGCTGCTGGTGGTCGCGCCGTGGACGCGCAACGGCTGGCGCACGTGGCTGACTCTCCTGTGTACGGCCTGGAGCCTGTTGTACTTCCAGGCGGTTGTGCCGGACGGCCCGGTGGTCGAGTCGAAGCCCGCGCCTAAGATAAGGACGACGCGCCCCGCCGCATCGATGCCGGTGTCGCACGGGCCGCAAGACCAGTCGATGAAAAACGCTACAGGGTCGAGCCATGGCCAGGTATGAGCCGGTCCTATTGCGAAACCTCGGTGTCGAGGGCATCCGCACCCTCAAGGTCTACCGTTCGCGCGGCGGCTATGCCGCTGCTCAAAAGGCCCTCAAGCATTCGACGCCCGAACAAATCGTCGAGATCGTCAAGTCCGCCAACCTCCGTGGTCGTGGCGGGGCCGGCTTTCCCGCCGGCATGAAGTGGTCCTTCCTGCCCCGCGATCGGAAAATCACTTATCTGTGCGTCAATGCCGATGAATCCGAGCCCGGCACCTTCAACAACCGCGTGCTCATGGAGGAAGACCCTCACCAGCTTCTGGAAGGTATCCTGATCGCCGGCTACGCGACGCGGTCGACGGCTGCTTACATCTACATGCGCGTCGAGTTCCATGAGCAGTTCCACATCCTGCAGAAAGCCCTGGACGAGGCCTATGCCGCCGGGCTGTTCGGCAAGAACATTCTCGGCACGGATTACTCGCTGGAGTGCTACATCCATCGCGGGGCCGGCGCCTACGTATGCGGTGAGGAAACCGGCTTGATCGAAAGCCTCGAAGGCAAGCGCGGGTGGCCGCGGATCAAGCCGCCGTTTCCGGCCATCGAAGGCCTCTTCCACCGGCCCACCGTGGTCAATAACGTCGAGACGATCTGCTGCCTGCCGCACATCATCGAGCGCGGGGCGGACTGGTTCACCTCCATCGGCACGCCGGGGTCGGCGGGTCCGAAGCTCTACACTGTCAGCGGCCCGGTGAATCGCCCCGGCTGCTTCGAGGCCCCGCTGGGCCTGCCCTGCCGCGAACTGATCTTCGGCGACGACTTCGCCCGCGGCATGGCCGACGGCAAGCGGATCAAAGGCTGCATCCCCGGCGGGCTGAGCGTGGGGATACTGACCGAGGCCGAGCTCGACGCCAAACTGGACTTTGATGATCTGCAGAAGTACGGACTGCTCGGCCTGGGCACCGCCGGCGCGATCGTCATCCCCCATGACGCCGACATCCGCCGGGTGTTGATGAATGTGGCCCGCTTCTATGCCATGGAGAGCTGCGGTCAGTGCACCCAATGCCGTGAGGGCACCACCTGGATGTACAAGATGGCGGAACGGATCGCCTCCGGCGCCGGCCGCCTCGCCGATCTCGACATCATCGTGGAAAACACCCGCAGCATGGGCATGATGCCGGGCTTGAGCATCTGCGGCCTGGCCGATGGGGCCGCATATCCGATCCGGACCATCGTCGAAAAATACCGCAGCGAGTTCGAAGAGCACATCCGCCGCCAGGAGCCCGGTCACGTCGAACAGGTCCTGCGCCGCGTGAATCCCGCCGTCTACCAACTGCCAATTCTGGGCCGCCGCGCAAGTTAATGCTTTCAGACGCCAGGTGGGACAGGTAAAATGCCCCCCAAGGTGAAGTGGAACGCCGGCTGTTGGCCGGTAGGAGGCTCGAACCGCAAGCTGATCAGCATTGGCTCGCCAACCCCTCAGGTCTGCAGCCAGGGGTGCCGAGTCGGAATGTAGGGTCCGGGCTTTTGATCAGGTCGACCTGCGTTTGCCGTTGCGCTTGCGATCCACTTCCCATTGGGGCCGCTCGTTTCTCGGGTCGTGTCGGGAGGCCCGACATTCTGCTGGCGGATGGGCTGTGCCCATCGCAGCAGAGGAGGATGTCATGGCCGTTGAACTGCATGTCGATGGAATCGTGCAACGTGGACGCTTTTCCGAGTTTCTCGAAGCCGCCGGTCGCTGGACCCGTTTCCGCAAGGATCGCGGCTGGGCCGAGCCGCGCCTCCTGTGCGGGCTCAGCGGCCCCATGAACATGGTCCGTTTCGTCTTCTCCTACAAGGCCTTCACTGATTACGAGCGAGAGGAAACGCTGGTCTCGCAGGACAAGGACTACGCCCGTATCGCAATGGACATGCCCTTCGATGGCCAGCTCACCTTCACGATCTTCCGCCACGCCGCCCCGGCCTAGCCCCGTGCCGCGTCTTCGCGAGCCGGGGACCGCAGCCGAGTGACACCTCGGCTCGGTGTGGGGAACCGCCCTTGGCCTTCGGTCGAAATGCGCGCAATATACGTGTTTCTGCACGGCTCGCAGGGGCGTCTGCTACGTACCTTCTGGCTGGAGCCCGCGGAGGGTGTGCTTCCGAAGTGTTTGTTCCCTCTGGCTGATAGCTGACAGCCTTTCTAAGGATTCCTCAATGTCGCACAACGTCGAACTCGTCAAGAATGCCGCGGGACGCATGGTCCCGACAATCGTCAATGGCCAGCCGCAGGCGCCCTTTCAGGGCGTCGGCAAGTACAAGCCGACCGGCCGCAAGGCCGCTCCCCCGGTCCGGTCCAGCAACGACTATCCCCGCGACGGCAACAAGGTCGTGGCGGATGTGCGAAAGATGTCGGGAGACGCCGAGCGCAATCGCATCGAGGCCATCAAAATCGCCCTGCAAAAGGCCGGCATCCGCGACGGCATGCGGATCAGCTCGCACCACCACTTCCGCAACGGGGACAAGATCGCCGTGCCGATGTTCTTCGCCGCGGCCGAGTTGGGCGTGAAAGACCTGATCTGGTTCCCGTCCGCTTGTTTCCCCTGCCACGCCCCGCTGATCCCGCTCATCGAGAGCGGCGTCATTCATCACATTGAAGGCAGCATGAACGGCCCGCTGGGCGACTACTGCTCGTCCGGCAAGATGCGCGGCCATGGGGTCCTCCGCTCGCACGGCGGCCGCTGGCAGTGCGTGCAGGACGGGGAGGTGCATATCGACATCGCCGTGCTGGCGGCCCCGACCTGCGACCCCTTCGGCGACTCCAACGGCGTGACCGGCCCGTCGGCCTGCGGCGGTCTCGGCTTCGGTCTGGTCGATTCGATGTACGCCGACCACGTCATCATGGTGACGGACAATCTGACCCCCTTCCCCTGCGTGCCGTGGCAGATCCAGGGCAACAA
>DATKKX010000171.1:0-2107 GCA_035542775.1 Phycisphaerae bacterium | reverse complement strand
AGCCGCTTCCCCGACACGCATGGACGTCTCCCCGTGACGCCTGCCCCCGCGGTTCGTCCGCGGCCGACTGCCTACGCGTGATTTTTTCCTTCGGATTGCAGTGAGGTTAGCGCCGGTCCGGTTTGCGCGGTTGTGATCTCCATCACTCAATTCCGCTTTGGGGCGAGCCGGCCATGGCCCCCTCCGCGACCGAGGCCTTGACCGCGCTCGAAGGATGTTCTTATTATGTTCTATATCCGCCCGGACGCGTTTGGGCGCTTACGGATCGGCTGCGGCCCCGACAGGGCCGGACCGACGGTTGGACATCGTGAATCGGTCGCACAACTGTGCGTGCCGCCTCGGCAGGCACCATGCCGGTCGTGGTCAAACGACCTGAGGCAGTCCGCTGGACATGAGGTCCTTTGCTTGAATTCTATTCACACGACAACGCAGCGGTGCCGACCTCCGCTGGGCATGGGGTCCATCGTTCGATTTCGATGGGTGGGGCGAGCGGCGCTCGGCTGCATTCCCGCTGGGCATGGGGTCCATCGCTCCATTTTTCGCCCGGGTCCCTCAGCAACGACGTCGTCCGGCGAAGGTCGGGATCCAGACACCCCGCGCCCTGGAATATGGACCCCGGCATTGGCCAGTGACACCCGGAGTCCAGCAGCGGGGACAGGACAATTCCCGCTGGGCATGGGGTCCATCGCTCGTTTCTTGTGGCCGAGCCAGCGAAGGACCCGGTGCTCCGCAGGATGCGTCAGGCTATTCCACGGGTTTGAAGCTTGCCCGCCGCCGTCTCACGCCTCCGCGCAGCGCACGAGCCATAGCGTCTGGGATGCATTGATTGCAACGCCGCCGCCCGGGTGGGTCGCATGCATTTCCTCGCGGGTGCCGAAGAAGATCGCTTGCGGGCCCTCCGGCGTCTCCATGGCCGGCGAGCAGGTGCCACGCCGCCATGGGGTCGGCTGTGTCGGTACCTGCCCCGCCAGCTCCTGCGGAATCCGCGTCATATCGATGCCCGCGAGATCCCGGGCGGTGACGCTGTCGCCGGGCGCGCTGCTCGCGGCCAGGGTCAATCGGGGACGGATGGTCTCCTGCTTGTGGCCCATGGTTGCCTCTCGAAACCGATGTGCGGGAGCGTAACCAGGGTGGATTGGCGCACTGTGATCCCTGTCACAGATTTTCGCATTGGCGGCGTCGCATCAGCCGGCCAGGGTGAAAAGCGCACGGTAGCGCCGATACCAGTCGCTCTGAAAACGCTCCTCCGGATCGTACTGGCGCTTCAGGCGAAGGAAGTCGGCAAACGCCGGGTAGCCCGCCTCGACTTCGCCGCGGCTGGCCCAGCGATGATAGGCCAGACCGAAGCTGCCGCCGTACTTCAGCGCCCGATCGATGAGGTGGCGGATATCATCGCCGGCCTTCGCCAGGCCGACGTCGTCATGGACGACATGCAGGTTGCAGCTGAAGCAGGCCCAGGGCTGCCGCGCCCAGGCAAGGAAGGTCTCGTCGTCCTGCTCGATGAGCCGCACGGTCCCATCGATCAGGCCGACCGCGTTCTGGCGAAAATC
Organism: Phycisphaerae bacterium; assembly: GCA_035542775.1. Lineage (GTDB taxonomy): Bacteria > Planctomycetota > Phycisphaerae > UBA1845 > UTPLA1 > DATKKX01. Next base: position 557 of record DATKKX010000171.1, on the reverse strand, counting down.
GTCGCGGATTTCCGCGAGGAAGGCGACGAGCTTGTCGCGCGGCAGGTAGAGCTCGCTCGTCATCTCGCTTGCGGGCACGGAAGCGCCCATCTGTGTATCGATGTCGCGGTGGTAGTTATCGACGTAGACCGCCTGCTGCTGGCGGTCGGACCAGTCGACCGCGCCGGAGGCCGCCAGCGCCTTGTCCTTGCGAATCTGCCAGGCCTTCTTGCGATCGGTATGGGCGAGGTAGATGAGGTTGCGCCATTCGGCCTCATCGGCCGGCTTGCGGCTCTCGTCCATCGGTGTCCCGGCATCGACCGGGCGATAGCAGGAAAGCAAACCCTCGTTCAGGAAGCCCTCGGAGTCCGGATCGGTCGAAAGCTGCCAGTCGCCGTAGATAAAGCCGCCGGCGACGCGTTCCGCGAACTTGGCCATCGCTTGATCGGCCGTGACCAGCTCGACCTGGCGCTGGACCTTCTGCCTCGGCACGAGCCGCAGCGTCACCGTGGCGATGATGCCGAAGAGGCCATAGCCGCCGATCGCCAGCTTGAACAGCTCCGCATCCTCGTTGCGGC
>DATKKX010000170.1:0-2768 GCA_035542775.1 Phycisphaerae bacterium | reverse complement strand
GCTGGTGCATCTCGTCCGCAACCGCTATTGGGTGCTGCCTCCGAATGCCACCCCTGCCCCTGCCGTCCCCTCGCCTCCCGCTGCATGAGCGGCGGGCGGAGGCGCCCCGGCAGCAATGCCGCCGGGAAATCCGACCGCGTGGATAGTTATGATCGGCACCTGGGCCGCGGCTTCAACTGGCTCGGCGGCGCAACCATCACCGCAAGGGTCATCGACTTTTCGACAATCCTGGTCGTTCTGCTGTTTCTGACCAAGCAACAGCTTGGCCTGGCCTCGCTTGTGGTTTCCGTCGGCATGGTCATCGAGGCATGCGACGGGCTGGGTACCAGCGAGGCCCTGATACAGGCGCAATCGGTCTCCCGCCTGCAACTCGATACGTTGTTCTGGTTCATCATGGTCGCGGCTGTGCTGATTGCCGGGTTGACGCTGCTGGCGGCTCCGTGGATCGAGGCGATCTACGGTGTTGGCGGAATGGCGACCTACTTTCTGGCGATAGCGGTCAAGCAGCCTCTCGTTGGCGCCGCGCTGATTCCTTTGGCGATGATGAACAGGGATCTCCAGTACGAGCGAATCGCCGTCGTCAATGTGTGTGCGACCTTGGCCGCCGCGTTGACCCGTCTGGGCCTTGCCGTTTCGGGAGCCGGAGCCTGGGCTCTTGTCGTGGGGTATGCGTCAAGCGGCCTGTACGTTCTGCTCGGTGCATGGGTGGCCAGGCCGTTTCGGCCGGGATTGCGGTTGCGGATATCCGTAATCCTGCCGTTGGTCCGCTTCGGAATGCGCGCTGCTGCAGCCAACATGTTCGAGCAGGTATTCAAGAACATCGACTACCTGATGGTCGGGTGGTTTTATGGCGCCTCCCCTCTCGCGGTGTATCGGGTCGCTTTCGATGTTGCCATGGAGCCGGCGATGGCAGTCGGCACGCTGGTCAACCGCACCGTTCTGCCGGTATTTGCTCGCATAGCGACGCTCAGGGACCAATTCGTGCCGTCGCTGACGTGGTCGCTGGGGAGGATCGTGATCCTGGTTGCCCCCCTGACGGCGGGGCTGATGCTGGTGGCCGACCCGCTCACCGCGCTGCTTCACGATGGGCTGGGCAACAGCTATGCGGCGGCTGCCTTGCCGCTCAAACTGCTGGCGGCGGCGGCACTCATGCGCGTGACGTCACAGTTGCTTTTCCCGGTGATGATCGGGTCGGGGCGTCCGGGAGCGGCGGCTCGCCTGTCGGCAACAACACTGCTGCTGCTGAGTGCGGGCATTCTGGCCGTCGGCCTGAGCTTCCCTCCGTCGAGCGGGATCATTGCCGTCTCCGCGGTCTGGTTGGGCATCTATCCGCTCCTGCTGGTCTGGGGAGCCTGCTATCTGCGACGGCACTGGGACGTTGGCGTCTGCAAACTCGCCCGGACCTTCATCAAGCCGTTCATCGGCATCGGCGTCATGGTGTCGATCGTGGAGGTGGCACGCGCGGCGATCGGCACCAGCGATCCCAGAATCCGGATCGGCATCGTTGTGACGGCAATGGCGCTGACCTATGCCGGCCTGTTCCGGCAGGCCAGTCGCCGGCCTGACCGGCAGCGCGATCGGCCTTGGTAGGTTGCCACAGGGCAGGTTGCTGCGGTGTGTCCCCATCGCGGCGTCACGGCTCGGCCCGGACGCGGAGGCCCGTGCACTCAGCCCAGGCGTCGCCGGGCAGCGCGCCATGGAGGCGGCCACCATCGCAGTCCCGCGACATCCAACAGCCATTCTCCTGTCAACGGATGGCGCATCGTGGGATCTTCAGGGTGAGGCTGTGCATAGAGGGTCTCGTGCGCCGGCCAGCGGTGCCATGGTGTCCAGGTCCAGGCGCCGTAGTGTCGGTACACCCGCATGGCCTTGCGTGCCGTGGCCACGTCAGGCGTGACGTTGCGGCGTTCGGTCCAGCATGACAGCCGCCCGGACTGCCGCGCCAGTGCCCAGCTCGCCGCACCGACGTAATTGGGAAACCAGATCGTATAGCCGAGTTCGTTCTGCAGCGCCGCAACGGCCCGATAGACCTGGATGTGCTCGGTATGGCCGTATTCCCCCCAGGGATTGTGCGTGTAGACCCCGCGGCATCCCGCGAGAGCCGGTCGCAAGGCATGGATAAGCTTCGGAAAGTTCGCTTCGTACCGAGCGCGTGCCGCGGCATCCGTGATCTCGATGCCGGTGGGTGTCGGCCGTGGGTGCCTCCAATCGGCCGCGAATCTGGCACCGCTCTCGGGTATCCGGAGTTCGACGATGCCGCCGAACGGCAATGCGGCGACCGCCTGCCGTCGTGCCGCAGCCTTCCGCGGCTTTTCGAACGGGTCACCGAAACAGAACACGAGCCGGTCGGCCGAGGCAACAACCGAGCTCAGCCACAGGGTTTCATCGTCCGGATGCGCAACCACCACGGCGATCGGTGCCGGCCCCGGCCCGGCGCCATGTTCAGCTCTACAGGACACTGTCATAGAGGCTTTCGAGCGTCCCGGTCTGCCGGACGATGTTGAACCGCCGTTCGACGAGAGCCCGCGCCTCGTTGCCCATGCGACGCCGTGTCGCGGGATCGCGGAGGAGGTCGTCCATGCGCCCGGCGAGAGCATCGGCATCGCGTTCGGGCACCAGGAAGCCGGTCTGGCCGTCGACGACGCCTTCCGGTATGCCTCCCAGACGGGAGGCCACCACGGGCACGCCGGTGGCCGCGGCATCGAGCAGCACCATGCCCAGGCCCTCGACGCGCCCGGTGGCCGTGCGGACGCTCGGCAGCACCAGCA
>DATKKX010000169.1:0-2306 GCA_035542775.1 Phycisphaerae bacterium | reverse complement strand
GATCATTCTGTGGCTTGCAGCAATTGGCGGGGCGATCCTGCTTTGGTCGGTGTGGCTCTGCCTGGGGGCGAACCCGGCCTACGTGGCGTTGACCTTGTGCGTGCTGGCGTTTCCGTGGGCGGCGGGCTTTGTGGCGATGGCCATCGAGGATAGCAGGGAGACGGTATTTGGAGACGAGGACGCAGGGCCGGCGTGGGCGGGCATCTGCGCCGGTCTGATCGGATTCCTGCTGCACGGCGGGATCGACCTGGCGCTGTTTCGTCCCGGCGCGGCCACGACATTTTTTGCCCTGATGGCGGTGGTGCTGGCGCTGCGCCAACATGGCAAGGGCCTGCGACCCTGGTCGGCGGGAGTTTGTGTCGAAGGTGAGAGTGCGATGGCGGCGAAGGAGGCCGGACTGCGCGCCGGTTCAGTCGCGCGTGCGGAGGCGTCGGCGGGATCGCGTCATCGAGGTCCGGCATTGGCCATCGGCGTCGTCGGTGCGGCGTGCGTCGTGCTGTTTGCGGGGCTGATTGTCCGGCCGGCCGGCCAGCTCGGGGAGTACCTCCAGACGGCTCGTCGCGGGACGGAGCGTTCCGCCTGGGACGCCTACGTGCGGTCGCCCGCGTACCGGGCCTACCGGGCGGGCATGGACTGCTATCGACTGGACGGCACGGCGGCGGAGGAGTTGACGGAGGAACTGGTCAATCGCGTGAGCTCGATGGATCAGATTGGTCTGGTCATGCCCGTGAATGAGGAGCTTCATCACCGCGACCCGGCCAACTCGGCGTATTGGCATTTTCTCTCGATGCTGGATGCGCGTCGTTTTGCGTTCGGGGGTGACGTGGCGGAGCTGGAGAAGGCCGTCGCCGCGATGCGGCAGGCGGTGGCGGCGTATCCGACGTCGCCGAAACGGCACTTCAACCTGGCGGATCTGCTTCAGGAACTGGCCAAGGTTACGGGCTCGGCGGAGGTCCGGCACGATGCGGCAGCGGAGCTGCAAGCCGTGCTCGATCTGGATGCCAAGCGCGTCTACGTGTCGCAGCCGCATCGAATGAGCGAGGAGTCGCGGGCGCAGATCGCCGCCAGGATCAACGAGCTCAAGCGGCCGTAGTGCGTGGCAGGCGGGAAACCCGTTGAAACGGGTTAAGGGTCGAACAGAAGGTGAGAGAAGCGCGAGGGCCGCCCGACCAGCCGTACAACGGCTGGCCTGAAGCCCTTCGGGAAAGGCCGCTATAAGCGGCCTGCTCGGCGTCCTGGCGTTGTAGTGTTAGTTCCCTCTCTGGATGGAGTCACTCTGCCTCGATTGAGCAGGTCAGGAGGCTGTTCTCGAGGTCTCCATAGAAGTTGGAGCTATCTCCCTCGCCGCCGAGTACATACTTCTTGAACTTGTTAAGTAACTGGGGATCCGCGTTTAAGCGATCCTGAAGCACCTGTTCGAGGCAACCGGGCGAATAGAACTCGAGTCGGCGGACGCCTAGGTCTGGCCCCAGACCACGGCACTGAAAGCGGGCTCGTCCCCCCAACAAGCCACCGGCTTCGCCGGAGACCGGCTCCCACTTATGTACGCATGAGCGCCCCTCACACGCCTGAACCCACTTGGAGACGGGACCTTCCTGCGTACGCCGAGCATACTCGCCGCCGATTCCATACCAACTGAGCTGCTGGACATGCGAATGTGCGCCGCAGTTGGTGCAGACTTCGCCCAAGTATCCAAAGTCGAGGCCGTGATTGAGGATCAGCATGAACACCGCGAAACCCGCAACGATGAATAGCGGGATCCGCAGTCTGCGCCACCATCGGCGGCCGGGACGTCGCGGCGCATAGGGCAGAGCCTGCGGTTGGGCATTTTCGGTTCGCTCTTCTTGGCCGGAAGCGTTCATGTGGTGTGGTCCAGGTCAAAGGTCGGCGTACCGCGTCAGGTCCACACTTATTCTACGCGTTCAGCGGCCAGGAGATCGGAGTGATCTTCCCGCCGGCGGATGAGGCGGAAGCGATTGCCTTCGACCAGTACCTCAGGTGGGTTGGGGCGGGAATTGTAGTGGCTGGCCATGACCATGCCGTAGGCGCCGGTGGTGAAGATCGCGGCCAGGTCACCGCGCTGCATCGGCGGGAGCGGGCGGTCCTTGGCGAAAAAATCGCCGCTCTCGCAGACCGGGCCGACGACGTCCATCGGGATCAGGCCGGGCATGGTCACATCCTCACCTCGCTCCGTGGGCACGAAGCCTTCGGGCGGACGCACCGGCCAGATGAAATGGTACGCGTCGTAGAGCGCGGGGCGGATCAAGTCGTTCATGCCGGCGTCGAGGATGAGGAAACGCTTATCG
>DATKKX010000168.1:0-7132 GCA_035542775.1 Phycisphaerae bacterium | reverse complement strand
TCGCAGGCATCGCCGACGCCATCCCCGTCACTATCGGTCTGGAGCGGGTTGGCAATAGTCGGACAATTGTCCGTGGGACACGTGTTTGCGGGGAAGCCGGGATCGCCGAAGCCGTCGCCATCGGTATCGGTGCAGGGATCGCAGGCATCGCCGACGCCGTCATGGTCTGTGTCCTTCTGATCGGGATTGGCGATCAACGGGCAGTTGTCGGTCACGCAGATATTCGCCGGGAAGCCGGGATTGCCGAAGCCGTCGCCATCGGTGTCGGTGCAAGGGTCGCACGCGTCGCCGATGCCGTCCTGGTCGGCATCCGCCTGGTCGGGGTTGTAGACCGTTGGACAGTTGTCGACGTCGGCGCAGCGACCGTCGCTGTCGGCATCGTTAAGGGGATCATGAGGGCACGGATCGCACGCGTCGCCCAGGGCATCGCCGTCGGCGTTTTCCTGGCCGTGGTTGGGAATGCTCGGACAGTTGTCGATGCAATCCGCCACGCCGTCACCGTCGGAGTCAACATCCGCCACGCCGCAGCCGCAGATGCCCGGAGCGATCTTGTTCGGGTCATGCGGGCAGGCGTCGCAGGCATCGCCACGCCCATCCCCATCGGCGTCCTCCTGGCCAGGGTTCGGCACCGTGGGGCAGTTGTCGATAATGTCGGGCACGCGATCGCCGTCGCCGTCGACCAGCTCGTAGGCGCCCATATCCACGATCGGCGCCGTACCGACACCGGTGTCAAGCGTGAAGATGTCGTCGGTGAAACGCAGACCATTGTCGTGATCTGTGGTTACCCCCGTCGGCACCAGCGTGTTGTTGCCGGCGTCGACGGCCGGTGAGCCGGACAGGAGCCGCAGATCGTCGTCAGCCGTGCCGACGACATTGTCGGCGCCGTCGGCATCAACAAAGAGCGGGTTGGCATCCTTGTTGCCGCCGCCGTTAATGCCGAAGAGGCTGGACCACACGCCGCCCGGGAGACAGCCGGCTATGAGGCAAGAACGGAAAGTGGGAAAGCAGAGGTTCATGTTGTAGACCTCACTGCCTCCCGCCGTGGCCGTGTTTCCCCAGATCACGCAATTGTTGTATTGCGGATAATTCTCAGGGCCACCCGACGAGTTGTGGATGGCGCCGCCTTGGCGGGCCGAATTGCCGCTGAACGTGCAGTCGGACATCGAGAAGCCCGACCTGACGGCCCAGGTCATGAGCCCGCCGCCCTGGCCGTTGCCCCCGGCGATCTCCACGGCGCGGTTGCCGGTGAAAACGCTGTTGATGACGGCCGTGTACCTGCTGGCGTAGAGGCCGCCGCCATCCGGCGCGTCATTGCCGATGAAGCTGCAGTTCTGAATCGTGGTAGTGCTATAGGCTGAATCGGTCCAACAACCGCCCGCTTGCTGCCCGGCGCGATTCCGAAGGAAGGTGCAGCCGAGAACCGTGGCGGCGACTTCGTAGTTGTACATGCCCCCGCCGAACTCGCCGTAGTTCTCTTGAATCAGGCAATTGCGGATGGTGGCGCCGGTGGTGATGTCGTGACTTCGGTAGCTGACAATGCCCCCGCCGCGGTCGGAATTGGCGGAGGCGGTGCGGGCGTAACCATGTGTAATAACAAAGCCGTCGATTTCAGCGGTTGAAATGGCATTGAGAGCGGTGACAACATGGTAGCAGTTGTCGTTCCAGGTCGCTGGCGGTGCCCCCGTCGCGGGCAAGGGCGAGTCGTTCCCGGCGATGTCGCCGCTGAGGATCGTCGGATAGAGCGTGAAATCGCGGAGATCCGGATTCGGCATGCCTATGCCAGCGTAGCCGCCGCGAATCGCAACGCCGTTAATCAGGCTGAACGTCGCATAGAGCCCGGCCGGTGCCGTTGGTCGGTAGGTTCCGGCGGCGACTCGCACCTCCGTTATCGTGCCGCCGGACGACGCGGCAGTCGTGAGCGCAGGCTGCAGGTCGGTGTACGCTGTGGCCCAGCTCAGGCCGTTGCCGCCTGCGGGGGCGCTATCGTCGACGTACAAGATGGACTGGCCTGCAGCGCCGCCGACCGCGCTGAGAACCACAAGAGACGCGCAGACAATACAACCTACAATGTGCCGGGGCGGAGACATCGTATTTCCTCCTATTCATGGAAATGCTGCCCCCTCGGACAGCCGAAGACCAGGCCGGTGCAACGCACAGCCGGCCGCGACCTGAAACATCAAAACCGGAACGAGAAGAAATCGAATGGAAAGGGAGAGGCACGCGCCCACTCCCGGGACAGGTGCGCGGCGGCGCTGCGGTCCGCCGACGGTCATCGGCTCGCCATCATTGACCACCCATCCCCCTCCTTTCTAAGGTCCGATTGTACGAAAATGAGCGTCCTAATTCAATCCCGGCGGTATCGCTGGTTTATTCACGCCAGACAACGGAAGTTGCTGCTGCCACATCAGCGCCGCGAGGAAATGTGGTCGCCGTGAGGGCGTAGATGTACACGCGGCGATTCTGGTCGCACGTCGCAGGTCTGCATGCCCGTCAAAGCCGACGCTAAGGTCGGGTGAGTCTGGCGATTAATGGGGGGCTGTCGTAGGAACAGATCGTCCTCAGGCGCGGACGGGGTGGAGACTGGCTGCGTCTTGCGATTCGCCGGTACTGTTGTAACCACACGAACGGGTTGTCTTGAATGCCCGGGTTCAAATGCCCGCGCGCACATCGCTCCCAAACAAGTGGGGCCTGAAGGCAACTACTCCCCAAGGCCGGACGAGGCAGGTCACGAAACCCAGCCGTCGTTGAGCCTACCCGGAGTTGATGGTCAGCCACCACCAGGCTCTTAGTGTTTCGCAATTGGGATATGATGCGCAAGACATAGGAGATTCCCCTATAATCATAAGGTGGGTCCCTTTATAATGGTGCCGGTTGCTGGCCGCTTCAATTCTCCACGCGGGCTGGCGGCATGCGGGACATGAAAGATCCGCAACACCGGACGACATGCTACCCCACTAGGGGCGGTGCCTGACCGGCGACGGAGAGCATCGATGAGTGTCGGTAACGCCAAGATCCTGTTCATCGATGATGACCCGGATATGCATGACGTGATCGAGATCATGCTCGCGGGAAACGGCTACGAGATCCAACATTGCCGGACGGGGGACGCGGGTCTTCAGGCGATGCTCCGCGCGCGGCCTGATCTGGTGTTGCTGGACATCATGCTCGCGGATCCGAACGAGGGTCTGCAACTCGCCTGTCAAATGCGGCAGAACGAACGATTGAAAACCGTCCCGATCGTCTTTCTGTCGGCCATCGGTGAGACGCTCGGCATTGAATACGGGAAGGAAGTATGCCCGGTTCCCCTTGCGGTTGACATGTTCCTCGAGAAGCCGGTCGATGCCGCCACGGTACGAGCAGCAGTCAGGCAGGTGCTGGACCACAGGTCGCCGGCGGCCTGATGCTTGCCGAATCAAGCTCATTACAATCGGGGGAATGTGCCGTCGGGGCCGTCTGGGCGGGCAGCGCGGCCAGTCATCGTGTTCCGTCACTCTGGTCAGAGAGCCAGCGCGCGCCGTTGGGAACGAGATCAAGGCCCGGCGTGGGACCGTAGCAGGCGGGGCCGGTGAGGCCGAAAGCGTAGACGCAGCTCCAGCCGTTCCAACCGCTGATGCGGATCTGATGGGTGGTGCCGCCGGCGACGGGGAAGTTGGAGATCCTGGACGGGCCGACGGCGTTGCCGCGGCCGTCATCATCGCAGGCCAGCGTGTTGTCGGATGTGCCGGCGCAGCCGGTGTGAATCGACATGACTGAGTCGTGGTAGGTCGTCCCGCCGGAGGGGCACATCGTGAACTCGGCCGTGCCGCTGGCCGACAGGATCATCGACCTGGGAGGGAATCCCCCGGATCTCACTGCTTTCGAAATGCCCATTTATCCAGGCCTGATGGAGTGGGTATTCCCCCGCACCGGCCACGTGGCCTCAGAGTTCCACGGTTTCCGCTTCCGCCTGCGTTACCCGTCGATTCCCGCCAAGATAGCGTATTACTATCGTTTGCCCGAGAAGATGTAGCCGGCCCGTCGCGCCACCGTCGGCTGCTGCTACGCCCGATCGTCGGAGCTCAAACCGAAAAGGGCCCGCAGCAGGCGCATCCAGTCGCGTTCCCACAGGGCGCCAAGGGCGCCCAGGGCGGCGTATTCCAGAGGCAGTGGGCGGGCCAGGGGGTTGAGGTTCAGATAGGTGCCCGTCGTGCGGGCGTGTTCGATGCTCTTGGCGCTGGGCCCGCCCAGAACATAGGCCAGTGAAGCGACCACCGCCACGAGGACCAGCGACCACATGCGCGAGCCGGTCTTGAAGAACCCGTGGGCGATCAGGCCGCCCAGGAGAAACGAAACGCCGACGCCGAAGTACACCTGCCCCTTGAGGATCGGCTCCCGGTTGCTGTCCAGGGTAAAGGACAACGCTGCCCAGGCGGCCAGCGACGCGACGATGACCGCACCGGCGCTGTAGCCCACATCGGCGGAGCGCTCGCCGGTAGTGCGGCGGCTCGGAGCGTTCTGCGCTGTGGCCCGCCGATCGGCCGGCGGCCCGAACCAGCTATCCACCCAGTGCCCAACGACGAAGCCCACGGCAATCAGCGCCAGCCACAGCCAGCATTCGGCCATCAGCGCGGTGGTGGGAAACGGATCCACGGGCAGACGGACCGTAGACGGCGGGAACAGGCGGTACATGATCAGCTTGTCGAGTTCGGAACCGCGCAGGCCGAGCGTGGCCAGACCGATGGCAATAGCCAGTGGCCCCCGATCCGCGGAGCCCGGCCCGCAAATCGCCACCGCCAGACCGCTGGTAATGACCGCCAGCCCCAGAAGCTGGGCCATCGCGATGACGCCTTGATCGACCATGAGCAGGCTGACCGGGCCGTCCGGATCGAACGGCCTGACCACCCGCCAGCCGACGTGCCAGAAGATCGCGGCCGCCACCGCAATCGCGCACACGAAACGAATACGGCGAAGCAGGACCTCGCCCGCGGTGGCGTGCGGCGGCGTTGCGATGACTTGTTCTTCCGAGGTTGTCACTGTCGTGGACTCCATTATACACGAGGCTTTCCGCCGCGTCCTGCCGCGTATTCCGCCAGCAACGTCTCAATCCGCCGCCGCTTGACGTCGTCCATCCGGCATAGCGGGAGGCGAAATTCCTCCGCCATCATGCCGCGCATGGCCAGGGCGGTCTTGATCGGCATCGGATTGGTGTCCAGTTTCAGCAGCTCTCGCCCCAGCGGACACAATCGCTCGTGCCACGATCGGGCCGTCTGCCAATCGCCGGCCAGTGCCGCGCGGGTCATGGAACTGGTTTCCCGCGGCAGCAGGTTGGCGACCACGCTGACCACGCCGACCGCCCCGATGCTCATGAGCGGCAGCGTCAGCGGATCGTCGCCGCTCAGGACAGCGATGTCGCTCGCCGCGGCGAGCGCGACGGCGCCGTCGAGTGAACCCGTGGCATGCTTGACCGCCACGATATTGCGATGATCGGCCCGCAGCCGGGCGATCGTCTCCACTGAGATCTCCACACCGGTGCGGCCCGGGATGTTGTACAGAATGACCGGAACGCCGACACCTTTGGCGACGTGGCTGAAGTGCCGGTACAGGCCTTCCTGGTTGGGCTTGTTGTAGTACGGCGAAACCACCATGACCGCGTCGGCGCCGGCCTCGACGGCGGCCTTGGATTGAGCCAGGGACTTCTCGGTGGCATTGGTGCCCGTCCCCGCGATGACCGGCACGCGGCCCTTGGCCCGCGCCGCCACCGCGGTGATCACATCGTGTCGCTCCTGATCGGAGAGAGTGGGCGATTCGCCGGTCGTTCCGCACGGCACCAGGCCGTCCACGCCGCCGGCAATGACGTGATCGACAAGTCCGTCCAACGCCCGCCGATCGACGGCCCCGTCGCGGAAAGGAGTCACCAGCGCGACCAGACAGCCTTTGAACATGCCTTATTCCCTGGGACCGTAGAGCTGGAGCAGCCGCACCATGTCGCGGACCGCCTTCCGCAGACCGACGAAGATCGCTCGGGCGATGATGCTGTGCCCAATGTTGAATTCGGAAAATCCGGGAATCGCCGCGACCGGGCCGACATTCCGGTAGGTCAAGCCGTGCCCCCCGTGCACTTCGAGGCCGCAGGCCTTGCCGGTGCGGATGCCGTTGCGCAACGTCTCCAATGCTCGCTCACGTTCGGCGGCATTTTTGGCGTTGGCATAACCACCGGTCCATAGCTCGACGGCCTCAAACCCGAGTTCCGCTGACTTCTCGATCTGCGCGGTCTCAGGCTCGATGAACGCGCTGCAGATGATGCCCGCATCTTTCAGTGCTTTCACCGCCGTGCCGACCCGATCGGCGAGGCGCACTACATCGAGTCCGCCCTCGGTGGTGATCTCCTCGCGGTGCTCGGGCACCAGCGAGCACTGTGTCGGCTGGATCGACCGGGCGATCTGCACGATCTCCGGGGCGATGGACATCTCCATATTCAATTTGGTGACCACGACTTCTTTCAGCAGAGGCACGTCGCGGTCGGTCATGTGCCGCCGATCCTCGCGAAGATGGAAGGTGATGCACGAGGCACCGCCCAGTTGGGCTTCGGCGGCCGCCCAGACGGGATCCGGCTCGTCGGTCCGTCGAGCCTGCCGGACCGTGGCCACATGATCGATGTTGACACCGAGCTGGGGCATGTTGTTCCTTTGCCTCCGTACCCGATCACAGCACGCATTATAGGGCGCGCGGATGGAGCGGCAATGGCGGGTCGGGCTATTGCCTCCGCGAGCATCTATCAACGTGGCGCCTTGTCCTGTTTTCGTGGTCCGCCTATCCTCTCACTACGAATTGCCATGCAGACTTTCCTCGAAATCCCGGTGGGGCGAGAGCGGCTGGCAGCGTCCCTGGATTGGCCGGAACCGACCCGCTCGGCGATGGGCGCTCCCGTGGTGGTGTGCTGTCACGGCCTCACCGGCACGCGGATCGGCTCATGCTACCGTCTGGTGACGTTGGCCCGCCGGCTGGTCGCGGAGAACATCGCCTGCTTGCGATTCGACTTCCGTGGATGCGGCGAGAGCGATGGCGATTTTCAGGAGCTCTGCGTGCCCAAGCTCGTGGAGGACCTTCGCGCGGTCATCGCCGCCATCGACGGGCTGCCGGGCTGTGATCCGAC
>DATKKX010000167.1:0-4012 GCA_035542775.1 Phycisphaerae bacterium | reverse complement strand
GACCAGCGAGCCGACGAGCACGTCGACTTCTTCATCATAATTGTCAGCGATTTTCATGAGCATCTTGTCGAGGTCGCCGGTTTCCTCGCCAACGTCCACCATGTTGACGACCAGGGCGTCGACGACCTTGGAGGCCTTGAGCGGAGCGGCGAACGACTCGCCCTCGCGAATGGAGTCGTGGACCTTGGTCAGAGCGTTGACGAAAACCTCGTTGCCGGACGTGTCCTTGGTGATGGTGATGGCCTCGAGGATGGGCACGCCGGCGGAGATCAGGGTCCCGAGGGTACGAGTGAATCGGGCCACGGCGGTCTTGGCGAGGATGGAGCCGAGGATCGGGATCTTGAGCGAGATCGTGTCCATGGCCACGCGGCCGGGTTTGAACTTCCGCACTATCTTGAAAAAGATGAAGATCACGATGGGCATCACAAAAATGTAAGCCCAGCCGGGGATGAGCATGGGCACCTTCTTCCCGGCCGCGTCGGTGGTCTCGCCGATCATGAAGTCGGAGAGGCCGAGCAGCATCTTGGTGGGGGTGGGCAGAGTGGCGCCGAAGTCAAGGAATATCTGTTTGAACTTGGGGACCACGAAGTACATGATGCCCGCCACGATCAACAGGGCGAAGCCGATGACGACCGCCGGGTAGATCATGGCGCCGATGACTTTGCGCTTCAGTTTCTGGGCCTTCTCCATGAACTCGGCCAGTCGTTGGAGAATGACGTCCAAGACACCGCCGGCCTCGCCGGCGGCGATCATGTTGCAGTAGAGACGGTCGAACACCTTGGGAAAGCGGGCCATCGCCTCGGAGAGCGTGGCCCCGCCCTCGACGTCCTCACCGACGTTGCGGAGGGCGACGCGCATGGAGCCGGGCTTCTGCTGCTGTTCGAGGATGCGCAGCGAGCGCAGAATGGGAAGGCCCGCGTCCATCAGCGTGGACAATTGCCGCGTCACCTGGGTGAGTTGCTTGGTCCCGACCCGGCCGGCGGTCGCCCGCTTCTTTTTCTTGGCGCCGGGAGCGGCGGCGGCCTTCTTCGCTCCGCCCTTTTGGCGGACCTTGGTGGGGAAGTAACCCAGGCCGCGGATCTTGGCGATGGCCTCCTCCGTGTTTGGCGCCTCGACCTCGTCCTTGATCTCCTGGCCGGCCGAGTTCATCGCTTCGTATTGGAACGTTGGCATGGCTTCACAACTCCACTCTCGCGCCGAGCGTCATTCCGAAGATCGTCCGTCCGAGCAAGCAGCGTGATCGCTCCTCCGTGTGGAGCGCCATCGCCGCCCGCGGGGTGCAATCCGGCGACAGTCCGGCGGACGCCGTCCTCTCACGGCCAGCGAATTATTCGGGTGCCCAAGGTGTCTGGCCAGGTGGAAGAGGCGCAGGGTGGAAGCTGAGATTCCAGCCGGCCGGTGGCCTAATACACTGCCAGATAAGGAATTAGGAGCGTCGGAATTTGATATCTATAGCCTCTAGATCTCGCCATATACGCCGGGCAGGCAGGCGCATGTCGGGACCCCCCTGAAGTCGCATCCTCGAACGGCTGAGCGGCGTGGCGCGGGTGTTGGTTGATTTTCGGGCAGCTATTCTCGGGCGTTCAGCGTTGCCGTCCTGCGACGGATGTTGGCCCTCAATCCGCACCGGACGCTAGGACCAGTTCTGCATCGCCCCCTCGCCGGCGCCATTGGCGTATAATGTGACTTTCCCGAAGTACGGTCGCGGATGGGGTGGGGCCTATGGCATCGACTAAGCTGACATCGCGGGTATTCTTGATCGGTAACGCCAGGAAGCCTGGCGCGTCGGAGGCGTTTCATCGCCTTCGCACATGGCTTGACGAACGCGGCGTGTTGGCGGGTGCCGATCTGAGTGGGCGGCCCGAGTCGATCAACGACTCGAATCCCGATCTGATCATCGTGCTGGGCGGCGATGGCACGCTGCTTTCCGTCGGCCAGGCCATCCGACATCGGCAGGTGCCGATCGTCGGCGTCAATCTCGGCAAGCTGGGATACCTGGCCGATTTCGCGGCGGACGAACTCGAACATGACCTCGATCGGATCCTGACGGATTCCAGCCTGGTCAGCCGGCGCATGACGCTCGATGTCAGCGTGATCCCACCCAACAACCCGGAATGGGACGGAATTGCTCTGAATGATTGTGTCATTCGCGTCGGGCAGCCGTTTCGCACGGTCAATCTGGCTTTGACCATTGACGATTGGCCCGTGACGACCATCGTCTCGGACGGCTTGATCCTCGCGACGCCCACGGGCTCGACAGCGCACAACATGGCCAGCGGCGGGCCGATCGTCCAACCGGATGTTGATGCCATCGTGTTGACACCTATGTGCCCGCACTCCTTGACCCACCGCCCGGTGGTGGTCGGTCCCGGAGCGGTGGTCGGGATCACGGTTCATCCAACCAGTGAGGGGGCGGCAGTCGTGCTGGACGGACAGGCGGTCCACCCGGTGCCGGGGGGGACGCGGATTTCTGTCAAGAAGTCGCGTCAGACGTTTCAGTTGGTTCGCAACCCGCGTCGGAAGGCCTGGGAGACGCTGATCCAGAAGTTGAAGTGGGGCCAGCCGCTGGCCGGCCCGGGCACGTCGCGCGATGCGAGATGATCCACTTCGGTATGACTCCGCGCCGTGGACCGCCGGAACGGCCCTGGCTATCGTCATACCCTGTTTTCTCTTGACCGTCGTGCTGGGCCTGCTCTCTGACGGCGTATACCACGACGACGATTTGACCCATTTTCTGATGGCGCGATGGGCCCGGTGGTGTCCTGAGTACCTGTTGCACATGTGGGGCCGGCCGGGCCTGACCATACCTCTAGCGAGCGTGGCATGGATTGGCAGCGCGGCGATCGGCTGGCATCTAGCCCGCCTGCTGTCCGCCATAGTCACCGCAGTGACGGCTCTGCTGGCCGCCAGACTGGCGACGAGGCTGGGAGTCCGGTCGACGTGGCTGGTCGTTCTGGCGTGCTATGTGCAGCCGCTGAACACGGTCCTCGGGGCGACGACGCTGACCGAGAACTTTACGGCGTTTTATCTCGTGGCGGCGGTCGGTTTGCTCGAGGCAGGATGGGCAGCGCCGGGCTCGCTTGTGTTTTCGATGGCCCTGTTGACTCGCCATGAAGCGGTAGTGTTCCTGCCGATCTGGTGTGTCGCCGTGCTGCTCAGGCAAGCGCCGGCCAAGCGGAAGATCCTGGCCTTGTTTGCCGCGGTGTCGGGGCCGGTTGCGTACAACCTGAGCTTCCGGTTGATTCTTGAAGACTGGCCGGTCAGGGTGATGTTTCAGCCTCAGGGATCGAGCCAGTACCTGCCCACCAACCTGCTGGCGTACGTGCCGCATGCGCTGGAGGCCGTGCCGCCCGCCCTGGCGGGCCTGGCCGTTGTCGGCGCGATCGTACTGTTGCGTCAGGGCCGCGCACTGGTACCGGCAATAACAGGTGTTTACCTGGTCACGCACGTGGCGGTCAAGGCGATTGGCGTGTATGCCAGCGGGGGATATGCCCGCTTCATGGTGGCGGTCGCGCCTTTTGTGGCGATTCTGGCGGTGGCGGGCTTGCAGGAGATGGTCAGGCAGGTCCGGCGGCGGCTGCCGGTCAGGTGGGGCTGGATCGTCCTGGGGGCGGTCTGGGTCATCGGGCTGGCGGGCTTGGAGATCGAGCGTAGAGCGGGACGGATCGAGCTTTACAGCTGCGGGCTTGTTTGGGTGCTCCGCGGCGCGGCTGCGGCAGTGGTGGTGTTCACGCTGTTGTCAGCCGCCATGATCGGCCGTGGGGGCTGGTTGCGCCGAACGGCGGTTGCCTTGCTGGCGATAGCGTGTGCGATTCAATGGGCGGTTCTCGTGCGGCCGATGCACCTTCGCGCGGAGCAGCGACAGATCCAGGATGTTGTTGTGTGGCTCAGGGAGCAGGGATTGGACGAACGGCCGCTGTTCACGACCCATCCGTGGGCACCCTATTTCCTGGATCTGGTCGAGCTCCCTCGCGCACACAAAGGGCCGAGGCTGCTGGCCTCGATGCCCGTC
>DATKKX010000166.1:0-2300 GCA_035542775.1 Phycisphaerae bacterium | reverse complement strand
AATTTGTTCACCCGATTGACTGCCGGATTGCCGCCGAGACGGAGTTCACGCTCTTTCACCTGCACTCCACCGGAATGCACCTGCTCAATACCCTGCTTGAAAACAAGGGCGTGCGTATTCTCCAGTTTTCCAAGGACGAAGGGGTGGAACTGGGATCCGTGCTCCCCGGTTTGAAGAAGATCCAAGAGGCGGGAAAATGTCTGGTCTTGAAAGGGAGGCTGAACCGCGAGGAACTACAGCTTTTAAAGAGGAATCTGGATTTCCGCGGGCTTTGCGTGCAGGCGGTGGTCCGGGATCAGGACGAGGCGGACCAATTCCGCATGTCGTTTTCGTGAGGATGGGGGACCTCAACGGATCAGCGGTCACGCTCAAGACGGAGGTGGTGCCCCGACCGGACGTACGATATCCGGCGCGCCGGGGAGCCGATGGGGCTATCTGGTGGTGCTTGGGGGAGTCGGTTGATCGACGCCGAGCTTCAGGAAGATGACGACCGCGATTAGAAGCGACCCGCTGAGCATTGCGAGGCCCGCAAAGCCGTCATGGGTCCGTCCGCGAATGAACCCCACAACGTAGGGGCCGGCGAACCCTCCCAGGTTGCCTACCGCGTTGATGATCCCCATCGCCGAACCGATAACGGCGGAGGGCAGCAATGCGCTCGGAATGGCCCAGAACGGCCCAAAAGGAGCATAGACGCCGATGGCGGCGAGGATGAGGAAAACCAGACTTATCAGCGGCGAGTGCGCCGCCCATTGGCCGCCCGTCAATCCGATCACCCCAATGATCAGGGGGCCCCAAACGTGCGCTTCGCGCTTCAGCCGCCGGTCCGACCAGGCGGAATTCAGCACCATCGCCACCATCGCAAAAGCGAAGGGAATGGCGACAATCCATCCCACGAGCGCGGAACGTCCGTCGGCCGCAAAACTCTTCACGACGCTCGGGACCCACATCGTGTAACCGTAGAAACCGGCCATCCAGAAGAAATAGGCAACTGCCAGCCACAAGACCCGGCGGTCCGTCAGGGCCGCCAGATGGCCGCAGGCGGGCGCCTTGGCGGCGTTTTCGGCGGCGAGGCGGCGCTCGAGTTCACTGCGTTCGCCGGGCGCCATCCATCGGGCATCGCGCGGACGGTCGGCGATGAATGTCCACCACACCACGAGCCACAGCAGCGGAGGAAGGCCCTCGGCGATGAAGACCCACCGCCACGGCAGCACGCTGAGCAACCATCCAGTGATGGGCGCCATCATCACGGCGGAGATCGGCAGGCAGATCATCCACAGGGCATTGGCACGAGCCCGTTCGTCCTGCGGAAACCATGTGGCGAGCAGAACCAGGACCGCCGGCCAGACGCCGCCCTCGAACACGCCCAGGACAAAACGGGCGATATAGAGCTGGGTTCGGTTCTCGACCAAGCCGGTCGCAATCGCCGCCAGGCTCCAAAGAATCATCAGCACGGCCACCACCCGTCTGGCGCCCCATCGGCTGGCCAACATGCCGCCGGGTATCTGCAGTACCATGTAGCCGACGAAGAAGATGCCGGCGGCAAATCCGACGTCGGCGTCCGTCAGGCCAAAACTCTGGTCAATGTAGGGGAACACCATGGCGACATTGATGCGATCGACATACGCCAGGACGTACATGACCATTGCGACGGGAATGATGTGCACCCATCGTTGGCGGGAGGGCGGAATCGTCATAAAAGGCTTCGTTCCGCGTTGTCGGCCGTCGTTGCCGGGACCCGGATGCGACTGGCTCGGCGGGCATCCCCGAGCCCGCCGCTCGGGGCCTTGCGGCTGATGGTCGTCAATGCCAGGGCCTGGTCATTGGGCCTCGACCCGTACCGTTTCCAGCGTTCCGGTGAACTTGAACGGCATCTGATAGGCATCGCTTATCCGCGCGGTGCGGGCCTCCCCGATGTCGAACGTCCCGAAAACCGGATGTCCGACCACGTCGAACTTGGCCTCGCCGACCATCTGGCCGTTGAAGTAGAGGCGCCCGGTCCCACGGTCCTGTTTGCCCGGCCCGTCGTCGCGGACGAATTGGTACTCCATTTCGACCTTGCCTTGGGGCAGGGAGACGCCTGCCGACAGGACGTTGTGTTTGAAGCCGGAGACGTTGTCTTGGAACGTGAGTTGGCTGTTTTTCAGGAAGAAGACGAAGCCGCCCGCCCGTGATCCGTCGGAAACCAGCACGCCTTCGGCCCCGCCGGGGGGAATGATCGCATCGACCGTGATGCGGTAAGACTTTTCGAAATTCGGCGCGGCCGCCGAGGGGATGGACGTCATATCCGGATAAAACACCAA
>DATKKX010000165.1:0-2657 GCA_035542775.1 Phycisphaerae bacterium | reverse complement strand
CGTCTGGCGGAGTTTTCCCTTTTCCGGAAGAGTTTCTCGCTGGTCCTCGGGCTGTGGGAACGGCGGCCGGAGCTGGTGCGGCGCGTCCAGCGAATCGTGAGCCAGCCGGTGCGGTCGATGGGCCGGCGGCCGGCGATGGCTGCGACGGGCGGCGTTCTGGCGGGAGCGCTAGGGTGCGCTATCGCGCTGTCGCACAGCCCCCAACTGGTCAGCTTCCTGCCCGTCCATCAGCCGGCATTGGCAGCATCCTCGCTCGATCCGCATCAAGTGGCCCGGGCCCTCGGCGGCACGCCGCAACTGGTGAAGGCGACTGTGCCCGCCGGTCGGGCTCAGTCAGCCAGACACCCGGCCTTGAGTCGCCAGCCGATCCATCCCGCTGTCTTGAAGGCGATTCAACGGCGGCAGCCGGCGGCCAGCCAGGTGGCCGGCGTGAATCCGCCTCCAGCTCCGATGCCGGCTCTCGATCAGCGGGGAGTGATCGTGCTGACCGAGGTGACGACGACATTCCAGACCCCTCCGCGCGTGGTGCTGGCGGTATCGCCTGATCAGCGGACCGCGCGGCCAGCGCTCATTCGGGCCACGTACGCCATCCTTCCCACTCCGAACGGGTGGCTGATCATCCAGATCTAGACATCGGGAACCGGGCAGAGCCCGGACTCAAGTTTTCAACAAGTTAACCACCATTGGAGATGACAAACCATGCGCGTAACAACTAATCAATTAGTAGGAAGTGCAAAGAAGCTGTCGGTGCCGGCTTCCATCGCCGGCGCATTCGTGCTGGGGGCGGCGTTCTTTGCGGGGCACGGCCACGTGCATGCCGCTGCCGCCATGCCTCTGGACGACAACAGCGTTTCCGCTCTAACCTCGCTCGACCAAGCCATGGAAGCGGTAGCCTCGAAAGTAACGCCGGCGGTGGTCAACGTCGCCGTAACTTCGCGCGGCCCCAGCGAAAATCAGGCCATGAACGACGACCAGGATCAGGGTCAGGGCCAGATGCAGCAACTTCCTCCCGGACTACGCCAGTTCTTCGGCAACATGTTTCCGCAGATGCCGCATCAGCCCCAGATCCAGCACGGCGTCGGCAGCGGCGTGATCATTTCCCCCGACGGCTACATCGTCACCAACAACCACGTGGTGGACGGAGCCACGCAGATCCGCGTGACCCTGAATGACCGCCGCGTGCTGAACGCGAAGGTCGTGGGAACCGACAAGCTGACCGACCTCGCCGTGATCAAGGTGAATGCATCCGAACTGCCCACTGTTGCGTGGGGCGACTCGGCGAAGCTGAAGCCCGGACAAACGGTGCTGGCCTTCGGCAGCCCGTTCGGCTACTTCCAGTTCTCGGTCACCCGCGGCATCGTGAGCGCGGTGAACCGGCCCAATCCTTACACGGATGATGCACGCAAGCCCGGCGGCTTCATTCAGACCGACGCGGCCATCAATCCCGGCAACTCGGGCGGTCCGCTGGTCGATTCGCACGGCGAACTGGTCGGCATCAACACGTTCATCATTACCGACAACGGCTCGTTCGCCGGCGCGGGATTCGCGATTCCCTCGCAGATCGCGAAGGCTACCACCGAGCAGCTCATCAAGCACGGCAAGGTGGAGCACGGCTATCTCGGCATCAACATCAACCCCGTCACCCCGGAAAACGCCCACTTCTTCAACCTGAAGGATGCCTCGGGCGCAATCGTGGCCCAGGTCGTGCCCGATTCACCCGCCAGCAAGGGCGGCCTCAAGCAGGGCGACGTCATCACTGAGTTGAACGGACAAAAGGTGGCCGACGCCAGCGGCCTGCAGATCGCAGTGAGCGAAATGACTCCCGGCACGTCTGTCAAGTTGGGCGTCATGCGCGACGGCAAGCCCATGACTCTCGACCTGACTGTGGGCCAGTATCACGCGAAGTCCGAAGTCGCCGGCAACGAAACCGATCACGGCAGCAACAAAGGTAAGATCGGCGTTGCAGTGGCCGACCTGAACGGGCAGACGCGCCAGCAGTTCAACGTGCCGGACAACGTGCACGGCGTGGTGGTGCAGCAGGTGCGCCCGGGCAGCCCGGCCGAAGATGCGGGCCTGCAGCCCGGCGACGTGATCATGGAAGTCAACCGTAAGCCCGCACAGTCCGCCGGCGATTTTGCCGACGCGGTGCACAACGCCGCCGCGGGACAGGACGTACTGCTGCTGGTGTGGTCGCACGGGAACGCGAGCTATCGCACCGTCCATCCGGAGCCTGGACAGCAGAACGGCTAAACCATTTAGACTAGCCTGGTCCAATGGATGAAAAATCCTGTTCCTCCAAAGGACCGATGCCCGGCTGCGTGAAGGCAGCCGGGCATTTTTGTATTGCGGGCGTCACGGGATCCGTATAAAGCCGTGAGACACGTTGTTCGCGTCCACATAGTTTCCGACGATCACCCCCGCAGGGTTGTTGACCCAGCAGAATGTACCCTGATAGGCCCCCGCACCCGCCCCCGGAACGTCGAAGGTCGTGAGCTCGCCCCAGGGAGCGCGCACGAAGCCATGATTGACGTTATTCGCGTCCGTGTAGTAGCCCGCGATTTCTCCCGCTGGATTGATGCTTGCGGGGTAGGTGCCCTGGAAGAGGCCGGCGCCCCCGCCCGGAACGTCGAACGTGGTGAGTTTGCCCACAGGGGACC
>DATKKX010000164.1:0-18775 GCA_035542775.1 Phycisphaerae bacterium | reverse complement strand
TCGAGAGAACACCATGTCTTGTAGCACGCAGGCGCGTGCGGGTCAATGCAGTCTCGCGATCATTCTCCTGTCGACATACGCCCGATTGGCCGAAAAAGTTGCAGATATGAGGCTCCATTGACAAAGTTTCCGGGCAAAGAGGCAGGGCTGCATGTCGGGACTTCATCGCTGGGTCCTCGCGGCGGTTCACCACTTGCGGGACCTCTTCTTTGCGGACCAAGGTTTGCCCATCCGTTGCGCGATGGAGAACCCGTGGAAGACCGTCCACTTGTGGCTGCCCTTGGCCGCGAGGACGGTGGACCGCGGCTCGATGGGCCTCCCGAGGAGGCTTTCCCTATCCTTCGCCGGGCACGAAACCGTGCTATTCTACCATCAGACACAGGGATCGGGGTTGGGGTTAGCGGGCTTGGGACGGAGCCACTGGCGGTTCGACATGAGCGGATCAGGGCGTGGGAACTGCGCGACGAGCTGGTACCTCGGTGGGCTGGGGATGGATCGCAAATAAGCCCTCGATTCTCAATGCTGGGAATAAGGCTAGGCGGCCGGGAGTCGGACATCCGGCGTTTTTTTCGGTTCGGGCTTGTATCATGACGTGAGCAGAGGAATAATGCTCGCAACTTGGTTAGCCGAGATCGGTATAAGCGTTCGTCGCGGGCGGAGTTAGGCTTCTTACAGGAATAGATTTGCGGCATCCCAGGTAGGGTCTTTGCAGATGGATATTGATACAGCGAATCGGACACGCCCGCGACGTGGGGCGCGAACCTGGCCGACGATTTGCGCCATCGCGTCATTAGTGATCCTCTTGGCAGGTACCCGCATGTCATCGGCCCAAACGCCCACGTCGAGGCCGGCCACGCAGCCCGCGACCCAGCCGGCTCAGAAACCGACCGCCGAGACACATCCGCAAAACCCGGAACTGTGGGACGTGGACCAGATGATGGAGGACGCGGTCCTGCAGATCTCCCGCCGCTACAACCTTAACAAGGCCCAGGAGAACTATACGCGGCTGCTCCTGGTAGGCAGGGTGCGGGAGTTTCTCGACAAGTACGAGAAAGACGTCCGCGAGCTTCTCAAGGAATCGATCGATCTTAAGCTCCATCCGGACAAGGGCACGCCGGAGGCTTACAAGAAGTGGGCGGAGCGGGCGGAGCCGATCTATGAGGCGGCCAAGAAGACGATTCTGGAAGGCAACACCGAGTGGAGAGAGATCCTGAACGAGGAGCAGAGGAAACTCCACGACTCGGATCTGGCCCAAATGAGAACGAACTTCGACCAGATCAGCAAGGTGATGACGGATTGGAAGAATGAAAAGGGGCCCGGAATCCCCCCGCGCGGCGATCAGACCGTAGGGAGCGTGTCGCAGCAACCCCCGGCAATAGAGCACCGCCTGACCGAGGACAATTGGATGGCCTACGTGATGATGTTCATCAGCGCCTACCAGTTGGACGAAAAGCAGGCCAACTCGGCCAAAGTGAAGATCTACACCGAGTTCCTGGGCAAGGCCAAGGCCTATCGGGAGCGGAAAAAAGAGGAGTTCGACAAGATCGACGCCGAGCTGAAGCACATGGGACCCGAGGGGAAAACGCCGGCGAAGCCGATGGAGTTGCTGCAAAAGAAGGGAGAGCTGGAGCAGCCGATCCGCACGCTATTCGTGGAGATGAACGAACGGCTGAACGAGCTGTTGCGAACCGACCAAAAACGGGACGTCGACAAGGAAAAGAAGAAGCAGCTCGCGATCTTGTATGCGAAGCTGGCCGGCGAACACCCCAAGAAAGGCGAGACGGCGGGAAGCGTGACCAGTCGACCGGCCGAGACGCCGACAACATCGAGCGCCCCCGCGGGCGAGGCAGGCCCTCCCAAGGAACCGACCACGCAGAAGAGCGGGCCTTCGCCCGGCGGCGAGAAGAGCACCCAGCCGGCCAAGCCGAGTCCGGCTGAACCGGAAAAGAAGGCTCAACCGGAACAAAAGCCGGAGCCGGCGCAGAAGGATGAGAAACCGCCGGCGGCAACGCAGCCGACGAAGTAGGGCAAATCTGGAATCGTTTCTGTTCGGGTTCAGGGAGCCGGTGCGATGGAAATTGCACCGTGGTTGCCTGTCGCCCGTGTGATGGGCAGATTGGGTAGCAATTCGCGTGGGGTGCGCGCCCGGGGCCGTTGCGGGACCGCAACAGGGTCCCGCGGAGAGGGCCGGCGCGCCAGGGCCAAAGTGGGTGGGGGCCAGGAGAACAGAATATGCAGATAGAAACGACTTTCGAAAAGGCGGCCAGTCGGCGGTATCCGGAGCAGATGGTGATCGCCATCGCGAAGGACGGCCAGGGCAAATACAACCCAATCACGCTGGGGTGGGCTTCGCTCGTGTCGCATGAGCCCCCGATGGTGGCCATTGCGGTCGGCAAAACGCGATATTCCCTCGAGGCGATTCGGGGAGCGGGTGAGTTCGTGATCAGCTTTCCGTCGACGACCATGGCCAGCGATGCGGCTTTCCACGGAACGAAGTCCGGGCGCGACACGGATAAGCTGGCCACGGCCAAGACCAAGACCCAACCGGCGACCGCGATCGATTCTGTACTCCTGTCGGACGCGGTGGCTAATTTTGAGTGCGAGCTTAAGGGGGAGATGGAGGCGGGCGATCATATCATCCTCGTCGGCGAGGTGGTGGTCGCGCACATGAACAAGAGTACGACGGTCCGGCGGCTTTACGCCCTCGGTGACGAGCAGATGGGCGGCGTGGTCGCGGGCTAGTCGCTCGGCGGGGTCGAGGCGGCAACGCCGGAGGCGGAAGCGGTCTTGTCGGGCGGGATGTTGAGATAGGCCAAGGCGTGGGCCATGACCTCGCGGGCCAGAGGAGCGGCGACGGTTCCGCCATAGTAGGCGATTGACGCCTGCGGTCGACGGATCATGGCCAGGACCACCAACTGGGGATCACTGGCCGGGGCGGCACAGACAAACGAGCCCACGTAGGCGTTATGATCAAAGCCACCGCCGCCTTGCCGGGCGATCTGGGCCGTGCCGGTCTTGCCGAAGACGCGATAGTTCGCGAGCTTCGCCTTCGTGCCGGTTCCCTCCTCAACGACCGGGCACAACAGCTTTTCCTTCATCGTTTCGGCGACCTCGGGCGAAATGGCCTGACCCAGCGATGGTGGATCGGAGAAGTCGCTCAGCACCCGCCCGTCCGCCGCCAGAACGGCGCGGATCAGGTACGGCTGAACAAGCTGGCCGCCATTCGCAAACGCAGAAAAACCCCGAGCCAACTGAAGAGCAGTGACGCCCACTTCCTGGCCCATGGGCACGCTGGTCGTGGTAAATGAATTCCAGCGGTGCAGCGGCCGGACCAGACCGGGGTCCTCGCCTTCGAGGTCCACACCAGTCTTGTCGCCGAACCCGAAGGCCTTCACATACTTGTAGAGACGCTCGTTGCCCAGCCGCTTGCCGATCTTGCCCATACCGATGTTGCTGGACTTGATGATGATCTGCTCGAAAGTGAGCATGCCGTAGGGATGGTGATCGTGCAGCAGGCGGGCGCCGTCCTGCCATGATCCGCTTTCACAGTCGAGGCTTTCCCCGAGATGGATGACTTTCTCCGCAAGCGCGCCGGCGGCCACAAACGGTTTGAATACGCTGCCGGGCTCGAACGGGTCAGTGATGGCCCGATTGCGGTACTGGCTGGGGCTGTAGTCCTGATAGACGTTGGGATCGAAGCTGGGAACGTTGGCAAGGGCCAGGATGGCGCCGGTCTTCGGGCTCATGACGATCACGACGCCGCTCTCGGCATGGTATTGCTGCACGGTGGCGGCGAGCTCGCGTTCGGCCTGGGCCTGAATCTCCGCGTCGATGGTCAGCACTATGTGAAAGCCGTCGCGGGCCGGGCGATAGCCGTTTTCCGCCAGCCAGAAGGCCTTTCGCCTGGCGTCACGGATGATGGTCTTCAGGCCGTTCTCGCCGGCGAGCCAGTTTTCGCACTGGCTCTCCAACCCGCTGACGCCATGGCCGTCCGGAGAAACAAAGCCGACGACCGCTGCGGCGAGGCCGCCCATGGGGTAGGTTCTGTAAGGCTCGTTGAACGTGCCCAGACCGTAAATGCTGGCGGTCTGAATCTGATCGGCCTGCTCCTCGGTGACGCCGCGGCGGATGACGAGAAACTGCCGATCGCCGGCGGAGAGGAGTTCCTCACCGATTTCACGCACGTCCAAACCGAGGATCTCGGACACCTTGGCGGCGGCTTCGTTCTTGTCGGGCAGGACGGTCGGATCGGCAAAGACGCTTTTTTGGAGGAGCGTTCCGGCGATAATCCGGCCCCGCGAGTCGACGATCAATCCACGGCGATGTTTGAGAGGGATGATGGAGCGTTGCTGGTGCTGCGCTTGAGCCAGCAACGTGGGTCCCCTGGCCGCGTTGATATAGACCAGACGGCCCCCCAGCACGACCAAGGCGGCCATTGCGGCCCCGATGATCGCCGGCCCCACCCATTTGGAAAGCCCTGACTGCAAGGCGTCCATTCCTTAAGTACCGCGCTTCACCGCAAGCAGTGAGGCTGGGCGTCCCCCGCAGAGGGCGCCCCGTACTCAGTCAGATGTCCGTCGCGACTTACCCGCTTTGTCACCGCCGCCGCCCTCCTTTGAGTTGGGATCAGGTTTCGGCGGGACCACCTCGAGGCCAAGCTCGTGAGCCCGGCGACGGATCTCATCGGGCGTCCGCAACCTGGCCAACTCCATCTCCCGCGCCCACAGGGTCTGCTCGTAGACCAACTGACGGCCGTGAAGCCGCTGGACACGGTTTGCCACTTTGGCAGATTCCTCGCGAATGACGACGATCGCGACTCCAACCGCCATCATCATGGCCAACGCAAGGAGTGCCCGGGCGACAGTCATCCCCCGATCTCCTGACACAACCCCCGCTCAGATGATACCCCGGCAGCGAAAGTCGGTCGAGGATACGCCCCATGCGCCACGGCCGCCCAGAGCGGCGCGCCGAACACTCGCGCGAACAGCGGGTTTCTCTCCGACGGGCTCACGGCTCCGCGTGGTCGGGCGAGGTTGCTGATATCGTGCTTTCCGCGCGAGCGCCTGTTGTTCCTTTGACCGGCAGACGGAGTTTCACGCCGGGCTTTATTCTGTTCTGATCGTCTATGCGATCTTTGTTCAACCGCGCGATTTCGCCGTACAGCTTTTGGTCGCCCAGCTTGCGGGAGGCGATCTTGGCGAGCGTGTCGCTCTGTTGAACTTCGTACCACTCGTACTTTGCGGTGTTGGCTTCGTCCTTCTTGGGCTTCTCGGCGGCGTTTTTGTCCGCCTTTGGAGACTTTCCTGTCTTTGGTTCCGCCGAGGACTTGGCGGTCTTTGCCTTTTCCGCTGTCGCTTTTCCCGTCGCCTCCTTTTCCGATGCCGCGGCTGGCTTTTCTACCGCCCCCTTTTCAGGCGGCGCTTTGTCGGCCGTCGGCTTCTCGGCGGCAGCCGGGGCAGCGCGGCTCATGCTTCCTCCTGAACCGCGCTGCTTCTCCCGTGGCTGCATCCGGTCCCCGATGGGGAGGGGGACAATCACCTTGTCATCGAAGCCGGCCTTCCGGGCATCGGCGAGTTGCGTGCCGGTGAAGCCCGGGGCAGCCTCGAATTGATCGCTCTTTTCTCCAAGGTCCGGGATACTGAGCTTGGTGTTGGCCTTGACGGCATTCACGTCCTTAATGACGTCGCGATTGGCGTTGTAAATAGCTTCGATCCGCTGAGGCGTGGACCGGCCATAGTACTTGGCGGCGATCTTCCCGAGGCTCTCGCCCGGCTGGACCTCATGCGTGGTCTTGATGGGCAGGGCGCTGGCGGGCTTGGACGGCGATTCCGTCGCCGGAGCGGCCGGCGGCTCGGTGGGAGTCAGATCAGTCGAGGCATCGGCGGGCTTCAGCGCCGAGGCAGTTTTCTCGGCGGGTTGCTCGGCCTTGGGGACGATCGGCGGGGGCGCCGAGTCAAGGGCAATGGCAACCGCCTCACCCAGACTGACGGAAGGCACCTCCCTGGGCTTGTCCGCCGCGGCCCCGGTTGATCCCTCGGGCGGGTTGAGGAGGCGGGCCAGGGATTCGGTCTCCAGCGGCTGGTCTTTGCCAGCCTGGGCCGGCTCAGCGGCAGGTTTGGCCGCCTCGGCCACCTTGACCGGAGCCGGCCGCGGCTCGACCGGCGGAGGAAGCTTCGAGTCTACCGGCAATCGACCGGCGTTGTGCAACGGTTTTTCCGTGCCGGTCGTCGGCCCGACTTTCCGGGCGGCATCGGCCTGTGCGAACTGCGGCAGGCCGGCATCACGAGTACCGCTCTTTTCGGAAAGTATGATGGCGAAGAGGATGATGAACGCGAGGCCGACCAGCAGACCGATCTTCGTCTCTTTGGTCATTCAAGCACCTCCCTGTGCTACAAAGCTCCGCTCCCTCGCAGCTCGCGCAGATTCTGCCGTTTTGGTCGGCGGGCCGGCGGCGGCCGCCCCGACAGGGCCAGCCCAACGCGAGTTGGCCTCATCCTACCGGCGGCTTCACGACGCTGCGCGACATGCGTATATACAAAGATATCATCGGCATGCGGATACGCAAGTGTGTATCGGCAGGCGACCGTTTTTCATGGTTCCGTCGGCTCTGAACACTATTATGTATGGGTCATGGGGCGGAGGTGCGTTCTGCGACGCGCAACTTCGCCGACCGGCTCCGCGGATTCCGGGTACGCTCCTCCTCGTCGGCGATGACGGGCTTCTTGGTAACAAGGCGGTACAGGCCATCCCGACAACGGTCACGGAAGTCCAGCTTCACCACCCGGTCTTCGACACTGTGAAAACTGATCACTCCGATCCGCCCGCCCGGGGCCAGGCAGGCTGGAGCCTGCGACAGCAGCCGGCGGAGGGCGTCGATCTCGCTGTTGACTGATATCCGCAGGGCCATGAAGGTCCGTGTGGCGGGGTGGATGCGGCTGCGATGGGAGGTTGAACCTTCGCCGGTCGCGGCTGCAACGAGTCTGGCCAGCATCTGTGTGCTGTTCAGGCGCCCCTGGCGCCTAGCCTGACATATTCTCTTAGCAATTCTTCGGCTGTGGCGCTCCTGACTCTGCAAGTAAAGTAAATCCGACAACTCACCTTCCGACATAGTATTGACCAGGTCCGCGGCCGTGGTTCGCTGGCCACGGTCCATCCGCATGTCCAGGGGGCCGTCGGCGTCAAAAGTGAAGCCCCGCTGCGGGTCCAACAACTGGTTACTGCTCAGCCCCAGATCGGCAAGGATGCCTTCAGCCTGGGGGACGCCGCACTCATCCAGGACCGCCCGCAGATCGGCAAAGTTGGCCTGCACCAGGCGGACGCGATCGGCGAAGCCGGCCAGGCGGGTGCGGGCGATTTCAAGATTAGTCTCATCCAAGTCCAGCCCGATCAGGCGGAGGGCAGGGTTCTGCCTCAACATCAAGCCGGCATGACCTCCAAGACCCAGGGTGCAGTCGACCAGAACACAGCTTTTGGAGGCGGTCTGTAGCGGCGAGGCGGCGGCGAGGTGCTCGACGACCGCGTCGCCCAGGACCGGAACGTGCTCTTCAAAAGGCTCGGCCAAAGCGGGCTCCTATTTCGACGAGGTCAGGGCCTCGCGGAGGTTGACCAGCTTTGATGTCGGATACAACGCGAAGAACCACTCACGGCTGCCCGCCACGGCGTTATGGGCGAGCTGGGCATCGATCTCGGCAAGGCGGCGCCTGGCCTGGTCGATCGCCTCGGGCACGTGCCGGAGCAGATCGGCGTTGGCCTGGCGGATCCGCTCGAACGCGGCCTTGCGGGCGGCGTGGCGGCGAGGGTCGTCACGTCGCAGACGATCGGATTCGGCGACGGCATTGGCTCGGCCGGCGGTGAGGGCTGCAATGGCCGGACTCACACCGCCTCCGGGGAGGCATCGCCGGGGATTGTACATCACATCACGCAACAGGCGGACACAGGATGCCCGATCGGCCTCGGTCACGGGGTAGGTCCGCAGCGGCAGGCGGCAGGTCGCCGAGACGCAGGCGTAGGCGGGCGGCTCGACGCCGAAGAACTGCCGGATGATCTCGTCGGTGATCTGATCGTATTTGGCACCGCCGATTCCGTGGATGAAGAGGTCGCAGGCGAAAAGGCGGGCGAACATGGTCAGCGTGAGCGCCCGGGGACGAATCCGCCAGTGGCCCAGGCACGCCGCCAACGCACCGACCAGATTCGAGGCGAGGTCGCCGTGGCTGAGCATGCAGATCGGCTCGGCGGCCGCCCAGAGCTGGAGATCTCTGGCCCCGGCGCGCGACACAAACAGCCGTCGGCGGGGCTGCGAATCGTGGAGGACCCAGAAGGGCATCTCCGTTCGCTCGCCGTCGCGGATCAGATCGGGGATGGGGTGCTGGTGCCCGCGAATGCCGCGGCGTTGACGATAGGCCGCCAAGGCGGTGTTGTAAGCTGCCCAGAACTCGTCCGCATGGAGGAGCAGGTGAGCGGTCAGTGCCGAGGCGGCGCCACCCGCAAAGGCCGGCTGTACGGACCAGAGCTCGCTGTCGCGGACGAATCGCGGCGAGGCGATCTCGAGCATATGGTCGACGGCCGTCATGCCGCTGATCCATCGGGTGACGTAATCGGGAGCGGGGGATCCGTCCAGAAAGACGCGGACGAAGATCGGCATGGCGGAGGCGGGGTCGGCCTGCCAGCGCTCGGGCACGCGATTGAACAAGCCTCGCCACGCATCTTTCGGAACGGCGGGCAACTGCTCGTAGGATCGCCCCGCGGGCCAGGATGGGCCGGCGGCACCGGCGATCGAGCAGTAGTCGTCGTCGCTCGCCGGCCAGGTCAGGGCGGTGCGGGGGGCGGCGTCGCTGTCGACAAGGAGGAAGCGGGCCGCGGCACCAAGGCTCGCCGCCAGCTTGGAGGCGACGACAATCTTGGCCCACACGCCGGGATGGATGAATGCGGGCTGATGGCCGGCCATGACGATCGGCGGACCGTTCAGATCGTCGGCCACCAGGTCGGCAAAGGTCCTGCCGAGGATCGGGAACGCGTATGACCGCCGCAGACGGCGGTTGGCTTCTATCAGACTGGTGAACGACGGCTCGCGCGGCCATAGCAGAATGCCCCCGTCGTCGGGCGGGGCCGCGAGGGCGTCGATCTCGGTTTGGGGTCTGGTTGCCATCGGGAGGATGCTCGCCGGAAGCTCATTCTCATCCGGCCACGCGCCCACGCCTTATAGCCGATGCCCGATAGCTTTCAAGGAAGACGTCGATGTAGTGGCGGAGCCGCACTTCGGGATCGTCGAGGCGGCCGCCGAACTGGCGGTTAGGATCGTTATAGATCAGCGGCACGGGCAGCTCGCAGATCCGCAGGCCCGCGGCGACGGCCTGGACCCAGAACTGCATCGGGAAGGCGTAACCGGCGACGGTCAGCGAGAGCCGCGACACGGCGGCGACGCGATAGGCCTTGAAGCCGCAGAAGGCGTCGGTCAGCGAGAGCCCCAGGATGCGGTTGAGCATGCGGGTGATCCGCCGGTTGATCTGACGGCGATCCTCGGGGGCGGGCGTGTTGTCGGGCAGGTCCACCAGATAGCGCGATCCGGAGACGACATCGACGTCGCAGCGGGCGGCCTGATCGATGAAAGCGGGGATCCGCGCGGGCTCGTGCTGGTTGTCGCTGTCGAGGGTGATGAGCCAGTCGTAGTCGGCGCGGCGGGCGTAGTGGAAGGCATCGATGAGGCTGCGGCCGTAGCCACGGTTCTCGGGGTGGCGGATGACGACGATGCCGGGCGTATCGGAGAGGATGTCACCGGTCCGATCGGTGGAGCCGTCGTCGACGACCAGGATGTCGTCGGCCCAGCGGCCGACCTGGGCGAGCACGTCGGAGACGTGCCGCTCCTCGTTGAAGACCGGGATGGCGACAAGCAATCGCATGCGTTCTTCCCTGGCCCGCTCCGCCCCCGATGGCCCTCCATGTGGCCCAGCCGAAGCCGCAGGGGTAAGCCCGCGGCCCGCACGCCCGTCCAAGTGGTCTTTGGCATCATAGGTGGGCAGGAGGCGAAGTCAAACTGAGGGGGAGGGGTCGCGGGTTTGAGGGGGCGAGGTGGTGGCGGGTCGCGGGACTGCCGGTGAGAGCACCGGCGACGCTGAGGGGGACCAAGGACGGCAGAGAATGCGATCTTCGATATCTGCTATCCGTGGGTCGGGGCAGACGGCGAGCGTGGGGCGTCCGTGGAACGGTGACGGTTGGTTGTTCGCGGCCAGTGCAAACGGCGGGAAAAGTTTTTTAAGTGTAAACCATCGCAACGACGCGCAAGCTCGGTCCCGCCTTCGGCGGGCGGACGTTGAAAAGCCATAAGCCATCAGCTTTCAGCCGCAGGAGGCCCAGGGCAAGGCGGCGCGGCGGCAGTTGCGCTGGTGCGGGTCTCCGAAAAAATGCAACTGGCCGCAACCAGGCGCAACTTCTGAGCGTTCTGGGGCAAGAGACCAAGCGCCGTGGGGTGGTTCCTGCTTTTGCTGGTAGACGGCTGTCACGATCGGCCTCTCGATTTTCGGTCGCACGTGGGCGCCGGGCGCGGAATGCGCGCACCGGCATACCCCCGCGTTCGCCCTGCTCGAGAACCGCGGCAGACCATCTGCCCGCTGCTCAAGCATGTGGGCACACAGACTCCTTATGCTAACTATACCCTAACTTTTGGCGGAGGGCAAGCCAAAAATCGAAAATCGAGAACCGAAAATCGAAAATGCCGGCTGCGGCTGGGGGGCGGTCGGCGTGGAGCCGGTGCCCTCACCGGCGGCTTGGGTTCACGCGTTGCTGTCCCACCCGCGGCATTGAAAGGCTGCCGACGAGGGCGTCGGCACCACTGACGGAGACGCGCGAGGGAATTCCTGTTAGAGTAGATGCGACGAGGAGTTGTCGCGCCAGGATGACATGATGGCGTGGTTCGCCCTCCAGGCTGAAAATGAGAGTGCGGCGACGAGTCGGGGCGTTTCTGTCGCCCTTGCAGGGCTTCACGGTGGTCGGGTGCCGTTCTCCGAGGGCTCACGCCCCTCGGCTATTGACTGACGCCCTTAGCAGGGCTGGGGCGCAAGCCGGATGTGGGCGATTTTGTGAACAACGGTCATCATGGGGCATCAACCCTGTCTGGGACGGCCAGAGACAAGAGGAGACACACATGGGTTGGGGACGGTTCTTTCTATTGGGCGATCTGGGACAGCAGCTCGATCTGGCGGATCAGAAGAACGAGATCGACAGCCTCCGCGCCGAGCTCCAGAGAAGCCGCGCCTCCGGCGGCGGCGGTGCGGCGGATATCGCCAGACTCCAGGTGGAGAACGACGAGCTGCGGCTGTACCTGGCGGCGGTCGTCCGCCTGCTGATCTCCAAGGGCGTCGTCAGCCGGGAGGAGATGAAACAGGTTGTGGATGCCGTTGATGCGGAAGACGGCGTGCGGGACGGCAGGTACAAGGGCAAGGTGGAGTGAGCGTCCGGCAGCCGTCGCTGAGGACTATCCAGAGACGGGCGACCGCGCAGGTGCAACATGGACTCTAAGACATCGGAATCCCGGCCAACGTCAGGGGATGCGGCGCGGCGGCTGGTTATTCTCAAGTATGTCGTGGTAAAAGCGCTCTCATCGCCGCCGCGGGAGATGCTCCGCGAGATACTCGCCAAGTGGAGCCCGAGCGAGCGGGAGGATTTTCGCCGGCAAGGCGAGGCGGAGCGCGACAAGTTCTGGCGGGGGTTTCGTCAAGCCGGGCTCTGGGAGCATATGTCGCCGAAGGAGCAGGCCTTCGCCCAGAGCACGCTGGTGACGATGACCGAGCAGGAGCAGATCGACGCGTCGTGGCGGACGGAGGCGGCCCAGACGCTGATGTGGGCGCTGGGCATGATCGCCGAGCTGCCGCCCTACGATACGGGGGCCAGCGAGGATCTTCTGAAGCAGGTACCATCGTCAGACATCGCCGCGTTTGTGCGGTCGGTACAGTTGCGTGCGCAAGCTGAGGTTGACCGCGCCCGCGACGTGGCGGAATTCTGGCATTGGCGGAGCCGCACGCGGGAGTTGATCGAGCGAGGTGATCGTTTTCCGGCCGATCCAAAGATGAAGGTGGCCGGTTTTCACAGCTTCGAGGACATTCTGCGTTTCTCGGCACGCGAGGGGGCAAAGAAGGGGACGATTCCGGCGTGCGCCGAGGACGATTTTCCGGCCAAGGGCAAAGCCTATCGCGATTTGAGCGTTGAGGAGTGGGCCGAGGTGAGGTCCATCACCGTCGAGCGGCATTTCACGCTCAATTGGTTGTGCGGATATGCCCCCGGCAACCGGTGGGACGAGACGCCGACGGACACGTGAGCGGGCAGCCGCGGTTGGGTCGTGGGGACCTCGCCCTGTCATAGGCCGCTGGAGATCAAGGGAGGAACGCATGGACATCGACGAGCTGATGGTGTGCGCGCAGGGGGTTGAGTTCTGGGATTTGGACACGATTGAAAGGCTGGCTCGCGGCGCGGTCGTGATGACGCCGCACAGGAGCGGGGCATCGCGTTCAGGATCGAGGCTGGGCGGTCTGCCCGATCTGCCTGTGTCTGTCGCCTGGCCCAAGTGGAAGGAGCGGAGTCTAGCGTTCATTGCGCAGATCGATCTCGACGCCCAGCCCGAGGTGATTGCGCAGCAGGGGTTTCCGCGCCGCGGGCTGCTCCTGTTCTTCTATGATACAGCCCAGAGCACGTGGGGGTTCGATCCGAAGGACGCAGGCAGTTCCGCGGTGATCTACGTGCCGGAACCGAAGGGGCAGGCCTTCGTTACCGACTGGCCCAGCGATCTGCCGAAAGAGGCGCGCTACATTCCATGCGGTCTCAGGCCGGAGGAGACAATCACCCTACCGCCATGGGAAGGCGTTTTGATTGACGACCTCGACCTCAATCCGGAGCAACTGAGGGCCTACCTGGACCTCCTTTCGATGACATACGAAGGGGAGGTGTGGTCGCGTCGTATGATTCTGGGCGGCTACCCAGATCAGATGCAAAACGACATGATGAAGCAGTGCGCGATGGTAACGGCAGGCCTTTACTGCGGTGACGGGACGAGCTACCAGGACCCGCGCGCGCCTGCTGCTCGCAGCCATGCCTACGAGTGGCGACTGCTCCTGCAAGTTCCAAGTGCCGACCAGGCAGGCATGATGTGGGGAGATGTGGGTTGCCTCTATTACTGGATCCGAGATGAGGACCTGAAGGCGCGGCGCTTCGATCGCTGTTGGATGATACTCCAGTGCGGGTGATGAGAGGGCGCGGACCTGCTTCGACAACAGCCAAGCCGTGGAAACACGAATCGCCCGCACGGTTGCCGGAGCGGGAATCGACTGGCGTGAACACCTTCCGAGCATCGCCTCGGATCGAGGCGATGCTCGGATCATTTGCTCGCCCAACCGGCCTGTAAGGGGGCCAAGCCTTTCCCAGGATCGTTCCCTAGTGGAGTCCTGTGGTTCGCGCCGCCGGAGTCGCGGGGGATACCCCGGCTGCCGACGACGGCGCGGGCACGACGGCGCGGAGGTCCGTCACGGACTGCTGCACGCGGGTCTGGATCATGGTCTGGAGGTTGTTCAATATGCTCGCCATGGTGTCGCTCTGGGAGGCGCTCAGGTTCAATTGGGCGGTGAGCTCCGCCAGCGGAGACTCATGGTCCTCGCCGGCCTGGACCTGCTCAGGCTGGCCGGAGGCGGGGGCGACCGCGGCGGTCGAGGGTGCGCCGCCGCTGTCAGTCCCAGGGCCGCCGGGGGGCGGTTGAACGCCCCCCGCAGGAGCGGCACCGGAAGGAGGGTTGTCGGTGGCGGTCGCCGCCGGCAACTGGGATTTCTGGGCGTCTGTCAGGAGCGAGAGGATCTGTTGCATCGCGGCCAGGCGCAACAATTGTGTGTCGGCATCAAGCTGAGCGAAGATCGCGGCCGCCTGCGTCTGCTGCTCCTGCGTCAATTGCACTGGGTCGCCCGCCGTGCCGCCCGCGACGAGATTGGACTCGCCGGGCTGAGCGGTGCTCGGCGCGCGGGGTTGGCCGGGTTGCTGGTCGATGATCGCGGCCTGCGCCGGCGTCAGGATGGCCCGGAAATCCGCTGCCGCTTTGTCGCACAGGGACTTGGTCGCCAATCGCAGGATGCTCTTGACGCTGTGGATCGCGGCAAGCTGGGCATCGGTCAGGTCGGATAGCTGTTCAAATGCGTCCAGCCGATGGTGCTCGCCGTCGCTGTCCTGGGCCATGGCTGAGGTGCCTGCCATACCGGCGGGGCTTTGAGGCGGAACTGTTTGAGGGCCGGGCATAGCGCTCGGCGGTGCCGTGGATGTCTGCTGGGCCGCGTGTCCGCCCTGGAGCTTATGGGCGGCAAGCTGGGCCTGCTGCTCAGGCGTGAGCAGGGCTGCGATCTGGGTCTCGGCGGCGGCGAGCAGATTCTGGAGATCGGCATCGAGCTGCTGGAAGGTGACCGCAAGCTGTGCCTGCTGCTGGGCCGAAAGCGGCGTTGTTTCGGCGACACCGGTGGACAGCGTTTCGGGCGCCTGGGCCATGGGCTGTGTCGTAAAGCCGCTGGCGGCGGGCTGCGCCGCGGGTACGCCTGCGCGGCCGAAGGGGTGCTTTTCCTGGTTGAGGCGAGATATCTGCCCGTTGAGCGGGCACGGCCAAAACAGAGCAAACCCGATGACGAAGCTGGTTAACCGTAACATCGCTATTCTCCGACCTCCCGGGCCCGCCCGTACCGGCTTTTGCTTGTACCCGGCTGATGGGAACAGGATGCACGCAGAAAAGAGGCCACTGTTGCGATTTTCCAGCGATCCGTGAGGGGGGACGATTGGTGCGAGCGGCGGATGAATGGCGTTTTGCTTGAACCTCACGATGAGGCGTGGATATGATGATCCTCACCCTTCAGCAGAGGCCCGGCCATGAAAAAAGCACGAGTCGCACGAACGGTCGCGCTATTCCTGCTCACGCTGTCAAGCCTCTCCGCCGGTCGTCATCCTGTCGCCGATCAGGCCGGGCAGTCGGCACGAGGTGACCCGCGGATGCCGTGGGCACAGGCGCAATCGCGCCCGGCGGAAGCGGCGTCGCAGCCTGACGAACAGCGTTCACCCGCTGAGCGCGTGAACCGCTTTGCGCTGGTGAGCTGCGGCACGAGCCATGGGAGCACGCAACATCAGAAGTGGTACTGGGATTCGAATCAGCGAATCTGCAAGATGCTGACTGAGGTTTACGGCTATCCGGAGGAAGCGATCTACCGGCTGTACGAAGACGGAAAAGAGAAGGACGCGGCCGTGGACGGGCGATCCAGTCTGGTGAACTATCGCAAGGTCTTCGAGCACCTGGCGCGGATCATGAAGGAGGACGATCAGTTGCTGGTTTATATCGTGGGGCACGGCGGGTCCACGCCGAGGGGCTGTGTTCACGATCTGACCGACGGATTCCTGACCAGCAAGGAGCTGGGCAAGATGCTGGATGCCCTGCCGACCCGGAACATTGTCATCCTGCTCAACCCGTGCCAGAGCGGGTGCTTCATTTGGGACTTGAGCGGCAAAGGACGCGTGATCTGCACATCGACGCGAGCGGACGAGGGCAACGCGGCCGGATGGGAGGGCGCCATCACCTCGGCACTGGTCGGCGGCGCCGAAGCCGACGCGGACGGGGACGGGCGCGTGTCGATCAAGGAGGCCTACAACGCAGCGATCGAGGGCACGGAGAGGTACTACCGCAACAAGAAGTTGCCGCTGATGGAACATTCGCTGCTGGATGACAACGGCGACGGCCTCGGGCATTTCGGAAAGGATCCCGTGGTTCGCGGTGACGGCGAACTAGCGGCCAAGACGTGGCTGGGGGATGGAGGCCGGAAGCTGCGGTATTCGGCGGCGGCGATCAAGGCGTTGGCCGAGTCCAATGAGCAGTTGAAGCTGGAATAGCCGGCGGCGATTGAGGAGGCACCACCCGCCGCAGCGGGCAGGCTCCGGGCACGAAGAACACGAAGGGAGCGAGGGGTGGGGACAGAGTGCTGGGTGCTGAGTACCGGGCGCCGATCGTGATCCACGCCGGCCAGGGGCGGCCGACGCTACCTCTGAAAGGCCTCGCGGGAATGAAGGGGTGGCGGTCCTTCATCGGCCGGGATTGCTGTTTTTGCCGATATGAAGAGTGTATCGAAGCCGGCGGAGGCTCTGCGCGCTGCCGGCGAGGATGGGGGCATAGGCGCTAGCCGGAGTTCGGCATGGTCAGGGCGATTGCCGCAGTGCTTCTTGCGATCGTTTCGCTGGCGGGCGGATGCCAGGGAGGCGATGCGTGGGGGATGATGGATTCGATCCATCGGAGCATGGCGCGCCGTGAGGTCGCCAAGGGATGCGAGCTGTCGGCCAGGAGCGACGAGGCCGGCGCGGCGGCGGCATTTGAGGAAGCGTTATCGCTCGATCCGCACAACGCGACCGCCCATGCCAACCTCGGGCGGATCGCCGCGGCGGCGGGACGAGACGAGGCGGCGGTGCGGCACTATCAGGCAGCGGTGAAGAACGCGCCGGACAGCGGCGAGTACGCCTTCGCCCTGGCGGGCTGCCTGGACAAGCTCTCCGAGACGGCAATCGACCGGCGACAAACGCTGGATGCGGCGGTTCGGGCCTACCGGTACGTCTGCTGGCTGGAGCCGCACAACCTGGAGGCGGCCATCCGACTGGGCGCCTGCTGCCGCCGGCAGGGCGATCTGGAGGGGGCCATCGCGGCGCTGCGGGAGGCTGAGGCGATCGACTCGGCGTCGGCGAGGGTCCACAACGAGCTGGCTTCGACGTACCAGGAGCTTGGCGACCACGACAGGGCCCTGAGCGAGTATGCCCAGGCGCTGAAGATCGAGCCGGACAGCCTGATCGCGCACAACGGCAGCGGGGAGATCAACCTGGCGTTGAGCCGGCGGTCGCAGTCGGAGTACCCGCTGGCGAGGCAGCGGGCCATCGCCCATCTGCGCAGGTCGCTGGAGATCGAGTCGCGGCAGCCGAAAATACGGGCGTTGCTGGTGGAGCTGGAGCCGTCGCCCGGGGAGATGGCGGACGCGGGGGAGTAGGCGGGGGAAGGTCAAGGGCGGGGGCACCACGAAGGACACGAAGAGCACGAAGAAGAGCGAGGTAGGAGACGGTGCGAGAAGGGATTCTCGCACCAGCGGATTCTCGCACCAGCGGACTCTCGCACCAGCGGACTCTCGAACCGGCGGGCCGCTCTCTCACGGTCGCGGTTCGGATCACGGCGGCGTCGCGCGAGTGCACGGACAAACCGGGTTTGTCCGTGCCACCCATCGCAGGAAGGGTTTATGGTCTTCCTTTGATTCAGGTCTTGGTGGTCTTCGTACTACAAACGCTCAATTTCTTCTCGAGCCGCGAAGATTTTGTCGCGTCGTCGGCCGACCAGGAGGTCGGCCGCTACTTTGGTTGCGGCTCAGCCGCGCCAGGCCCTTCGTGGTGCGCTCCCCGCCTATGCGCGGACGGAGGTGGTCGCGGCGGTCGGCGATTGCCTGCGGGCGATGGCGGGCGCCTAGCGCTGGAGCATTTCCTGCGGCGCGGTCAGCGGTTGCTTGCACGCGATTGCGGCGCGGACCAGGCCAAGGAAAAACGGGTCCGGACGCAGAGGGCGGCTGGTCAGTTCGGGGTGGGCCTGCGTAGCGATGAAGTAGGGGTGGATGTTGGACGGCAGCTCCAGTACCTGCATGATGGGGAAATCGGGGGCCTTGCCGCTAAAGATGAGGCCGGCGGATTCCAGGCGCTCGATGTAGCGGGGATCGACCTCGTAGCGATGGCGGAATCGCAGGCGGACCTCGGGGGCGTTGTTGTACAGGCGGGCGGCCAGCGAGCCGGGCTTCAGCACCACATCGTGTCCGCCCAGCCGCATGTTTCCGCCCAGACCTTCGATCTGCTTCTGCTCGGGAAGGATGTCGATGACCGGATCAGCGCAGGTGGGATCAAATTCGGTCGAGCCGGCGCCGGGGAGCCCGCACACGTTGCGGGCATACTCGATGACAGCCATTTGAAAACCGAGGCACAGCCCCAGGTAGGGCAGGCGCGTGGTTCGTGCGTGCCTGACGCAGGCGATCTTGCCTTCGGTTCCGCGGACGCCGAAGCCCGCAGGCACGATGATGCCGTCCAGATGGCCAAGGATCTCGGCGGGGTCCTGGTGCTTGCTCTCGATCTCGGCGACGTCGATCCATTCGATATTCACGCGGACGCCGCATTTCGTGCCGCTGTGCTCCAGCGCTTTGATGACCGAGGCGTAGCTGTCGCGGACGGAGGTGTACTTGCCGGCGATGCCGATGGCGACGGTCTCGGTCACATTGCGCAGGCCGGACAGGTAGTCGTCCCAGACCTTGCGTGCCTTGGCCTCGGCCTCGGGGTGAACGCGATCGCGCAGCCCGAGGATGTCGACGACCTCACGGTCGAGGCCGGCGTCCTGCACCATCTGTGGTATAACGTAGATGGATTCGCAGTCGTGCATGCTGAAGACCCGCTCGTAGGGAACACTGGAATACAGGGCGATCTTCTCGCGGACCTTCTGGGTGACGGGGTGCAGGGCCCGGCAGGCGATGATGTGCGGCTGGATGCCGCTGTCGATCAGTTGCTTGATGCCGAGTTGGGCGGCCTTGGATTTCTGTTCGCCGAGGCTGGCCGGTTCGAGAATGTAGGTCAAGGCGACGAAGCAGGCGCTGCCGGGGCCTTCCTCGAAGGCCAACTGCCGGACGGCTTCGATGTAATAGGCGTTTTCGACATCGCCGACGGTGCCCCCGATCTCGACGAACACCACGTCGGCGTCGGACTGCACGGCGAGCTCGCG
>DATKKX010000163.1:0-2075 GCA_035542775.1 Phycisphaerae bacterium | reverse complement strand
GCCGGGTAACCGGCAGGGAACCGTCAAATCGTGTCGGGCAGATCTTGTGACCGCCGCCGGGCAGGTTTCATGGCCGCCAGCGGGCAGCTATCTGGCCGTCTGCGGGCAGTTTCTCGTGGCCGTCGTCACACGGCGGCGATGTATAAATATGCAGGCTGAGCAGCCTGTCACCAGTGCGATCCGGGCCTGCGCGACGACCAACAGAGGCCAAGGCCTTTTGTCTTCCGCTCACTCACGCCCAATTGCGCGCGCCGTTGACAGCCCAGTCTTGCGGCTGACAGTTGCTTGACACGTCAATCAGAGCGGCGACCTTGCGCTCTTGTTCGCCGGATCGTCCATCGTTGGCTGGACTGCGGCTCAGGAGGAGGAGGAGGAGGAGGAGGAGATTCCGTTTGCATTTGGATATTGGTTGCTGACTGCCCCGCCCTATCGTTGCGCGGTGTGCTCGGGGTACAGGCTTGCGTATTCTTCGATCATGTTGCCGGCGAACCATGATCCGTTCGTGAGGAGTTGAAGTCCGCCATCGTCGGTGCCGGCCACCAGGCCAAGGTCGATCCAGCGCTGCGCTAGGGGTGTTCTGTCCGTTCGCCTTCGAAGGCGAGGCATCAGGCGTTCCGGGATGCGGCTCGACAGGATCGCCGTTGTCATTGGTTGCATGTCACTTGGCTTGCACGCCAGACCTGTGAGTGGCCGAAGAGGTCGGTGGTGGACTGCGCGCTCGCGGCAACGGAGGGGGCCGTGGGAGGGTGGCAAGAGCGAACGTCCGGCTTTGCAACTCCAGCTTGGTGCCCGCACATGCCAGCCGATGCACGATCACGGCACCAGTCCGGCGCACGGCGGCCCGCGTTTGCCGCTGGCCAGTTCTAACTCCGAAATGGGATCAGTTACGTCGCAAGATGTCTGTCACTATCGCATGGATGTGCAGAAGGTTAACCCCCGGCTTGCCGTTGGTGACCTACGGCGCTGACCCACTGCTCTAGTGGTGCGTTTCAACGAGGCTGGCCAAGCCGCCCGGATCGTGGTCAACCACCGGCCGCTCCGCTCGGTGCTGCTCTGGTCCCAGCTCATGGGCGAGCACTTCGCCGGCACTCGTTACGCAAAGTACTTCCTCAGCCACGACGAGGCGGAGGCGCTGCACAAGGCGATGGGGACACGATGAGCCGCAGCCCAGCGCACGAAGGACCACGATATTAGAGGTGCGGGGACCGCGGCCCCACGATTGGTGGGTAATCGAGCTTCAGGTTGCCTTGAGGGGATGTGCGGACGAACGGTTGGCTAACTGCCGCGAGCAGGCTCTGCTGGTCGCCCTTCGCTCGTCATGAACACCTTTCCGAGGGTTCGGAAGTTGTCAGGCTGCCGGGCCCGCAGGACGGTGGCGGCGATGGCACCCAGGCAGAGCCAGCCGAGCGCGGCAAAGGGAAGCAGGTTCATCAGCGTGTAGGCAGGCGGGTGAATGATGCCCCACAGCGGGAACAGAAAGATCACGACGGCGGTTGCCGGGATGATCAGATGCCGCCAGAGCTTGAACTCAGCGCGGAACTCGGTGCGGAACGCGCGGATGACCGCGAGGTTCCCGGTGAGGTAGACCAGCACCACCGCGAGCCCGCCCGCTGCGAAAAGATACCCTGCTGTGCTCGCGCCGCCAAGGGCGTAGGTCAGCGGCAGCCCAAGCGCCATTGTGAGAACGGCGACGAACGCGATCGCGACGACCGGGGTATGGCGGCCCGACAGCCGGGCGAGCGGCCTGGGCAGTGCCTGTTCGCGTCCCATGGCGAACAGGACCCTTATGGCCGCGTTGGATGCGGTGATGACAAAGCCGAGAGCGGCGAGCACGACCACCAGGTCGATGACCCACACCGCCGACGGCGACCAGTACCGGCTGGTGAGGTAGCCGAGCGGGCTGGGCTGGGCGATGAAGCCCGGGA
The DNA here is from genome assembly GCA_035542775.1 of Phycisphaerae bacterium. Taxonomy (GTDB): domain Bacteria; phylum Planctomycetota; class Phycisphaerae; order UBA1845; family UTPLA1; genus DATKKX01. Next base: position 150 of record DATKKX010000163.1, on the reverse strand, counting down.
TGCCGGGCCGTCCGATAGCCCATGCCTCCGCCAGAACGACGAGCAGGTAGAAGACGCCCGTCATGATCACGATGCCGATGATGCTGGCCGGGACGGACCGGCGGGTGTTCCTGGCCTCCTCACCCAGCGCGGCGGCCGCTTCGAAGCCGG
>DATKKX010000162.1:0-15729 GCA_035542775.1 Phycisphaerae bacterium | reverse complement strand
CCCGTTCTTGCATGGCAGTAAAGCAACCGCCGTGCCACTTCTGAACTTGCCGGCTGAGTCTGCGAAAACGCGAGAAAAAGAGGGATGTGCTCGATACAGGGACGTGCGCGCAGCAATGCGTGTCAGCGCCAAGCGCCAACGGCTTGGCGCCTGCGCCGGCAGGTTGGCGCGCTAATCGGGACGGGAGATGCCGAGCTTCTTCATCTTCCAGTGTAACGTGGAGCGATTCATCCCGAGGCGAGCTGCAGCCCCCTTGGGGCCGCCGAGAACCCAATTGGCGTCACGCAGCGCCCGCAGGATGTGCTCTCGCTCCGCGTCGGTCAACGTGACGGCGGCGGTTGGTGCCGTGCCCGGCGAGGCCGCCGGTTGCAGGTCGGCAACGGGTACCTGGAGCGTCGGACCCTTGGAGAGGATTACCGCGCGCTCGATGACGTTCTGCAGCTCGCGCACATTGCCCGGCCAGGGATAGCGAACCAGGGCATCCATCACCGACGACGGGATAGTGTCAATCCGCCGGCCCATGCGACGGGCGAAGTCCTGTGTGAAATGCCGAACCAGACGCGGGATGTCATCCGGGCGCTCACGCAACGGCGGCAGCGTGATCGGGAAGACGTTTAGTCGATAGTACAAGTCGCTGCGGAAGCGGCCTTCGGCAATCATCTCCGCGAGGTCGCGGTTGGTGGCGGCTACGAGTCGCACGTTCACTCGAATCGTTTTGGTGCCGCCGAGACGCTCGAACTCGTGCTCCTGCAGCACGCGCAGCAGTTTGGGCTGAAGCTCCAGCGGAATATCGCCCACCTCATCGAGGAACAACGTTCCCTGATGCGCCACCTCAAAGCGCCCGACTTTCTGGGCGATCGCGCCGGTGAAGGCGCCTTTCTCATGGCCGAACAATTCGCTTTCGAGCAGTCCCGTGGGAATCGCCGCGCAATTCAACTTGACAAATGTGCGGCCCTTGCGCGGGCTCAAGTCGTGCACGGCCCGAGCGATCAGGTCCTTGCCGGTGCCAGTTTCCCCGCGGACAAGCACCGTGGACTCGGTGGGAGCAACCGTCTCGACTTGCTTGAGGATGGCGCGCAGCGCCGCGTTCTCACCGACGATGTCGCCGAAATTGTGCTCGGTGCGAACCTCCTCCTCCAGATATGCCTTCTCCTTGGCGAGCTTGTCCCGCAGCGCCTCGATCTCCTGGAACGCCTGCGCGTTCTCGACGGCAACGGCCACCTGGTTAGCCACGAGTTGCAGAAAGTGCACGTCCGATCCGTCGTAGGTCGCCGGCTGCTTAGACGTGAACACCAGCGCGCCCAGCCGCCGCCTGGCCGTGGTCAGCGGCAGCCAGCAGAAACTCTGGACCCCATATGGTTGCACACGTTCCAGCAACCGCGGCCAGCGTTTTAGGTCGGCTACGTTCGAGGTGATGAGCGGCTGCTGGGTTTGCCAGACCAACCCTGCAGGGTCGTCTTCCGGACGTAAGTCGACCACGGGCCGCGATGAGAGGGGTTGCCACGTCTCCAAGACGTGCAGGCGCATGATGTTGGTCGCCGCCTCGTGCAGCACCAAGGATAGGGCATCAAAATGCACCACCTGAACGAGTTGGCCGGCCAACTCCTGGAACAGCGCCGGTAAGTCCCGGTGCGAGGCGATCGCTTCCGAAACGGCAAGCAAGGCCCGGTACCGGTCCTCAGTCGCCGTTGCCTGTCCATCCGAGTCAGCGATTGACATGCCTCACTCCTGTGCGAAGACAGTATTGTACCAACTGATCCGGCGAACAGTCGCCTCACAACGGGCACAGCCCAGAGGCCATGCGGGCGCCCGCGCGAATGGCTCCGCCGGCCACGCCGCAGCAACTGAAGTTCCTGAGGGCAGCTTGAGGGCATTCGAGCAGTCAACAATCGAGCAATTCTCGCAAGTATTCGAGTTCCAAGAGCTTGTGGACTGCCTGCAGAAAGAACGGAGAGGGGGGGATTCGAACCCCCGGTACGGTTTTACCCGCACACATGCTTTCCAAGCATGCACCTTCAGCCACTCGGACACCTCTCCTGAGCGCCGTGTGAGGGCAACTGGGCATTCTCGGCGTTAATGAGGTGGCGTCAAGAGCGGAGGCGAATTCGCGGGCGAGCAGCCAATAGCAGGAATGGGTGAGGGGGTCGTTTTACCAGCTTCAGCAGTTGCTCGTACGTGGTCGGTTCTTCGTGTCTCGGTGGCCTCGACTCCGAGCCCGCCTCGCCAACGCCTCGGGCTGGCCCCTGGTGGCTATTCCCAGGTGGGGGCGTCGTGTTGACCGGCGCGCGAGGCGTTGCGTATACTCGGACCGCGAGCACCGCCCCGGGCGACGGACGGAAGCCGATAGAAGCACCCAATGTCTCGAATCAAGAAGCTCGACCCCTCGCTTGTGAACAAGATAGCCGCAGGGGAGGTCATCGAGCGGCCAGCGTCGGTTGTCAAGGAACTCATCGAAAACTCCATCGATGCCGGGGCCAGACGGATCGATGTGGCCCTGGAGGAGGGGGGGGCCAAGCTTATCCGCGTGACCGACGACGGGTGCGGCATCCCCGCCGACGACATGCCGATGGCGGTGGCGGCCCATGCGACGAGCAAGATCTACAGCGTCGACGATCTGTTTCATATTCGGAGTCTCGGCTTTCGGGGAGAAGCCCTGGCGTCGATCGCCGCGGTGAGCCACCTGCGGATCTGCAGCCGGCCCGCGGAGCAATTCGAGGCGTACGAGATTATCGCGGCCGAAGGCCAAGTCCCGCCACCGAAGGCCTGCGCGGCGCCGCTCGGGACCACGATCGAGGTTCGCAACCTTTTCTACAACGTGCCCGCGAGGCGGAAGTTTTTGCGGCAGGCGCCGACGGAGGTTTCACACGCGACGGAGCAACTGGCCCGGCTGTCTCTGGCCCATCCGGACATCGCGTTCACGCTCTCGCACAACGGTCGCCCGGCGAGGAATCTGCCCGCCACGCCGGACCGGCGGACGCGGATCGCGGATTTCTACGGGGCCGAGTTGGCCCGGTGCCTGCTCACCACAGCCCGTCAGGAGAGAGAGCTGGGCATTGAAGCTCTGTTTGCGCCGCCGGACCAATCGCGGGCGTCGGCCAAGTGGCAGTATCTATTTCTGAACGGGCGGTACATCGTGGACCGGCGGGTGGGGTATGCGGTCCGGGAGGCGTTTCGGGGCCTGGTCGAGCATGATCGGTACCCGGTGGTGTTCGTCTTCCTGACCGCGGAACCGGATCAGTTTGACGTAAACGTGCACCCCACGAAGATCGAGGTGCGGTGGCGCGATGCGGGGCTGGTGCAATCGCAGGTGCTGGCGGTGCTGCGCGAGACGCTGCTGAGCTACGATCTGACGCCGGCGCTGCGGGCGCCCGCTGGCGGCGGCGAGGGGTTGTCGATTGAGGCATCCTCGCATCAACAGCGAGCAAGGCAAGCGCTGGCGGATTATCTAAAGGCCATCGATCCGACGCAGGCCCGGCTCCGGTTTCAGCCGCCGCCGTTTGAGACGCGAGCTGTACGGCCGTCGATCGTTTCGACGATGGACCGGCGACCGGCGATGCGTGAGCCATTTCCGGAACCACCGCGAGCCGAGTCGGTTCCGACGACGCCCCAGCCGGTCGGGACAGGACCGGGCTCGCCAGCGGCAACACCGGCGGAGCGATTTGCCGGCTCAGATGTGCGAACTGAGATCCCGTCGTTCGAAGGTCGCGACGAGTTGAGGGGCAGTGTCATCCAGGTCCACAACACTTACCTCGTTGCCCAGACCGACGAGGGCATCATCATCGTGGACCAGCACGCCCTGCATGAGCGGATCCTCTATGAGAAGTTCCGGGAGCAACTGTTAGCGGGGCCGTTGGAGTCGCAGCGGCTGCTGATACCGGAGACGCTGGAGGTTTCGCCGCAGCAGGCCCAGGCGGCCGAGCAGCATCGCGAGCTGCTGGGCAGGCTGGGCATCGATCTGTCGGTCTTTGGGCCGAAGGCGCTCGCGGTGCAGGCGTTTCCTGCGTTATTGCCGGACGTGGAGATCAGCACGTTCGTTGCCGATCTGCTGGACAAGCTCGCTGAGGGCGAGGAGACCCAGTCGGAGGAGGCTCATCTGCACGAAGCCCTGGACATGATGGCGTGCAAGGCGGCGGTGAAGGCGGGCGATCCGCTGAGCACCGAGGAGATGCAGGCGCTGCTGGCTCAGCGGCACCTGGTTCAGAAATCATCAAACTGTCCGCACGGCCGGCCGACGACCCTGCAGCTCAGCACGCGAGATCTGGAGAAGCAATTCAAGAGAGTGTGAACAGGTTGGCGGACGACGCCCTCAACATAGCCGCGGAATGCCGTCGCCAAGTCACGTGGTTCGTGAACCTACTCTGTTGAAAAGCCCTCGGGATGGCGACGGGAATCGCGGCGCGAGTTGCCAACATGCGAGGTTTCTGGTGTTCCACGTCGGCCACGGAGGGCCGGCGCTACGGTTTTCAACAGAGGACCGTGAACCGTTACTTGGGGCGATCGGCCATGATGCCGTAGACGCCGATCGCGACGGCGATGATAGCCAGGCCGCCAAATGCGGCGTAATGGGGAATGTCTTTGGCGATCACGCTCAGGAAGCTGGGCCAGACGCCCTGAATCGCGCCGGCAGTCGCCAGGGCGGCCACCGCCAGACCCAGCAAACCGAGCCCCGCACAGACGTTCAAGGGGACAGCGCCCCTCATCGCGGCGGGCGCTCGTTTGCGCGGCGAGACCAGCACAGGGGCCTCTTCCTCGGCGGGCGCCTCGGCGGCCTCCACGACCTCCATGGCCTCGGGGCCGCTGTCCTCGATGGTTTCAGCGGCCTCGACGACTTCGACAGCCTCGCCTTCGGTTTCCGTATCGGCGGCTTCTGAGGGCGATATCACGTCCAACAGCTCCGCGCCGAGGCTGGTGTCATCGCTCTCCCGAGTCAGGTCCAACAGGCCACTGCCGCTGCCGACACTCTCGAGCTCGGGCACACCGGCGGAAATCTGAGTCTCGCCCATTGGGTCGGCAGTAATCGGAAGCTCGTCGTCATCGAACACGCTGATGCCGACCTTGCCGGGCTTGGCTTCTTCCTTGGGGGGCGGCTTGACATCCGCTTTCTCGGGTTCGAGACCCAGGATGCTCGAGCCGGACAGGCCCAGATCCGGGATCGCCGCAGAGGAACCCTTGTCCGGAGCGGCTCCCTCAGCGGGCACCAGGTCGAGATCTGAGCCGAGCAGATCGCTGGGGGCGGCCTCCTCGCGTGGAGCGGCAGGTAATTCCTCGGGGAGATCTTCGAGACTGATTTCCGCCAAGCCGCCGCTGTCGGTCGGGGCCGGCGCCGGAGTGGGGATATCGAGCTCAGCCGGGGCTTGGGCAGCCGGCTCAAGAGGAGGGTTCTCTTCCAGCAGGCCCGCGTTGGAAGACGAATCGGCCAGGTCCGACAAGGCCGAAGCGAAGGTTTCGTTGGTTTCCTGGACGTCGGCCTCGTCGGACAGGGCGAGGTCGACGATGCTGCTGCCCTCCTTGGCGGCGATCTGGTCGACTTCGGATTTCTTGAAGAAGATCTTGCCGCCGTCGTGTATCTCGCTCAAACGGCCGTCCGCCACCATTGCCTGGACCTCATCCGGCGTCTTGCTCAACGTCTCGCACACTTCTTCAAGCGTCAAATAGTCCGTTGCCATAGGAAATATTTCCCGTTGCTGTCAAACCCCCTGAAGCCGGCCCGCGGGCGATGGCTTCTGTTCCCCTGAACGCTCAACACGAACGCGGTCGTCGCTTACGGCTTGTATCGACGGCTGCCGCGCTGCGTCTGGTCCGCGGTACAAGGCCCCCGATGAAAGCCGTCTGCTTGTTCCAGCTATTCCAGCTTCTTGCGCTGGTCCCGGTCGGTAGGTTCCTGGTAGTAGGGAAGGCCGGGAACCTCGGTTCCGAGATCCTCATCCCCGGTGGCGGGGGAGACCTCACCGCCGTTAATCCGCTCCTTGATGCGGTTCTGATCATGGAGCAGGGCCTGCACTGCCTCGGGGTTGGTCCCTTTGTCGTTATTGTAGTCTTCCAAGTAGCGGTCGTACCTGTAAGTGCGGGCCGCCACCAGCATCAGCTTGCGCGTGCCGGGCAGGTATTCGTAGCACCAGATATTGCCGGCCTCGACATCCATCATGAACAGACCGTAGCGGTTTTCCGCGAGCTGCCCGGTGAACGCGTATACGCCCCGGGCACCGGGCACGGGCGCGTCGCCGCCGAAAGCCTGCGGCACACCGAAGACATCCGGCGATCTCACCACCACCGCCGTGGCGATGATCGCGAGCAGGATTGCGATGATCCACAAAGCCGTTTGCTGCCGGGGCACGGCGGTCACAGCCGCCTGGCTGGTTTGCTGTCGGTCCATGGTGGTCGCACCTCTGGCCGGCTGGTTATCCTCCTTCGCGGGCCTGCTCTCTCCTCAGCCAATTATACGTGAATCGGCCAGCGCCTCAAGATTGGGAGTGGAAAAAGGCAGGTGCCTGCTCAAGTGCGACACGGACCTTGCGGGGGGATATACTGCCCGCCCATGCTGCGCCGAGGTTATCAGGAGGTTATTCGTTGGGCTTCGCGGACCATAGCGCCGCCCGGTAATGTGCGCGCCTTGCGGGAGGCCATGGCGACCCGCCCCGGTGGAATATTGCTGGAATCGGTGGCCGCTCACGCCAAGTGGGGGCGGCATACGATATTCGCCACCGATCCCATCCGAGTCCTTTCGATTGCGTCCGATGGTGCGGTCGATCCTCTGGCCATGCTCACCCGGGAATGTCGGCCGTGGGCGGCACTGGAGCCTGCGCCGAATCTGCCGTTCGTGGGCGGCTGGGTCGGATACCTCGCCTATGAGGCGGGCCGGTTCATCGAGCCGTCGGGTTGGCTTACGAGATCCGACGACGCCTCCAGTTGCCGGGATGGCGGTTTCAGCCGGTTGCCGATTTCGCGGTGGGCGCTGTTTGACACGGTCGTGATTCACGACGAACTCGAAGGTTCGTGGACGGTGGCCGGCGTTGAGCTGCCTTCGCGGCTGGCGCGATGCGAGCGGCCCTCGCTCTCCGACCGACTGACGATGTTGGAGCGGTTCGTGGGCAAGGCCGGTTCCGAGGCGGCCTCCGGGGAGCAACGTTCCGGGGGTCAGGGCAGGCCGGCGGCAGGCACGTGGAACTTCTCACGCGAGGAGTACCTGCGGAAGGTCGTTCGGGCATTGGAGTACATCCGGGCGGGGGACATTTTCCAGGTGAATCTGGCACGACGATGCCGGGTTCCGGTGGCGTCGCACGCCTTCGGCATTTATGAGAGCCTGCGAGAGATGAATCCATCGACGCACGCGGTCTATCTTCCTGTTTCGCAGGGTCCAGAGGATGCGCCATGGGCGGCGATCGTGTCGTCTTCTCCGGAGGTTTTCCTTTACGTGCAGGGAGGCGCGGTGACGACACGCCCGATCAAGGGCACGCGGCCGCGCGGGGCGACGCCGGCAGAGGACCAGGCGGCCGGGCGCGAACTGGCCGAGAGTCCAAAAGACCGGGCGGAGCTGAACATGATCATCGATCTCGAACGAAACGATCTCGGACGGGTCTGCGAGTTCGGCACCGTGCGAGTGGTCAGCGACGGCGAGATCGAGACATTGCCGACGGTTTTTCACCGGACCGCGACGGTGGTCGGCCGCCTCCGGCCGGAAGCGGACGCGATGGATTTGCTGCGGGCGACGTTTCCCGGCGGCTCCATCACCGGTGCTCCGAAGGTTCGGGCCATGCAGATCATCAATGAGCTGGAACCGACGCCGCGAGGGCCCTATTGTGGCGCGATCGGCTGGGTCGGGGTGGACGGGGACATGATGCTGAACCTGGCGATTCGCACGATGGTTGTCGGCGAAGGGCATGCGGACGTGATGGTTGGAAGCGGGATCGTTGCAGACAGCGATCCGGAAGCCGAATATGAGGAACTGGGGGCCAAGGCCGCCGGAATGCTGGCGGCGCTGGGCGTGCCAAAGGAGGAACCTCCGGTTCTGCATGAGGGTCGCCGCCGCAGGGCGATGGCGATTGGCGCGGCAAGAGGGCACAGAGTGAGGCTTGGTCGGAATCAATGAGTTCGCTGGTTTTTTTCAACGGCAAGATTCTTCCCGCGGCGGAGGCTCGAGTGTCCGCATTCGATGCCGGCTTCACGCATGCGGCGGGGCTTTTCGAAACGCTTCGCGTGTACAACGGCCGGATCATGCGATTCGGCGATCACGCTCAGCGGCTGCTGGCGTCGGCGAAGGCGCTGCACATGGCAGTCGACGTGACGGCCGAGTATCTCGAACAAGGTATTCGTGAGGTACTGGCCGCGAACAAGCTGGATGAGGCCCGCGTTCGTCTTACCGTGACCCCAGGCCCAATACCCAAGCCCGGCGACACCGGAGAGGTTCCGCCGGGGGTGACGACGGTCATCACCGCCGAGCCGGTGCGGATGTATCCGCCGGAGCTGTACAAGCAGGGCATGCGAGTCTGCATCTGTCCTTACAGGCAGAACCGGCTTGATCCCCTGGCCGGCCACAAGACACTGGCGTATCTCCCGCGACTGCTGGCGATGAAGGACGCCGCCGAACGAAAGTGCAACGAGTCGCTGTGGTTCAACACTGACAATCGACTCGCGGAGGGCTCGGTCTGCAACGTCTTCACCGTGCAGAAGGGCGTCGTGGTCACCCCGCCGCTGGATACGCCGGTGCTGCCCGGCACGGTTCGGAAGGCGGTCATTGAGGTGGCGAAGGCAGCGGGCATGTCGGTGGAGGAACGGTCCATCGACATCAACGAGCTGCTCGGTTCCGAGGAGGTTTTTCTGACCGGGAGCGTGCTGGAGATCATGCCGGTGACCGCCATCGAGCGTCATGAGGTCGGTACCGGCGAGGTGGGGGCAGTGACCAGGCGGTTGCGGGAGCTGTATGCGGAGCTGGTCGGCAGGGAGTGCGGGCGGAATGGCTAGGTCGCGGGCATCGATGAAGGTGAAGGCACTGGTCGAGGCCATGGAGAAGATCGCGCCGACCTGGGCCGCCGAAGAGTGGGACAACGTCGGGCTGCTGGTCGGCAGCGAAGCCTGGAAGGCGAGTCGGGCGATGCTGACCGTAGATTTGACTCCGGCCGTCCTGGGAGAAGCCAGCGGCGGCGGGTTCGACGTGATCGTGGCCTATCATCCGCCGATCTTCCGGCCCGTCAAACGAATGACGCCTGACGGCCGAGAGCAAGCCGGACTGGCTGCCGAGGCTCTGGCACGTCGGATCGCCGTTTATTCGCCTCACACCGCTTGGGACGCGGCCGTCGGGGGGACGAACGACACGCTCGCCGGGTTGTGCGGACTTGATGACGTCCGACCGGCGGCCAGCGTCGGGGCCGGTGATCCCAAGTACAAGCTGGTGGTGTTCGTACCGGCTTCGCATGTCGAGCGGATGGCGGAGGCGATCTACAAGGCCGGCGCCGGGCGGATCGGCGACTATGAAAAGTGCAGCTTTCGGCTGCGGGGTCAAGGGACATTCTTCGGCACTGAAACGACCGATCCGGTGGTGGGGCGAAGAGGGCGTCTGGAGCGAGTTGAGGAGATTCGCCTGGAAGCGATATTCCCTCGCCGAGCGTTGGCGGAGGTCACCGCCGCGATCCGGCGGTTCCACCCTTACGAGGAGCCAGCGTTTGACGTATATCCCCTGGAGACCGTGCTGGACCGGCGCATGGGCCAGGGGCGGATCGGCCGGTTCGCCAAGCCAGTCACGCTGAGAGGGCTGGCCCGGTCTCTGGCCTGCAGGGTGAAAGCGGGCAGCATCGTGACGATCGGCGGCGCCGGGACAAGACTTCGCCGCGGCGTGGTGTGGGTCGGCGCGGCGGGGAGCGCTCCGTTGGCGGCCTGCAAGCCGTGCGGCCCGGGGGATGTCGTGATCACGGGGGAGGTTCGTCATCATGAGGCGCTGCAGTACCAGCGGCAGGGCGTGGCGGTGATTGCCCTGGGTCATTGGGCCAGCGAGCGCCCGGCCTTGAAACCGATGGCTGCGGGATTGAAGAAGTTGTTGCCCGATGTAGCAGTGGCGATCAGCCGGGCGGATCGCGATCCGTTTGAATCTGTGTGATCAAGGATGAGGGCGATGCAGTTGAGTGGGCACTTAGCGTCTGATCGATCAGTTCCTGGCACATCGTTGGCGCTCCGGACTCGCATCCGGAGAGGGGCTCGGCATGGCGGATGGAGTCATTTGCACGGGCGTCATCACCGGGGCGTCGGCATCGGGGGGGCCGCGGCGGTTCTGGCGGCCTTGCTTGTGACCGGCTGCGAGCGGCCGAATCAGAGCGCGACCACGGTTCACGACACTGTGGTGCAGAACTATGAACATAACCGGCCTGCTGCGGCAAGCCAGCCCGCCGAGGCGGCCAACGGCGCGGCGCGGGCCGGGCGTCCCATCGCGTTCGTGAATGATGTGCCCATTGAGCGGGCGATGTTCATTCAACTGCTTATGGAGGGGCGCGGGCTGAGTCTCTTGCAGCAGCTCTTCCTGCGGGAGGCGGCGCGGCAGGAGACGCAGCGGCTGGGTCTGACCGTTACGGCCGAAGACATCGACCATGAGTACGATTTGACGCTGCAGGCGGCCCAATATGACGGCAAAGACGTTGAGAAACTGACGCCCGCCCGACGCGAGCAGCTCATCGACGACTGGACGCGGACTCGCGGGGTGACCCGGCCGGAGCTGGGCATCGCGATGGCCCGCCAGGCGCATCTCCGGAAGATCGCGGAAAAGGGGGTGAAGATCGACGACGCCATGCTGCAGAACGAATTCAAGCGGGTGCATGGGGAGAAGGTCGAGGTGCGGCACATTCAACTGGCGTCTCCGCGGGCCTGGGAGGACCTCAAGAGGCGGCTGGATGCGGGCGAGAATTTCATGTTGCTGGTCCACGATTTCAGCCAGAACGCGTTATCGCGGGACAAGAACGGTCTGTTGCCACCGTTCACGGCCGACGACCCGACGGTGCCCGCGGAGCTGGCCAAGGCGGCGTTCGCGCTGGAGCCGGGACAGGTCTCGAACCCGGTGGAGGCGGAAGGCTCACTGCACGTGCTCAAGCTCGAGCGTCGAATCCCGGCCGACGATGTGACCTTTGATCAGGTCAAGGAGGAGCTGAAGTACAATCTGACCGCACGATTAGTGGCCCAGGAGATGGAGCGTCTGGGAGGTGAGCTGTTGATGCGGGCCAGGCTGCGGATCGAAGATCAGATGCTCCGCGAGCAGTATAAGAAGCAGTACGTGGCGGGCGAGATATTCGGTCCGGCGCTGAGCGGACAATGATTGACGTCCTTCGAGCGCGGGATATAATCCGCCCGCACAAGGAAGACGCTTCCGGAATTATGCAAGGGACGTGCCCCATGTCTTTCCTATCGCGGGTCGATCAGCGGGTCTGGGCGGCGTTACTGGTGGGAGGAGTCCTGGTCGTCGGCGCGGGCTGCGAACGAGGCCGCGTGAGCGAGGCTTTCGAAGGACCGTCCACTGAAGAGCTGGTTTCATACTACAGTCCGCAGAGCATCAAGATTCTGCCGTTCACGAAGCCGCGCAGCTTCGATGAGGATGCCATTCCGGACGGCCTGGGCGTATCCATCCGCACGCTTGATGCGGCCGGTGATCCGGTCAAGGCTTACGGGACGTTCATCTTCGAGCTGTACGCCTACCGGCCGGGGACATCGGACCATCGCGGCGCGCTGCTGCACACCTGGACGCAGCCGATCACCAGCCCCAAGGAGCAGAAGCAGTACTGGGAGCGGGTCACGTCGACCTATGAGTTCCAGTTGAGCTGGGAGGGCCAGCCCATCGAGCCGCAGAAGAAATACATACTGACTGCCTCGCTCCAGGCCCCCGGAGCCAGGCGCTTGTTCGATGAATACGAATTCGAGTTTCGCGTAAGCCGCAAAGAGATTCTCAACGAACTGACCCAACCCAAACCCTGACGGAGAAATCACGATGCTTCACAAAACCTGCCTGCTGATCCTGACGGTAGTTCTGGTGCCGGTACTCGTGGGCTGCGCCGAGAACAAGCTCACCAGGCATAACTACGACATGATCAAGGAAGGCATGTCCACGAAGCTGGAGGTGGAGAATACGTTGGGCAAGCCGATGGCGGACCGCGGCGACAGTTGGCAGTATGAGGATGAAGACGAGCACCTGATGGTGTTCATCCACTGGAACGACGCCGGAAAGGTCGAGAAGAAGGAATGGATCAACGCCAAGGAGGGCGTCTGGGAAGGCACGGCGCCGGGCATCAACGAGCGACCGGAAGGCCGGCCGGTTTCGGAGCAGAAGTCCAACACCACGATCAAAAAAGAGTAGCCGGTTGCTTTGATCCTTTGCCAGCCGGAGAAGAGCGGCGGAGGCAAAGCGCGCTGTAAAATCCACAATCATGAGCCAGGACGGACGCCGCTCCATCGTGCGTCGGGCCTGCGGATGGAGGAGGTACGCACGTGCTACTCAACTTCGCGGACCGCTTGATCGACGCCGTTGCCGCCAAGCGGGCGCCGGCCGTGATCGCTCTCGATCCGGTCCTGGACCGTCTTCCGGAGGAAATCCGGGCCATTGCCGGGACCGCACGGCAGAACAGTCTCGATGCCGCCGCCGAAGCGTTGTGGGAATTCGGCTGGCGGGTGATTCGAACCGTGGCGCCGCTGGTGCCGGCGATCAAGATCAACTCGGCCTACTTTGAGGTCTATCGCGCCAGAGGCGTGGAGGTCTACTACAACCTGGTCGCGGAAGCCGCTCAGCAGGGCCTTCTAGTGATCGGCGACGTGAAGCGCGGGGACGTCGGACACTCTGCGGAGATGTACGCCCTGGCTCAATTGGCCGAGGCCGAGCTCGCCGAAGCCGACGATCGCGCCTCGCCGGACGCCATCACCGTCAACGGCTACTTCGGTCTCGACGGCATCCAACCGTTCATTGAGGTCGCGAAGCGTCAGAATAAGGGCCTTTTCGTTCTGGTGCGGACCTCGAATCCTTCCGCGGGCACGATTCAGGATATAGCGGCTTCGGACGGGAAGAAGATGCACGAGGTCATTGCCTCTGAAGTAGCGCGGTGGTCCGCTGATCCCGGGCTCGTCGGAGAACGCGGCTATTCCTCATTGGGGGCGGTTACGGCCACGCGTGACCCCGAAGATGCCCGGCGACTCCGCGCCGCGATGCCGCGATCCTTCCTGCTGGTGCCCGGTTATGGCGCTCAAGGTGGCAAGGCCGAGGATTTCGCGCCTTACTGCAATCCTGATGGCGGTGGGGCCATCGTCGCGGCGGGGCGCTCGGTCATATTTGCCCATGACCAGGCTCGATACCGGGAGCGTTTTGGCGCAAAATGGGAGGCCTGCGTCCAACAAGCCTGCCTGGATTTCGTCGCTGACCTGGCCCGGATCATGTCGCATATGCCCGGCCGATGACGAGCCCCGCGGTCAATTGACATTATGGCGTATTTTTCCTAGCCTGCGCGGTTTGTGCTTGGACGTGGTTTGCCACAAGCATTGTAAGAAAGAAAGGAAATCCGATGAACCGTCTGTCCACGCTCGTTCTTGCCGGGGCGGTTGCAGTCTTGGTACTCGCGACGTCGATTGCCTTGGCGGCTCAGCAGCCGCCGGCAGCGCAGCCCGCCGGTCAGCCGTCTACTCCACCACCCGCAGCCCAGCCGGGGACTCAACAACCGCCAGGCGCGCAGCCTGCCGGTCAGCCGTCTACTCCACCGCCCGCCGGTCAACCCAGGGCACCGCAGCCGCCCGCCGGTCAGCCGCCGAAGCCTGCACAACCTGGCCAGCCGGCGACACCGCCACCCGGCCAGCCGGCCACGCCGCCACCTGCCCAGCCGGCGACGCCGCCACCGGCAGCTCAGCCGCCGAAGCCGGCGATGCCCGCAACGACGCAGCCCGCGGCGCAGAAAGCCGAAGAGACGAAGCCGAAGCTGGCTGATCGGGTTTACGTCAAGATGACCACCAGCATGGGCGACATGATCCTGGAGCTGAACCAGGAGAAGGCTCCCATCACGGTACAGAACTTTCTCTCTTATGCGGACGAGGGCTTCTACAACGGCACCATCTTCCACCGCGTGATTCCGAACTTCGTGATCCAGGGCGGAGGTTACGATGCGGATCTGAATCAGAAGCCGGCCAAGGCAGGCATCAAGAACGAGTGGCAGAACGGCCTCAAGAACCTCCGCGGGACCCTCGCCATGGCCCGCATGCCGATGCAGCCGGATTCAGCCACGTCGCAGTTCTTCATCAACGTGAAAGACAACCCGCAGCTCGACACGCCGCGTGACGGCGCGGGATATGCCGTGTTCGGCAAGGTCATCCAGGGAATGGATGTCGTGGACAAGATCAAGGCCGTCCCGACCGCCAAGAAAGAGGCGCAGTCCAAGGACAGCAAGGAAGCCGCGCCAGTTACCATGACCGATGTCCCCGTGGAGCCGGTGGTCATCAAGAGCGTGGTCCGCGCCGAGCCTGACACCGTCAAGGACGCAATTGAGGCGGCCCGCGCGGCCGAGGCGGAAGAGGCCAAGAAGAAGATGGAGGCGTTCAGGACGGACTGGAACAAAGGCACGGAGTTCATCAAGGGCCGCGGCGTTGACGTCACCAAGGGAGCAACGACCCCGACCGGTCTGTGGTATGTCGATGTGGCACCGGGCAGCGGTGAGGCTCCCAAACTGACGGATAGGGTGAAGGTCCACTACACCGGCTGGCTGGTGGATGGGACGAAATTCGATTCGTCTGTGGACCGGGGGCAGCCTTTCGAGTTCACCGTCGGCCGCGGGGTTATCAAGGGCTGGACCGAGGGCGTGAGTACCATGAAAGTTGGCGGCAGGCGGTACCTGCTGATCCCGCCGGAATTGGCGTATGGCGTTGCGGGCTCGCCGCCGAAGATTCCACCGTCGGCCGTACTGGTGTTCGAAATCGAGCTGCTCGGCATTGTGACCGACCAGCCGAGCCCGCCGCCGGCCGGTCAGCCACCGGCCCCAAAGCCGGGCCAGCCGGCAACGCCGCCACCGGCGGGTCAGCCACCGGCTCCGAAGCCAGCCCAGCCGACAACACCCCCCGCCGGGCAGCCACCGGCTCCGAAGCCAGCCCAGCCGACACCGCCCCCCGCTGGGCAGCCACCAGCTCCGAAGCCCGCTCAGCCGCCGCCGCCCCCCGGGCAGCCTCAGCAGCCCAAGCCATGATCGGCGGCGAGTTTGACGGCGAGTAGTTGCTTGTGTGCGAGATTCAAAGCCCCGGCCACGCACGGCCGGGGCTTTCGCGCGCCCAGGCAGCGTCTGTCAGGAGGGTTCTCTCGGCGTTGGCTTCCCCGGAAACGCCAGCAGGTGATTCCGTGGAATGTCATTCCCGCGGCTGGGGATGGGTGACGACGGTAGCCTCGGTCTGGTCCTCAAGGGCGCCGCTTCCGATCGCCGCGTCGGGCTGCTCCCGATCCGGCAGGCTTTCGCCGCGTATCCAGCCGGTGACCAAAAAGTCGCAGTTGAGCTTGCCCTTGACCACCGCCGGTTCGTAGTCGATCGAGAGCGCCGTCAGCCCTGAAGCGGCGATCATCTTCTCGGTCTGGTCGGGCGTCATGAGGTCGTAGTACCCGCGTCGGCGGAGTTCCTGGCGGACCTTCTCCGCCGTCTCATGACCGATCGTTTCCGCCCTGGCGGGATTTCGTGAGGACGGGAACGGCAGGATGGCGATGCGGGCGTTGAGCCGGCGATCGATCTCGGTGGCAACCTGCTGAGAGGC
>DATKKX010000161.1:0-24241 GCA_035542775.1 Phycisphaerae bacterium | reverse complement strand
CGCGTTTACAAGCCGGCCATGACCCACGAAGCCGCCGCCGCCCAGATCGAAGCCGGTACGGGCACCCATTTCGATCCGCAAGTGGTCGTGGCGTTTCAGGCGGTTGCCGATCGGTTCGCCAGTGTGGCCGAGGAAAACCGTTGACCTTGGTGCGCCCTTTCAGGGCAACATGTTTCGCCGGTATGATTGGTTTTAGGCTTGCGGGATTCATATATGTCTTCTGAACCTGAGAGCGCCGCCCGTCCTGAAGGCGACACCGTCGTTGTCCTGCTGGTCGACGATCAGGCGATTGTCGGCCACGCAGTCCGGCAAATGCTGGCTCCGGAGAGCGACATCCAGCTCCATTTTTGCCAGGACCCCACCAAGGCCATCGCGATGGCCAATGAGATCAAGCCGACCGTGATCCTGCAGGATCTGGTCATGCCGGAGATCGACGGCCTCACGCTGCTCAAGTACTTCCGGGCCAATACCGCCTCGCGCGAGATACCGATGATCGTGCTATCCAGCAAGGAGGAAGCGACCACCAAGGCCCAGGCCTTCGCCCTGGGGGCCAACGATTACCTGGTCAAGCTGCCGGATCGCATTGAGCTGGTGGCCCGCATCCGGCACCACTCGCGCGGCTACATCGCCCAGCTCCAGCGCAACGAAGCCTACCGCAAGCTGGCCGAGAGCGAACGCCAGCTCGCCGAGGAGGTGGCCGAAGCGGCAAAGTACGTGCGCTCGCTGCTACCGAAGCCGATTAAGGATGGGCCGGCACGAATCGACTGGCGTTTCGTGCCTTCCACGCAACTGGGCGGCGACGCGTTCGGCTACCACTGGTTGGATAAGCAGCGCCTGGCGATCTACCTGCTCGACGTAAGCGGGCACGGCGTGGGCGCGTCGTTGCTGGCGGTGTCCGTGCTTCAAGTGTTGACGCACCAAGCGCTTCCGCAGACCGACTTCGGCGATCCCGGCGCCGTCATGCGCGGGCTCAATCCGATCTTCGAGATGAGCCGGCACGGCGGGAAGTTCTTCACCATCTGGTACGGGGTGTTCGATGCGACGACGCGCCGGCTGACTTTCAGCGGCGGCGGGCATCCCCCGGCATTGCTGTTGAGCGGCGTCAGCGCGGCCGAGGCCCGTCTTAAGGAACTGGCCCCGGACGGCCCGATCATCGGCCTGCCGATGGTGCTGCCTTTCGAGAACACGACCGTCGAGCTGCCGGCGTTCGCTTGCCTGCTGGTGTACAGCGACGGCGCGGTCGAGCTTGCCAAACCAGGCGGTGAGATGGCGACGCAGGAAGAATTCGTCAGCTTTGTATCGGAGCAGGGAAGCTGTGACGACTTGATGGAACGGATTCTCGGCCGGGCACGAGCACTGCGCGGCCCGCAGCCGCTGGCCGATGATTGCAGCCTGCTACAAGTGCACTTCTAACCTCTTCGACTCGGCTTGCGATACAAGATCGTCGGCCCGACTTTGACAGTCTCGAATCTGTGTTCGGCGCCGAAGAGGCTTTCGGCGGCACCGAGTGCCAGCCAGCCGCCATCCTGCAACACGCTGTACAGCCCATGATAAATGCGCCGCCGAGCGGATTCGTCAAAGTAGATCAGCACGTTGCGGCAGAGAATCACATCGAACGCCCCAAGCTCGACCGGCGAGTTCAGCAGGTCGAACCGCCGAAACTGCACCAGACGCCCCAGGGCATCGTCGACGATCCAGTGCTCGCCCCGGCGATGAAAGTGGCGGTCCAACAGCTCGGCGGGCAGGCCACGCGCCACCTCGTTTCGACTGTAGCGACCGGCCTTGGCAATCCTGATCGATTCGGTGGAGATGTCGCTGGCAAGAATGTTGAAGTGGTTTTCTCGCGGACCGGCAGCGCCGCTCGCCGCGACAAGTTCTCGAATGAGCATGGCCACGCTGTAGCATTCCTGGCCGGTGGAGCAACCCGCGGACCAGATCCGAATGCGGTGGCGGAGATCGCCCGACTGCTTCAATGCCTCGACGCGTTCGGGCAGCACGACCTCCCGCAGGGCACGGAAGAAAGCCCGGTCCCGGAAGAAACTGGTCTCCTTGGTGGTGATGGCCTCGATGATCGCATCATGCAACCGCGAGCCCCCGCGTCCTTCCAGCCTGAGCAGGAGCTGCTCGAGACTCTCCAGTCCTTCGGACTGAACCAGCGGACCGAGACGGTGGCGCACCAGGTAGCCTTTGTCCGGTCCGATCACCAGCCCGCACAGCCGATGGATCAGCTTCGACAGCTTCTCGAGGGTCTGTTCGGAAAGTTCCATCACGAACCCGTGCTGTTCCGCGTGACAATGTCCGCGGCGGCGCCGGCGATCGCGGGCAGCGGGACCACCTCGTCCGTCACGCCCGCCTCGACCGCGCTGCCCGGCATGCCCCATACCACGCTGGTGGCTTCATCCTGGGCGATGACGTATCCGCCCGCTCTTCGGATCGCGCCCAGACCGGCGGTGCCGTCACGACCCATGCCGGTCAGGATCAGGGCCAGGAGTTCCCGGCCCATCACTGCCGCGGCCGTGCGAAAGAGAACATCCGCCGACGGCCGGCATCCGTTCTCGGGAGGCGCGTCGCTCAGACCGATGACGGGAGCGCTGGGCGTGCCGCGGAGGACCAGGTGTTTCCCGCCCGGAGCCACGATGACTTGTGAGGGGGCCAGCGGCATCCCCTCCGCGGCCTCGACCACGTTTCGCTGGGTCTGGCGGGCGAGGGATTCAGCCAGCGACCGGGTGAAGTCCGGGGGCATGTGCTGGACAAGAAGGATCGGCACAGTGACGCGAGAACATAGGTCCGGCAGGAGGAGCGACAAGGCCCGCGGGCCGCCGGTGGATGCGCCAATGACGATCGCACGGACGACCGCAGGGCGTCGCCCGGCCCGTCGAGGGGGTGCCCGATGGCCGACTGCCGGCGCTGCGGTCACTGCGGGAGCCGCCATCCGCAACCGCAGCCGCGCATAAGCCCGTATCCGGGGCAATACGTCGTCGCGAAGCGTGGCCAGGTTGGCATCAGGCGAAGGGCCGGAGGGCTTGGTAACGAAATCGAACGCCCCGGCCTGGAGGGCCTTCACCGTAATCTCGGCGCCTCGGCGAGTGAAGGCGCTGACCATGATCACGCCGACCTCTTCCGAGGCCGGCCGACCCGAGTTGAAAGACTGGATTTCCTGGAGCACGGCCAGCCCGTCCATGCCCGGCATGTCGACATCCAACGTGACGACATGGGGAGGACTGCTGCGGATGAACTCCAGGGCCTTGGCCCCGCTGTACACGGAGCCGGCTACCTCGATATCGGGCTGCCCGCTTAGAGCCTGCTCCAGCGCAGCGCGGAAGATGCGCGAATCGTCGACCACCAGGACTCTGATGCGATCAGGCATTTCTCGGCGCCGATGTTTGCCCGTCCGTTACGAAGTGGGCGACACTGTTTTGGAGTTCCGCAGCGATGTCCTTGAGACGACGCGCCTCCTCATCGAGCTGCACCGCACTGGCATTACTCTGGCGGGTGGCTTCGCTGACGCCGTGGATGTTGGACGAGATGGTTTGAGCGGCTTCGGCCGCCTCGGCGGCATTGCGCGAGACATCGGTTGCGGCCTTGGCCACTTCTGCCGTGTTGCCGGACACGTCGTTGGCACCTTTGGCCACCTCGGCAATTGAGCGGGCGATGTCCTCCACTCCTTTGCGCGTCTGGGCGACGTCGGCCGCGACCCGGTCGGCGGTTCCGGTCTGCCGGTCCACCGCTTCGGAAATCCGGCCGGCGGCCACGTTCACCTCGCCCACAAACTGGGCGACATTTTCGATCACTTTGACTGCCTCGCGGGTGCTGATTTGGACACTCTCGATCTTGCGGGCAATCTCCTCAGCAGACTGACCGCTTTGGTTGGCGAGTTCCTTGATCTCGCCTGCCACAACAGCGAAGCCCTTGCCGGCCTCACCGGCCGAGGTGGCCTCGATCGTGGCGTTCAAGGCCAGCAGGTTGGTCTGCAGGGCGATTGACTTGATCACCTCCGTGACCTTCGTGATCTCACCAGCCGCCTGGTCCAGTTGCCTCATGGACTGGTTGGCGGCGGCGGCCATGTCGCGGGCGTGCTGGGTCATCTGCGAACCCTTCCTGGCATCGCCGGCCACATCCTGCAGCGAGGAGGTAATCTGGGCGATCGATTCTGCGACCGAGCCTACCTTCTGGCTGGCGGCTTCGGCGCTGGCCGCGATGGCGGCGACGTTAACGGAGACCTCCTCACTGGCCGAAGAGATGCCCGCGACATTCACGCTCATTTCTTCCGCGGCGGCCGCCATGCTGGCAACATTGGAGGATGTCTGCTCCGTCCCGGCGGCCACCGATTCTGCCTGCGTCGCCATCTCGTGGCTTTGGGCCAGCAGGTCATGCGATACGCTGGAAAGCTCCTTCGCGGCGCCGGCCAACTGTCCGGCAAGCGTCCGTACCTGTGTGACGACGTTGCAGAGCGCTCCGGCCATCTCGTCCGACGCCACGGCCAGGCGGCCGATCTCGTCGCCGCGCTCGAGGTTCATCCGCTGCGTCAGGTTGCCCGCGGCCAGGGCCTCGAAGACACGGACGCCGCGGGCGACCGGTCGCGTGATCGAACGGATGATCCACACGGCCAGAACGACCGCGATGAGCACGCCGAACGCTCCTGTGGAAACCACCGCAATTCGCCCGAATTGATAGCCGTCGTCGGCGATGCGCATCTGATTATCGAGCCGCTGATCCAGGGCTGCGATCAGACCACCCAGGGCCGCATCGCAGCGATCTCCAAACTCGACGCTTTTTGTAACGGTCAGCCCCGCAGCGGCAAGGTCACTATTCTGGTGCGACAACTGCTGGATCCGAGCCGTCTGCGGCTTGATGGTCTCCATTGCGGCCAGAACGCTGCTGCCGCGAGCCCGCTCACTTTCGTTGAGCATGACCGACAGGTGTCGCAGACCATTCTGGAAGGCAGTGATGCGGTCCTCAATCTTGCCATCCATTCGGTTCATTTCATCCGGGTCACGGCAATCCAGATGCAGCTCCAGGTGAAAAAGAAGGTCGTAGAGTCTTCCCAGCAGCTCACGCCCGGCGATGACCTTGGCGGTCAGCCGCCCGTCATCGGCGGCGTGCGACGTGGTCGCTGCCTCGCCTGCGCCTGGCTCGCTCAAGCTGGCGACGAAATTCTCCAGCTCGTGGGCGCGCTCGTGGAGTTCGTTGTCCAGAATCGCTTTCCCGTCCAAGTTGGATTTCATGACCGCCAGACGAAGGACCTCCTTCTGGTTCTTCACGAAATCGTCGACGGCGCGATCGAACTCGGCCAGAGCTTTGCCTTCACCGGTGGCCGGGTTCGCGTCAACCAAGCGAGCGACATCCTCGCGGAGTTGGTTCAGCTTCTGCACAGCCTGGCGCGCTTTGTCGGCCCATTCACCGGCCTGGCTCTTGTCCCGTGCCAGGACAGCGTTCTTCTCTGCCCGCACGGCGCGAAGCATTTCGACACGCATGGCGGACGCCTGGATGATGGCCTCGCTGTCCCTGTCGACCAGGGTCTGCAACTGATCATGGGATTTTGCCAGTTGCCGGACACCCACCACGGCAATGAACCCGCCGAACAGGACGAATACGGCGACCAGAATGCCGATCTTCCCAGCCATACTGATGTTCTTCATGACTTGGCCTCTCATTCCATCTGATGCCAACGCCCTGGCCGGCCGACCGGAGCGTCAGCGAATTGCGTTCTCCATGGCGTTAATGACGCGGGCAGGGTCGATGATCATCATAAGTTCGGCGTCCAGCTTGCACACCCCGACCACTGGTGACGCCCGTCCCTCGACGTGCGCGTCCGTCGAATCCGGCTCCTGCGACGAAGCCTCTTCTATGGCCTCGGGACGTACGGGCACGATGTCTCCTCCACAATCGGCGAACAGGCCGAGATCCTCAGCCACGCCCGGCTTGAGAACGATCAGGCGGCTGCCCTCGCCGGCCTCCGGCGGCGGCAGGCCCAGCGCCGGCCCCAGGTCCAGCACCAGATGAATCCGGCTGCGCAGATTGGTCAGTCCGCGAACAATGGGCGGCGCCTGGAGAACCGGCGTCACGGCCACGTGGGTGCTCACTTCCCGGATCTGCTCAACATCGATGCCATACAGCCGCCCCTGGGCGCGGAAGGTAAAGAAGGTGCGGATGGACGGCTGTATGGGGGCGAGTTCACTCATGGAGCGGCCCTCCCCGGCTTATCATGGTTGATCGCCCCTGCGCCAGCAGCTCGCCCACTTTGGCAAGGAGCGTCTGGCGGTTGATCTTGACCTCGTAGGCGTCAAAGCCGGCGGCGATGGCCGCCTCGCGGTCCTTGTCGCCGCTGAGCGAGCTCAGCGCCAACATGGGCAACCGCTCGTATCGCGAGTCCTGACGTACCTGCCGCGCGAATGCCAGGCCGTCCATCACCGGCATTTCGATATCGGACACCACCAGGTCGAACGCCTCGGCAGCCAGCATTTTCACGCCTTCCTCGCCATTCGCCGCTACGGCCACATCATGTCCATCGCTCTTGAGATAGCCGGCCGTCAGTTGGCGGAAGAACTGCGTATCCTCGACGACGAGAATGCGCTTGCCCACCTGCGCCGGCAAGGCCGGCCGCGGCGCGCCATAACCCAGTTTCCACATTTCGACAAGGCGATAGATGTCGAGGACAATCGCGATCTGTCCGCGGATCATGGCCGAGCCCAACACGCCGTCGGCCCGGTAGGCCTGATCATCCAACTGCAGGGGCTGCGTGGGGGTATCAACGATTTCCGAGGCCAGCAGGCCGACGGGAGCCCGCGCATGGCGCGGCATGATCAGAAAGAGCATGCCCCGGGCCTGGCAGGAAGAGAGATTAAGAAAGTGGTCCAGGCGCAGCACATTGATCGCGACGCCATCTACGTTGACAAGCTCGCGATTGCCCACGCGTTCGATCTGGTCTGGTCTGATCCTGACCACACGCCGCACAGCGTCCAGCGACATGGCCAGCAATTCGGCCGCGCCGCAGCGGAACAGCAGCACCGCGCATTGTTCTGCTTCTTGCACTGCGGCGGGCAGCGCCGCCGGTTCCTCCCGCTGCGGCCGGTAGGCGATCCCGCTGTGTCGGGCGAGCCCTTCGACGCTGAGAATCAAGGCCGCGCTCCCGTCACCGAGGATCGTGGTGCCGGAGTACACCCCCAGCGGCCGCAGCAGCGGATGCAACGGTTTCACCACGATCTCCTCGCTCCCCGACAGTGCGTCGACCACCAGGCCAAAGCGTTGCGAACCGACCTTGACCACGATCACATAGGCCAGCGGAGCCGCTGCCTCGGGGCCGTGCTGGCGGGTAATGATCTCCGCCCGCACGGCGGAGGTGAGCGGCCGCCGATGCCCGAGGATCTCGCCGAGCCTGGCCACGGGCAGCAGCCGGCCGCGCAGGCGCAGGAGCTCCTCGTCATCTCCGCATTCGACGCGGAATCGTCCGTCGGCGGGGTCCAGCAGCACAATCTCCTCGACGTCCCGCTGCGGAATCGCGAAACGCTGATCTCTGCTGCTCAGCAGCAGGCACGGCACGATGGCGAGCGTGAGCGGAAGACGAAGCGTGAACGTCGCGCCAGCGCCGGCCGTGGAGTCGATCTCCACGACGCCACCGATCTGCTCCAGATTGGCCCGGACGACGTCCATGCCCACGCCGCGACCGGACAAGTCAGTCACTTTGGTGGCGGTTGAAAAGCCGGAAAGCAGAATCAGATCGTAGAGCTGGCGGTCGTTGAGCCGGTCCAGCTCATCACTTCGCTTGACGCCCTGCTGCAAGGCCTTTCGTTTGATGGCTTCCCGGTCCAGGCCCCGCCCGTCATCCCGGATCTGGATCAGGATCTGGCCGCGCTCCTGGCGGGCTTTCAGGGTGATTCGCCCGGACGGCGTCTTGCCGAGCCGCACGCGGTCCTCCGGCATCTCGATCCCGTGGTCACAACAGTTGCGCACCAGGTGGGTCAGCGGGTCGGCGAGCAGTTCCAGGATGGCCTTGTCCAGCTCGACCTCGGTCCCGGAGATCTCCAGCTCGATCTGCTTGCCCAGTTGCCGGGCCAAGTCGCGCACCAGGCGCGGAAAGCGATCGAACAGCGTCCCCACCGGCTGCATCCGCATGCGCAGGGCCGCATCTTGCAACTCATTGGTGATCGCATCCAGCCGGCGGATGACCTGACGCCGGAACGTATCCACCTCACATACCGAGTGCTTCGCCTGGTTGCGAATCAGGACGAGTTCACCGGCCAGCCCCATCATGCGGTCGATCAGCGAAACAGGAATCCGCAGCGAGCTGGCGGCCGCGGTTGGCTTCGGACTCGCCGGTGGCGCGGCGCGCCGCTCGGCACGTGGTTCGTTCCCGACGCTCTCCAGTCGCACAATGGCCGCGCACGGGATGCCGAGTTGCCGCGCGAATTGATCCGGTCCGAGCGCGGAGGAGACAATCGCCCAGTACAACAGCGGCGGTATCGGCGAGCCCTCCCGCAGCGGCGGGCCGGACAGTTCCATGCGCGAATCGAGCACGGTGCCGGCTTGCTCCATCCGGCGGGCCACCTCGATCGGCTCCAGGCGGCAGGCATGCTCGCACTGGAACCAGTCGAACTTGACTCCGTAGAGGAAGGTCGAGTGCCGTTGCCAGGCCTCGAGGACCCGATGCGATATGGGGAATTCGTTCGAGCCCGCCGCAGAGCGGACGACCGTCACCTCCGTCGCCGCGGCCTTCGGTTGCGGCGTCTCAGCGCTGGTGGCGGCTTCAGCGGAGGGAGTGCCTGCCGTGAGGACCGCCTGCATCCGCTCCAGGGGGACGGAGATATCCGCCTCCTCGCTATGCCCGATATCGTCGACCAGCGCGCTGATGCGATCGACGGCGAAGAGGAAGCTGTCGATCACCTCCGGCGAGCGTGCCACGCGCCCGTCGCGGACGTTCTCGGCGGCGGTTTCCATGGCGTGAGCGAGTTTCTCGATGTTCACCAGCCCGCTGAAGCCGGCGTCGCCCTTGAGGCTGTGCGTGGAACGAAGCAGTTCCGCCACCTGGGCCGCGGGGTCCGCCTCGCTGCGCTCCAGGGCCATGAGCGCGGAGATCATGCGGGCCAGGTGTTCCTTGGCCTCGGCGGCGAATCGCTGTCTGGCGTTGGATTCGATCGCCATTACGCTCTCAATCAGCCTGGTGAACCGCAGGCGCGGTCAAGCCCGGAGACGCGCATCAGCGCCGCCACGGGACCCGCAACACCACTCACGGAGATCAATAGCGCCGGCTGCGTCCGGGCTGCTTCACGCGCACAGGACAACAGGACCGACATGGCGCCGGCGGTGAGCCGTCTGACCTGACTGAAATCCAGGTGGATCCGCGGCACACCCTGGCCGAACGCTCCGCACAATTGGCCCCGGAGAGCCTCGGCGGCGGCATCATCCAGGTCAGCCGGCAACGTCAGGCGCATTTCCTCCTCCGCCGGGGCCGAGGATGCCAGCGGCATGGCCCCGACGGCATCAGCCCGGGGCGGCGGCGATGCCGCGGCCGGAGGCGGCAGTCTTCCCTCCTTCGTCGCGGTAAGCCGCTCATGCAAGGACTCTAGCTGCGTCTCGCTGAGATCAGGGTCGGGCTCCGGTGAGCAGATTCGTTGCAGCGCATCCACGCCCTGAAGCAGAACATCCACGGCCTCGCTTGTCAGACGGATCCGGGTCTCCTTCGCGGCGGTAAAGCAGTCCTCCATGACATGGGCCAGCCTCACCGCAGCCTCGATCCCCACGATCCGCGCCGCTCCCTTGATGGAGTGCGCCGCCCGCATCATCGCGGCGATCTCCTGCCCACCGGCACGCCCTTTCTCGAGCTCCAGCAGACCCTGGCTGAGCACCGGGATGTGCGTATCCATCTCGGCCCGAAACAGATCGAGGAGGGCAGGATCGACATTGGCAGGCATGTTCATAGGAATTCCGAACCAGACTTCGCCTGTTCCTCGAAGCAAGAGGCGACGAAGCCAGGACCACCGTTCGCTCGTCCGCGAAACCGCTCACAACGGCCCTGAACGACACCAGTCAGCCCGATTATAGTCGAACGCTCTCCGCAACCAAGAGCGTCTCCCGGCCTGACACGCATGAAGGTCTCCCGGGCATCAAGGATGGCGCCAAGGCGCCATTGCCGTCAGGCCACTCTGGCCGGCGCTCGCTTCTGATTAGCCCATCCACAATGACCGCGGTCCGTCCAAGGGCGTTGTCCGGTTGACACTCGACCCGGTTGGACTACGATCTCGCGGCGACCAGGCTTTTCCGACCTGTTTTGTTTGCGTTGGCCGAGCTGTCTGTCTGACGGAGGGATCGACGCCGCCTATCGCCGCAGCCAGCAATGCGACTCACGTTCAAGGGAGTATTCCCTCATGAAAGTCAAGACGGTCACCGGAAATGGCGGCGCCGTTTGCTCGCGGCTGAGGAACATGTTTCCGTCGGCACCACGCCCGCATAACGCGAGCCTGTTGAGCATCGCCCTCGTTCTCGCGGCGGCCGGCTGCAGTCCCTATGCGACGATCGCCAACCTCGGCATCAAGGTCGTCGGCGATGCGGTCGACGACGCCGATGTCGCCGACCGCGGCAATAAGCTCATTGGGCGGCCCGTTGCCGCGGCCGACGCCGAGTTCGGCCGGCGCCAGCGGACAATGATGGAAATACCGGGCAGGCGCGAGATGATCACTTACCCCGTCAAGGGCGACCTGCTGGCCAAGTATCGATGGGTGGTCGAAGCCGAACACGGGAGAATCGTCGCCCTTGCCAAGATGCAGAATGATCCCGACGGCGGCAAGGACATCGTCAAAAAGATGGTGCTGAAGGAGATGGTGCTTGGCAAGACCCCGCAGGAAGTGGGCACCAAGGAACAGTTCAGGAAACCGATCTTGACGCTTCGCGATCGCGATACGGGGAACATGCTCCGAGTGTATGACGTCTCCAGCATCGTTGACTTCATGGGGGCGCGGGACTGCGTGCTGGAATTCGACGCGTCCGGCAGATGTCAGGACATTTGGTTGGTAGGCGTGCCCGCCTCGACTCCGGGAAGCGCGCTGGGGCGTTGAGGTGTGGCGGCATGGGCAGCGTCCGGAACGCATGACGCCAACGAGGATCGGCCGGGATTCACATCGGGCAGAGCAGAAACGCAACACGGATTTCGACGCACTGTAAGGCAGCCGACCGGCTGGGATCCCGGACTGCCAGGCAAGGAGTGACAATGAGGAAACAGAGCATCATGCCGGTCCTGTACAGTGTGGCTATCCTGGTATTCTGTGTCGGGTGCACAACCACGCCCGGAGCTCATGATCCATTACCGTCCTGGAACGACGGCCCGGCGAAGCGCTGCATCCTTGACTTCGTCCTCGCCGCCACGGCGAAGAACAGCCCTGAGTTCGTGCCCGGCGAGCAACGCATCGCGGTTTTTGACAACGACGGCACTCTGTGGGTCGAGCAGCCGATCTATCCGCAAATCTCGTTCGCGATCGCGCAGGTGATGACCACCGCGCCGCAACACCCTGAATGGCAGAGCGAGGAGCCGTTCAAGGCGGTCGTCACCAACGACCGCGACACCATCGCCCGCTTCAACATCAAAGATTTCGAGAAGATCATTGCCGCCACGCACAGCAACATGACCGTGGAGGAGTTCCAGAACGAGGTGACGGGCTGGCTGGCCGCCGCGGAGCACCCGCGATTCAAGCGTCCTCATACCGAACTGGTCTATCAACCCATGCTGGAAGTAATGCGGTATCTCCGCGCCAAGGGCTTCAAGACGTACATCGTCACCGGCGGCGGACAGGACTTCGTGCGGTCTTTCGCGGACGGCATCTACGGCGTTCCCCCCGAGCAGGTCGTCGGCAGTGTCGGGAAGGTAAGGTATGACTACGGCCGGGACGGCAGGCCGGTCCTGGTGAAGCTGCCCGAGGTAATACTGCTCGACGACAAGACCGGCAAACCGGAAGGAATCAACATGATGATCGGCCGCCGGCCTGTCGCGGCCTTCGGCAATTCGAACGGCGACCGGCAGATGCTGGAGTATACGCAGGCGGGCACCGGCGCGCGGCTAATGATGCTGGTTCACCATGACGACGCGGAGCGCGAGTACGCCTACGGGGCGGAATCGAAGGTCGGCACGTTTTCCGACGAACTGATGACAGAGGCCAGACAGCGGAACTGGGGAGTCATCAGCATGAAGAAGGACTGGAAAGTCCTATTCCCCTGGCAGGATGGCGCAACTCCTGACGGCCGTGCAAATGTCGACGGTCAGAGGAGCGGCGCGCGGCGTGGTACGCCTGCGCTGGCCGCGTCCGGGTAGGCCTCGTGCAGGACATGCTCGACCTCCACGCGGCCCAGGAGCCGCGCATCCATCCGAGACTCGACCATCCGAAGAAGCCGGTCGCGGTGTTGCGAGAGGAGCCCTGCCAGAGCCTACTCGTCGGTGTTTTTCAGCCGGTACAGCGGTCCCGCAGAGCCTGGATCGCCGTCGGCCATCACCGGCTCCGCCCATTGGACACGGATGTCGGAGCGGGCCCTTCACTACCCCGACACGCTCCTTATCCATGCCTGAGCGGCGAAGGCCAACCCGGCTATGGCACGAAAACGTCAGGACCCCCAGGGATTCGGAACCGTGTCCACCGCCCAGCACGACGCATCTCCCTTATCCCCAAAAACGAGCTAACCGAAAAAAATACCTCTCCCCTGCGAATCGGAGGCTCCCGCGTGCGTTTCGTCTACAGGAGCATGGCGGCCGCCCGTGGAGACACTGTCGCGCTATCGGGAGATCCATGATGTACAGACCGACTGCAGCCACCCGATGGAGTTGCCAGGTTGGCTGGGGAACAGGAATTGTCATATTGACCCTGCTGAGTCTCTCACCGGCCTCCGCCCTCGGCCAGGCCACCAACCAGATCACCGTGATAAACCCGAACTCCGCGGCGCAGGGAACAACCAATCTGCTGGTGACTTTCACGCTGGACACTGACGCGCCGCCGGCGCCCCCCGCCGGGGTCATGCCGCTCAACGTGACGATCGGCAGCATCAGCGGGACCTCCGCGACGCATTCCAGCCAGTACATCGTGACGGCCCGCTTCAACATCCCCTCCGGCGAGCCCGCGGGCGCCAAAGACGCGACCATCACTTTCTCAACCCCCAGCGGCACGCTCGTCTTCTCCAAGGCCGGCGGTTTCACTGTCACCGCGGGAACCAGCATGCCGCCGAGCATCACGCAGCAGCCGCAGTCTCAGACCGCTGCGACGGGCGGCTATGTGTCCTTCACGGTGACGGCCTCGGGCACCGCCCCGCTGAGCTACCAGTGGCAGAAGAACGACATCGACATCGGCGACGCAACCGGCACATCTTACGCCATCAACCCGGTGGCCCTGAGCGATGCGGGCAATTACCGGTGCGTGGTCACCAACAACTACGGCTCGGCCGCCTCCGACGAGGCGGTACTGACCGTGATCGAGCTGCCCCCGGACAACTACCCCGTCGTCGATACCGGACAGGTCACCTGCTACAACAACACCAGCCAGATCACCTGCCCGCAGACCGGTCAGGCGTTTTATGGCCAGGATTCTCAGCATGCCGGCCACCAGCCCGGCTTTACCCTTAGCAGTGACGGGCTCACCGTTCACGACAACATCACCGGCCTGACCTGGCAGCACACTCCGGACACCAATGGCGACGGCTCCATCCGTGCCACCGACAAGCTGACCTGGACCCAGGCCCAGGCCCGCCCCGCCGCGCTCAACGCCGCCCACTACGGCGGGTTCAGCGATTGGCGCCTGCCGACCATCAAGGAACTCTATTCGCTGATCGACTTTCGAGGGACTGATCCCAGCGGCTATACGGGCACCGACACGTCCTGGCTGACGCCGTTCATCGACACCGACTACTTCGATTTCGCCTACGGAGACACGAGCGCGGGCGAGCGGATCATCGACTCACAATATGCATCCAGCACGCTGTATGTCAGCACTGCTTACGAAGCCCTGCTCTTCGGTGTGAACCTCGCCGACGGCCGCATCAAGGGCTACGGCCTGACCGCCCCCGGCGGCGGGGACAAAACCTTCCTGGTGCAGTGCGTGCGCGGTGGCACACACTATGCCGTCAACAACCTCATCGACAACGGTGATGGAACCGTCACCGACCGCTCTACAAGCCTCATGTGGTCCAGGACCGACAGCGGCACGGGCCTGAATTGGGAGGGCGCCCTGGCGTGGGTGCAGACGAAAAACTCTCAGAGCTACCTCGGTCATAACGACTGGCGGCTGCCGAACGCCAAGGAATTGCAGAGCATCGTCGATTACACCAGATCGCCCGACACCACCGGCTCGGCGGCCATCAGCCCCGTCTTCAGTTGCACCGCCATTATCAACGAGGGAGGTCAGACGGATTATCCCTACTACTGGACCAGCACGACCCATATCAGCACAACCGGGCCGGGCTCGTACTATGGCTCGTTTGCGGTGTACGTCTGCTTTGGCCGGGGGCTGGGTTACATGGGTAGCGCGTGGGTCGATGTACATGGCGCGGGCTGCCAGCGGAGCGATCCGAAAATCGGCGACCCCAACGATTACCCGACCGGCCACGGGCCGCAGGGGGATGCCATCCGCATCTACAACTACGTCCGCCTCGTGCGCGACGTAGCCATCGTGATCTCAGGAGACCTGAACTGCGACGGGCTGATCGATCATGCCGACGTTTCGGCCTTCGTTCTGGCCCTGACAGATCCCACGCAATACGGCGACCTGTATCCGAGCTGTGACAACATGCGCGCTGACTGCAACGGTGACACCGTTGTGGATGGGCGGGACATCGCCGCGTTCGTCGAGTTGCTGCTCGGCGGGTGAGGCGGCTGGCCCGTCGTCTGCCTGTCGAACGGGTGAACCTGCCGGTGCCAGATCCGCGCTGCTTCCCCTACCACGCTGCCGGTCTTCGCCGAGTGTCAGGGCGATGCGTGCTTCAGAGCGAAGACGGAAAGGGGTCGTGGCATACGTTGCGTCTCCTAATCCGAGGGGGTCAGCATGAAACCAGCGGTGACGGGCTTGGCGCTGCCGAGCGCCTGGCTGCGGGGACTGGGAGATGAGCCGCCGACCAGTACCTCGTAGTGGCCGGGTTCAAGAATGCTGCGGCCGGCATCGTCGACCGACATCATCACATCCGGAGAAAGAGCAAAACGTACGGTCGTGTGCTCCTGAGGTTTGAGAGAAACTCGGCGAAATCCTCTCAGGGCCCAGGGAACGGGTACGTCAGACGTTTGCTGCTTGCGCAGATAGAGTTGCACGACCTCATCGCCGGCTACGTTGCCGGTATTCGTCACCGAGACAGTCGCTTCTGACGATCCTCCAGCTCCGATCTTGTCCGGGGTCAGTTTCAAATCGCTGTATGTGAATGTCGTGTAACTGAGCCCGAAGCCGAAAGGATAGAGCGGTTCCTCTTTCATGTAGCGGTATGTTCTTCCCTGCATCGCGTAGTCTTCAAACGGCGGAATCTGCTCGGCCGATTTTGGGAATGTAACCGGAAGTCGGCCGGCGGGGGCCACGTCGCCGAAAAGAACGTCCGCGACAGCGGTCCCGCCCTGCTCGCCGGGGTACCAGACGAAAAGGACGGCATCGGCGAGATCGTGCAGTTCCGGACTGCAGATGGGCGAACCGCCCGTGAGGACGACCACGATCGGCTTCTGGTTGTCGTTGCGGAGTTTCTTCAGGAATTCCAACTGGCCGGCGGGAAGCCCAAGATCATCCCGATCGCCGCGGCGAAGGGTTGCGAGAGACTCGCCCTCCTCACCCTCGATGATTCCGGTGATTCCCATGACGGCGATGGTCACGTCGGCTCGCCTGGCCGCGTCTTCGCCTGCGGTGATGGGCGGGTTCCGCGTATCGCGCAACAGGCAGCCGCGGTGGTACTTGACCATACCTCCGGGGGCGGGCTTCCCGGCGATCCCCTCGAGGATGGTGACCATGTTGTCAGAGACGCCGTAGTAGTTGCCCAGAAGTGCCTCGATGGAGGTGGCGGTGGGCCCGGTCACATAGACCCAGGAAGTGTCCTTGCGAAGGGGGAGCACGCCGTTGTTCTTGAGCAGCACAATGGACTTCTGCGCGGCTTCGCGTGCCAGTGTCTGATGTTGGGGACTGTGGATCACGTCAGGCGGGATCCTGGTGTAGGGATTGGCCTCCGGCGGGTCGAAGAGCCCCAGACGGAAACGCACTCGGAGGAGCTGAGAGAGCAGTTCGTCTACGCGCGATTCGTTCACCAGACCGCGCGGGACCGCTTGCGCGAGAGCGGGGTACTCCTCACCGCAGTCGAGGTTGACACCGGCGTTGGCCGCCAGGGCCGCGCCTTCAGGGGCTTCGGCGACGACCTTGTGCTCGGTCCGCAGGTTCTGCATGGCCCAGCAATCGCTGACGATGTATCCCTGGAAACGCCACTCGTCGCGCAGGATGTCGACCAGGAGCGGCTTGTTGGCGCAACAGGGCTGGCCGTTGGTGGCGTTGTAGGCGCACATCACGCCGGCGACGCCGCTTTCGACAAGGGCCTTGAACGCCGGCAGATAGGTTTCGCGCAGGTCTTTGGGACTGGCCACGGCGTTGAAATGCGATCGTTCCCCTTCCGGGCCGCTGTGTACGGCGAAGTGCTTGGCACAGGCGGCGGTTTTCAAGTACTTGGGATGATCGCCTTGCAGACCGCGAACAAACGCGGTACCCAGCCGGGCGGTCAGCCAGGGGTCTTCGCCGTAGGTTTCCTGGCCGCGGCCCCAGCGCGGATCGCGGAAGATGTTCACGTTGGGGGACCAGAAGGTGAGCCCGCAGTACCGCCGGTGAAAGCCGCGCCGGACCGCCTCCTGGTACATGGCTCGGGCTTCGTCGGAGATGCAGGAGGCGACGCGATAAACCAAGTCCTCGTCGAAGGTCGCCCCAAGACCGATGGCCTGGGGAAACACGGTTGCCCGCCCGGCGCGGGCCACGCCGTGCAGGCCCTCGCTCCACCAGTTGTAGGCGGGCACGTTGAGCCGGTCGATGGCGGGGCTGTCATGGACCATCTGCGAGACCTTCTCTTCCAGAGTCATTCGCCCGACCAGATCCGCTACACGTTCGTCGATCAGACGAGACGGATCCAGGTAGGCGGGGGTTTCCTTCTGCGAGGTCGGCGCTATGGTTGTTTCGGCGGGCCGGGGTGAGGGAGGTTGGCTTGGGAGACTGATCAAAGCGGCAAGAACCAGGGAAGCGATCATGAGGCGACTCCATCTGGCGAGGAAACACGCGGCATGAAAGGGACGGCAGGTTTTTCACGCCATCGTGCTCGTGTATCATTGGATTCAGGGCGTTGCGCGGCTGTGCTACCGGCACCCGGCCTGCTCTTTCGGAGGTCAATAGCCGGCAACGCTGCACCAGGGCAGCGATGATACACAAAGTAAAGGGGAGAGTGAATGTGGCGTGGGGCAGGCACGATAAAGACGGGATAGGCTATCATGACAAGATCTCTGCCCAGCGCCCCATTGCCTCCCTATAGAGTGGTAGCCCGGCGAATCGGCCGGAAGCCGGTGTCGCCGGTCTCGGGAAACTCAACATGGTACACCGATCAAACATGACTCCGGCGGGCCAGCCTGGAACGAAACCGGCGGGAGCGGGCTGGCTCAGCGTGTCGCTCTCCGCCCCGATCGTGATTGCCAGCCACAACGGCCTCCGTGCGACGGAAAAGGCGGCGGCAATGCTCCGGGCCGGGGCGGACACGCTGGACGCGGTGATCGCGGGCGTCAACATCCTCGAGGAAGACCCCAGCGATCACACCATCGGTTATGGCGGGTTGCCGAACCGGGAAGGCGTGGTCGAGCTCGATGCCTGCGTGATGCACGGGCCGACATGCGGGGCTGGTGCGGTCTCGGGGCTGCGCAACATCAAGACGGCGTCAAAGGTCGCCCAGCTGGTCATGCAGCGCACGGATCACGTCATGCTCGCGGGGGAGGGAGCCCTGTGGTTCGCGCGGGCACTGGGCTTGAAAGAGGACGATCTCCTGACGGATGAGTCTCGAAGGCAGTGGCTGCAATGGAAGGCGGATCATCCGGGTGACGGAGACTGGATGAGGCCGGTCCCTCCGGAAGTGCCCGACGAGGATGGTCCCGCGCCTGACTTCAAGCGGGATTTTACCTACGGCACGATACACTGCTGCGCGTTGGATGCTGCCGGCAATCTAAGCGGCGTTACCACAACCAGCGGGTTAAGCTATCGGTTTCCCGG
Source organism: Phycisphaerae bacterium (assembly GCA_035542775.1). GTDB lineage: Bacteria > Planctomycetota > Phycisphaerae > UBA1845 > UTPLA1 > DATKKX01. The sequence continues at coordinate 6,026 of DATKKX010000161.1, read as the reverse complement.
GCGCGTGGCTGACTCGTCGATCATCGGCGCGGGTTTGTACGTCGACAACGGCGTCGGCGCCGCGGGGGCGACAGGGCGAGGCGAGGCAGCCCTCAAGATCTGCGGCGCCCATACCATTGTGGAGTGCATGCGCGTGGGTATGTCGCCGGTGGATGCCTGCCTGGAGGCCCTCCGCCGCGTGGTGGCGACAACGGTGGAGCCCCAGCTGAAGCGGAAAGACGGCCGGCCCAATTTCAACTTGAATTTCTACGCTCTCTGCAAGGATGGCGGGTGCGGCGCGGCCTCCATGTGGTCCGGCAGGCAATTTGCCCTTTACGCCGACGGACAAAACCGTCTGGAAGACTGCGCGTACCTTTTCGAGCGAACGTAGTCGGGGGAGAATAAAGAGCCTGGAGACAAGGCGAACCACCGATTCCGACGACCGTTCCCAACAGGCAGGTGGGAGGATAATCACCAATGGCAATCGACAAGAGACTGCATTCCGATGTTCAGGCCTTCCTGGCGCAGCGTCCCATCCGCATGTTCGTTGGTGGGCAGTGGAGAGAGGCGCTGAGCGGCGGCGTCTTCAGAACGGTCGATCCCGGCGACGGCGGCGGACTTGCGGCCGTGGCTGAGGGGGGCGCGGCCGATATCGATCGGGCTGTGCGCGAAGCCGCAACGGCCTTCAAGAACAGCGGCTGGGCCACCATGCCGGTCAAGGATCGTGCCGTCTTGTTGCACCGGCTGGCCGATCTGGTGGACAGGCACCGCTCCGCGCTGGCTCAGATTGAATCGCTCGATGTCGGCAAACCGCTCGCACAAGCCGACGGTTTCGACATTCCCAATGTCGCGCAGACGCTCCGCTGGTATGCTGATCTCGCCGTGCACAGCCGCCGGCGCGAGCCGATTCCCGTTTCCGGCTACGATGCCCATCAGATCCGCGTCCCCTATGGCGTAGCCGCGTTCGTCCTGCCCTGGAATTTTCCGCTCCTGCTGGTGGGCTGGAATCTCGCTCCCGCGCTGGCGGCGGGCAACACCGTGGTGGTCAAGCCAGCCGAAGACACGCCGCTAAGCACCCTTTATTTCGCCAGGCTGGTGGAGGAAGCAGGGATTCCCGCCGGCGTGGTCAACGTTGTTCCGGGTTTTGGTGAGACAGCGGGCAAGGCCCTCGCGGAGCATCCCGGCATCAATCGCATGGGGTTCACGGGTTCTCCGGAGGTCGGGCGGCAGATCGCGGCGGCGTGCGGTCGGAACCTGGTGCCGGTCAAGCTCGAGTTGGGCGGAAAGGGGGCGGCGATTGTCTTCGACGACGTGGATCCGGCAGCGGTCGCAAGCTCGCTGGTCGGCGCTGTGACGCTGAACGCGGGCCAGGTTTGCTGTACAGCGACGCGATGGCTGGTGCATGAGAAGGTGTGGGATGCCTTCGTGCAGGTGGCCAGGGAGACCATGCAACGCATGTGCATCGGTCACGGCCTCTCGGCGTCGACGCAGATGGGGCCGGCCGTCAGCGAGAAACAGCGCAAGCGAATCCTGGGATACCTCGAGCAGGGCCTGCAAACGGGAGCCTCCGTCGTCCTGGAAGGCGGTAGGGCCAGAGTTGCTGAATGCCCGGACGGTTTCTACGTCAAGCCGGCCTTGTTGACCGGCGGTCCGGAAAACGTGTGCGCCCGGGAGGAGATCTTCGGGCCGGTTGCCTATCTGATGCGATTCAAGGAGGAGCAAGAGGCAATCGACATGGTGAACCGCTCGCCGTACGGCCTGGCCAATAGCGTCTGGTCAGAAGATGTGGCCAGAGCCACCCGGGTCGGTGAGGCCCTGGTCGCCGGCAACAGCTGGATCAACGCCCACAATGTGTTTGCCCACGGCATTCCTTACGCGGGCTGCAACCTGTCCGGCCTGGGAGGCGGCGTCCTTGGACCGGAGACACTGATGGACTACCTGCGCCCACAGTCGATCGTGCGGCCGCTGGCGTGACCAAGACCGCGTATTCTCCGATCATACTGGTGCCATTGCATCAAGAGGCCAGTTGTGTCATCAGCCGTATCAGCGATTCTTCATCGGCTCTCTCGCGCTGTAGCTCGCCGACAATTCGCCCTTTGGCCAGCACAACGATCCTGGTGCTCAGATTCAGAATCTCGGGCAGCTCGGAACTGATCAAGATGATGCCGTGGCCTTGCGTGGCCAACTGATCAATCAAGGCATGAATCTCCGCTTTTGCACCGATATCCACCCCGCGGGTCGGCTCGTCGAAGATCAGCACTTCGCATTGCTGGGCCAGCCACTTGGCCACGGCGATTTTCTGTTGGTTGCCGCCGGACAGGCCCGCGATATCCGTATCCACGTCCGGAGCTCTAACTTGAAGTCGCCAGAAGTACTCCTGGGCGACCATTCGGTCGCGATGGTGGTCGACGAGTAACCACCGCCGCAGACGGGCCAGAAAAGACAAGGACAGGTTCTCCCGACAAGACATCGAGAGGACGAGCCCCTGTCGCTGCCGATCTTCGGGTACCATGCCGATCCCGCGTTCGATCGCTTCCCGCGGAGAACGCACGAGCAACGGTCGGCCCCTGAGTGTGATAGAGCCTTCTGTGTAGCGGTCAATTCCGAAGATGGCGCAGGCCGCTTCGCTCCGGCCGGCGCCGACAAGGCCCGCCATCCCAACGACCTCGCCGGAACGAACCACGAACGATAGATCCTCAAACTTGCCAGGTGAACTCAACCCCTTTACGACCAGCAACTCCTGGCCTGCCCGGCGCGCGACGTGATCGGGAAAGTACCGCTTGAAAGGTCGTCCAATCATCAAACGCACGATCTCATCGGTCGACGCACTGGCGGTCGGCAGTGTCTGGATGAACCGGCCGTCGCGGAGGACCGTGACGCGGTCGCACAGTCGCGAGATTTCCTCCAACCGATGCGAGATGTATACGATAGTGACTCCCTGGCGGCGCAGGTGGGCGACGATCTCAAAGAGCCGCGACGTCTCCGTCTGCGACAATGAGCTGGTCGGTTCATCCATGACGACGATGCGAGCTCTCCGGCCGACGGCACCGGCGATCTGAACCATCTGCACTTGCCCGGTGGAGAGATCGCCCATCAACGTCGCCGGATCGATCTGCAAGCCGACCTGCTGCAGCAGGGTGTGGGCCCGGGTGCGCATCTCCCGCCATCGCACGCGCCCTCGCGATGAAGGCATGTCGCCGAGGCACAGGTTTTCAGCCACTGACAGGTTCGGGCAGAACGACAACTCCTGATGCACGATGCTGATACCGGCCCGAACCGCCTCTCGCGGGCTTCGGAATGAGACTTCCCGTCCGTCGAGGAAGAGCCGCCCGCCGTCTGGCCGGTGGATTCCCGCCACGATCCGTCCCAACGTGCTCTTGCCTGCGCCGTTCTCGCCGATGAGGGCGTGAGATTCGCCGCTCTGAATCTCGAAAGAGACCTCCGCCAGGGCCACGACGCCGGGGAAGCGCTTGGTGATGCCCTCGAATCTCAGAAGAGGAACGGCCATAGAGTGTCGTCAGACGCCAGGGGAGAGCAGACAGGCGCGGGCGGGGACAGCATGCATCCGCCGGCCGTGGCCTGAGCCATCCGACCATCCTCTGGCGCATCTATCTTTTCAGCCAGTTGTCCCAGTTTTTCCGGTATTCGTTCACGTTGTCCTTGGTCACCCGGTCAAGTTCCATGATGTCCCGGACATTCTGCGGCGCCTTGCCGTTGAGCAGCTTGTCGATGAGCAGCTCAACGCTGCGGTATCCCCACTGATGCACGCGCTGGCCATAAAGCGCCTGGGCCACGCCGAGGTCCAGATACTTGAGCTGGGCCGGCAATGCGTCCACGGAGACGATCTTGACTTTGCCCGGCGGCCAGTGAGTCAACCCATCCGAAAAGAGCGCCCAGCCGCCGACCATCACCCAGCCGACGATGTCCGGGTTCGCGGTCTGCACCTCCTGCACTTTGGCCGCCGCATCCTGGGGAGTCTCGCTGTGATAGTAGACGTCGACCAGCTTGCAGGCCGGATGTTTCGCCAACTCCTCGCGCACGCCTCGCGTGCGGGCCTGGAGGTTGGGCGCCGTCTGATTCCCCGCCAGGACCGCGAACTTTCCTCCCGCGGGGCCGAGCTGTTCGGCCAGCTCACGCATCACCTGTTTGCCGCACTCCACGTCATCGGTGCCGCAGTAGACAAAGCGCTTGCTGTCCGGCGCATCCGCATCAAAGCACACCACAGGAACACCCTTGTCGACGGCGGCATTGATGGCGCCGGTCACCTTCGTCGCATCGCTGCAACTGATGGCGATCCCGTCCGCTCCTACCACGAGAAGCTGCTCGATGAGGCTGGCCTGCTTTTGAGCATCCTCGGCAGCCGGCGTACGCCACAGGATCTCGATCTTGATCCCGTATTTCTTGCCCAATTCGCGGGCGGCATCTTCCGCTCCAACGCGAGTTGCCAGGAATACGGGATTGCTTTCGCTCTTGGCGATCAGCCCGATCTTGTATACCTGGCCAGGGGAGTCATCTTTTTTTGAACAGCCGGGTGTGAACCAGGCAACCGCCATTATTGTCAGGACGAGTACGCGCATGCTGTTTCTCATGCTTCATCTCCTTGTAGACAACGTTCTCAAGCACGGCGCCGCCACCACCGCTGTCCAGGCGAGGCCGGTTCTCGTGATCACACGCCCAAGAGGCGGCGTTGATTCACAGAGGTACTCAGACGATCGAACACGACGGCCAGGATGATCACCGCGCCCTTGATGATCTCGGTGTAGTTCTGGTCGATTCCCAGTATGACGATACCGTTGGAGATCAATTGGATCACCAGGGCTCCCAGCACGGCCCCCAACGCCGTGCCGCGACCTCCGCTGAGGCTCGCACCTCCGACCACGGCGGCGGCAATCACATCCAGCTCGTAAGATCGTCCGGTTGAGGAGTCGGCCGAGCCATAGATACCCAGACAGATCGCCGCCGCCACGCCGCCGCACGCACCTGCGATGGTGAACACGATCACCTTTATCCGCCGTACGGACACACCTGAGAAGAGACTCGCGGTTTCGTTCCCGCCGACGGCATAGACATACCTTCCCGTGACGGTATGGCGCAGAAAGACGTAACCCAGGCCCGTGATCAGCACGACCATCATGATCGGCACCACGGTGAACTCGAAGACTGTATGCCTGAATACATGAGCGAGGGCGAGCGGATAGTCCGTGACTGCCTGGGCCCTCGTGGTCACAAACGCGATCCCGCGAAAGATCGACATGGTCCCCAGCGTGATGATAAAAGGGTGCACTCGCAGGCCGACGACCATCAGACCATTCGCCAGACCGCACAAAGCAGCCGTGAGGATAGTCAGCATGAGACCGATCGGAACCACCCAAGCCGCCGCGGCGTCCGGGTGCAGCCCCGCCGGCCCCAGCCAACGCAGAAACATGCCCCCGGACACAGCCGCCAGGCAGTAAATCGATCCGATGGAGAGGTCGATGCTGCCGGAGATGATCAACGCGGTAGCCCCGACAGCCATGATGGCTGTCCAGGAACTGTTCTTCAGTATGCTGTCGAGGTTAGCCGGCTGCAGAAACTTGTTGACTTCGACCTGCTGAATTACCTGGCCCGTGTCGGGATCACGCACAATGCGATTGACATTCCCGCCGAAAATGGCGAGGAGCAGACCCAATGCAAAGATGACTGCAAGCAGGCCGGTCTCCTTGGCGCGAAACACGGACAGGAATCGGCGATGCTGCATGAGTCTCGAATCTCCTGTCTTGTCTCCCTCACGCAGAAGGGCCGACCGCGGGTCTCACGAGGCCCCGTTCGACGATCTCGTTCATCGGGCGAGGAGGAAGCGGCCGCTTGCGCGGGCCCTTGGGTCGTACACGCCCGGGCAGGGCCAGCGGACCGGCGAGGCCGAAGCAGGCAATTGTCAGATGAAGTGGGCGTTTCATCGAGAGACTCCTCAGGATGGACCAAAGGACGGTGATCAATCCTGACGGTGCCGGTCGGTCCCGTCAATGGCGGAAAGAAGAATGCGCCATCCCCGTGGCCGGTAAGAGCCC
>DATKKX010000160.1:0-2701 GCA_035542775.1 Phycisphaerae bacterium | reverse complement strand
ATGTCAAGAAGCACGCTCAGCTCGGAGCCAGTCCCCTTTTGCCACGTTCACGCCTTCCAGCGATCGGCGCGCGTCCTTTTGAGCACTATCTATTTCATGCAGCAAGACGGAGCCAATGCGGAAGTCCACCCGGCAGTACAGTTGGCCTCCAGGATCCTGGGAACGATAGCCGGGCCGCTGCTTGGGGTGGTCGCGAAGGCCGCGGCCGGCCTGGTGGTGGCGATCTACTGGTGGCGCTTCGCGCCCTATGTTCTCCTGGCCGTAGCGGTGCTGTCGTTTTGGGCGGCTTGGTACAATATCTGGGGCGCCGATGTGTATACCCCCCGCATTCTTTATTGGATTCCGTGGTGAGCGTCCGTTCGCAGGGACCACCACGGAGCTTGACATGAGGCGGAACCTCACGCCGAGACAACGCAAACCGGATTTACGAAGCAGGTACGGAGAGGTCGTAGTCGTAGCGTGGGCCATTGGGCCCACGGCCCTGAACGCTCCCGCCGTGGCGCGGGTTCAACCGATGGGCGAAATCGCCCATCCGACGATCTTTGTCGGGCAGCCGACGCCGCGTACATCGCAGGTCAGAAAGAGCACCATCAGAAGCAGGACTTCCAGAGCGAGTTACGCCGGTGCGAGAATCCCTTCTCGCATCGACCCTCGCAGGAATCCCTTCCTGCGGATCATGCGGCACGAGATTGAGTTCGACAAGAACGAGGTGAGCGGTGAGCTTCGTCCGCCCTCCGGGCGAAGGAAGAAGAAAAGGAAAGAGGGATTGGTCAGCCCAGGCACCAGGGACTCGAAGTCCCTGGCAACTATCGTGCGCCCTCCGGGCGGGGGAATAAGGAAAAAGTAGAATGTTCGCCTTCCACTCCAGCGGTAGCAGCCTAACCGGCATTCGGCGGCAGGAAATAGACCTGCTTGCCGTACATCTTGGTCGACGGCACCGTGACCTTGAGGCTGTAGCGCTTGGCCTGCGACGTGATCGGGATGTACAGGACCGTGTAGTCAGCGCCGACAGTGACTTCGCTCTTGGCGAAGCCTGCTGACGGTGAGCCCCGGTGATCCATGCCGACCGGGCTATCGACCGCGTGCCCCACGTCCACCGGTTGATCCGAGCTGTCACGCAGCTCGAAGTGCCCCTTTGTCTAGGTCTTCCAGTCGATCGCCTCGTCGGGCCAACCGGCGGGCGGATCGCTCTTGACCATCTCTGGGGTGAATTCGACGTAGATCTCGGACTTGCCGTCTGAGGGCTCGGTGAAGCCATAGCTGACAAGCAGGCCGCGGTCGATTGACGCTTCGCGGTGAAACCAGAGGTACATGCCGCCAGCGACCAAAACGACGAGCACGAGCATGATCACGATCTTTTTCACGCTAAATCCTCCTATGAGTTGGGGCCCGGCTCAAATACCCGAGCCGCAGACGCCGCGACGTGGGCGGCGGCCGAGCCGACTGCGCGACGAAGAGTATGCTGCGGGCGACGGAAGAGGTCAAGAAGACGGCAGTCGAGGCTGGCCGGAGACCAGAGCGATGTCACTCTCGGTTGTAGTTGTAGCGTGGGCCATGTGGCCCACGGTTCTGAACGCTCCCGCCTCGGCGTGGGTTCAACCGATGGGCGAAATCGCCCATCCTACCCCTGCCTCCCTCGACGCGGTGCAATTCGGACTAATCTCCGCCGCCCCCCGCCGACGGCCCTTTGATCTCCACTTCGCGCACGCAGTCGATCACTGTGCCGTCCACCCACTTGATCGCGGCGACTAACTTCTCGCCGAACTTCGGCGGGGCGGGCGGGCCGCCGCACATGGCGTCGACCTCCTTCTTGATCTCCTGGATCGTGCGGATGGGCAGCTTCGAGCCGCTGGACTTGATCGCGTCGATCAGGTCCTGACGGCGCGGGTTGATGGCGATGCCGCGCTCGGTCACGACCACGTCGATGAGCTCGCCGGGGCCGACCAGCGTCGTCACCTTGTCGACGATCACGGGGATGCGGTCGCGGACGGCGGGGATCGGCAGGATCACGCACGGGCTGCCCAGGCAGTTCTGCCAGCCGCCGATGCCATGCAGCAGGCGGCCGTCGGAGTGGGTCACGACGTTGGCGTTGAAGTCCACGTCGACCTCGGTCGCGCCCAACACGGCGGCATCGACGAAGGTCGCGAAATGGCCCTTGCCGTGCCAGTTGTAGCTGGTGAACGGGCTGGTCATGACGTGATGGGAGTTGTCGCGCATGCTGGTGACGCCGTGCAGGTCGAAGGTCTGCCCGTCCAGGATGTAGTCGGTCAGGCCCTCGTTGAGCATCTCGACAAGGTACTTGGTGCTGCCGCCGCGGATGAAGCGGGCCTTGATCTTCCGCTCACGCATGTAATCGCGAAGATAGATAGCGAAGCCGAGGGCGGTGCCCCCGGCGCCGGCCTGGAAGGAGAAGCCGTCGCGCATGATGCCCACGTCGCGCACGAACTGGGCGGCCATCTCGGCGATCATCAGCCGGTCGGGGCTCTTGGTCAGCTCGGTGGTGCCGGAGACGATCTTGCTGGGGTCGCCGATGACGTCGAAGACCACCACCTGATCGACATTGTTGCCCTGGATCTGCCACGGCACGCAGGGGAAGGGGGTCAGATTGTCCGTCACCATGATGACGTGGTCGGCGTACATCGAATCGACCAGACCGAAGCCGAGACCGCCGCAGGCCGACGGGCCGGTCACGCCGTTGGAG
>DATKKX010000159.1:0-2382 GCA_035542775.1 Phycisphaerae bacterium | reverse complement strand
TAGCTCCGCTGGTGCTCCTCTGGCGACCAGAAACGGCCGTTCTGCTGCCCATTCTGTTGGTACCGTACCTTCTCATTTGGATCGTGCTGCCCTGCGTAATCGTAGGCCGGGTAGCGAGAAAGGCGGTGCTGCGATGACCGTTGCAGAATCAATCGCACCATCGCAGTGGACGATGAAGGCCCGCCGCACGACGGTCTTCGGCAACCTGCTCCGCAAGGAGTTTCGCGAGTCTGCCGGAGCCCTCATCGCCGGCCTGGCCATCTACTGGGCCATGCCCGCCCTGCTGGAGCTTCTCTACGTAGCGCTTGATCCTCGGCATGAGATGGTGCCGGGCTTTGCCTGGGTTTTCATCATGCTGACCGGCTGGCTCTATGCCATTGTGGTCGGCGCCCACACCGTCTGCCGCGACTGGGGCAAAGCCGAAGAGCACTTTCTCCTGGCCCAACCGATCTCACCACGGCTCGTGATCTCCGCCAAGCTCGTTGCCGGATTGACAGTTGTCGCCGTCGTCATCCTTGCGGGAGGTCTATGGGATTGGCTGCTAATGAGCGTCAGAACGACCAATCCATCCGAATCGACGCTTGCGCCACAAGAATTTGTCCGGACGGGCATCGTCGTCGTTTGCGCCTTAGCGGTCGGCTTTGCGATGGCCTTTGCCGCGGCGGTAATGTCGCGCCAGATGCTGCCGAGTGTGCTGCTCCCCTCTCTCGTCCTAACCATCTGGTGTGCTGCCCCGCTGATCTCGGGGCGTCTTGCCTTCCTCTACCCGCCTGGCTTCCTCAAAGGCAACTCGGCATCCGCTGGCCCAGATTTCTTGCACGTTTGGCTCACACCTCTGGCGGACATCGCATTCACGGTCACAGTGGGAGCGTGCATCGCCCTCTCCCTGGGCGCGGCCATGCTCACCTGCACCCGCGAGCGCGTCATTCGCGTGGGGCACAAGCCGATGGCCTGGGCCATAGCTATCACTGTGCTGGCCCTGTTCGCGGCGGCTATGGATGAGGTCGGTAACTCGCTCCCCGTCCGAGCTACGTGTGTTTTTAGAAATGAAGAGACGATTGCAGGAAACCAGGCGCCCACTTGGGAGGTCCTTCAGGCAGCAGTCGCGGCTGACGACTGGGTCTTCATGTTGTCCAGGCCATGGCGAGCGAAAAATCCGGACGGAACCGGCCTCGTCGACGTCGGTCAATCCGTGTTGCGAGAACTGCAACTCGACGCTGAGGGCCACGTCCAAAGCCGCCGGCAGGTCGACCTGATAGCCCTGGCCGAGCAGACATATGCGACTCACCGGCTGTCTGGAGAACCCCCACAGGAATTCTGGAAGGGCTACCAGCCGACGATCTACGTTGAAAAGGCCTCGCCCGCGAACGTGATCGTCGCGGCGATCACCGCCGGCAAGATCGTTCGCATCAGACTCGCGTGGCCCGAGGCAGGTCAGCCGGAGATCGTCTCCATCGCACATCTTCCCGCGCCCGCGAACCCGGCTTTCTATCCCGTGGCCCAGCTCACGACTGCTCGCTTCAGCTATGTGCTCCGCCTTGCCCCGGATAAGGCACAACCAAACCAGCAGACCCGACCAACAGTCTGGAGCGATTATCCACGGTCTCTGCAAATAGTGGACTGGGCCGACGAATCGCATCCCCAGGTTCGCTATGAAATCCTGCTGCCGCCGGGCACGGATATTGATCTGAAACAGGGTTGCCTGGTGCTGGAATGCCATCAGTTCAACGACGGCCAGATCGAAGTGGTCCCGGTGGACGATCCCGAAGTCCTGGCCGCGCTCCAGGCCCATCCCTTGTATCTATTCAGTCCATTCCCCAGCCCATGGCGCAGGGTCATCGAGCCATTCCGGCTCGGCGCGTTGCAGCGATTGGGGCGGATATACCCCGCCGCCTGGGCCGTAGGCAAGAACGGCATACTGTACGTGAGTGACTCGCTCGGCGTTCGTGCGTTCGGCCCGCCGGAGTTCGGCATCCGCCCGGTCATCGGCCAATGCTGGCGCTCACCGCTGTCCTCACTTCTCACTGATCATTTGCAGTCATCTTGGCGGGGTGAATACCTCTCCGGCTCCTTCCTGCTCCACGGGAACTCCACGCAACTCTTTGACGATTCACTGTTGATCGAGCCCGGGTTCACTGTGTACGACGTCTCCGATCCCGCAAGACCACGCAGAGCGGGTTTCTTTAACGCCTTCCCTTACGAGTGCGTTCTGGCTACGCCGCACAATCTCGTCCTGTGCGAAGGCTCGTGGGTGACCATCCTTGATAAGCCGGCACAGGGACGACGGACAAGATGATGGAGTCGGCTTGCCGTCCTTGGATAACTACCTCAAGCAGATGCGTGGAATGGAGCAGCCGTAACCCAGTTGCTGCGCCATGCCGC
>DATKKX010000158.1:0-7189 GCA_035542775.1 Phycisphaerae bacterium | reverse complement strand
GCTTCTCGGGCTGGACGACACGTCGATACGCGAGTTGGAGACTCAACTGGAGTCGAGTCCGCCGGGTTCGTCAGAGGACGCGCTTGCCCGTTCGGCCGGCCTCGCGCAAACACTGCGAGCAACCTTCGATCACTGCGCCACCTTGCACAGAGCCGAGGCGCTAGTGAACGGCATGCTACTGCTGCCCGGTCCGGCCGGCTGTCGAAAGATCGCTGTTTTGACAGCTGCCGGCATTTCCTTCGACGTCCTGGCTCACGACTCCGCGGAGGCGCAACGAATCATCAGCAATCGTTGCGAGACCGCCGCCTATGACAATCAGCTCGCCGGCTGTCGCCTGCCGAAACAGGTGCTGGATGGCTTCTGCATCGTCGCGCGGCAGCTTGACAAGCCGAGTAATGCCTACCGTTTTTTGCCTCGCCAAGAGCTTGACGTCATGGATGCTTCGCGGTTTCTGGCAGCCGTCTTCGACGCAGCGTAGGCCCCCTTCGGGGGGGACTGATGCAGGTTCGCGCACGACAAGGCTCGCTTTCGTGTCACGTCACGCTGGCCACAAGAACCCAGCGCTACTTTTCACGTGCGCTCTCAGGGCTGAGCCGTCTCGGCCGCCAAATCTCCCACGCCTTCCGCTCGTTCCGCATGCGCCTGCCTGCGGTCCACGAAGCTCTGGATGACGTAGTAAAAGACCGGCGTCAGGAAGATCTTGAACAGCGTCACCCCCAGCATCCCGCTGAACACCGCCGTCCCCAACGTCCGACGCATCTCCGCTCCCGCCCCCTCCGACAACACCAGCGGCAACACCCCCAGGATGAACGCAAACGACGTCATCAGAATCGGCCGCAACCGCAGCCGGCATGCCTCCACCGTCGCCTCCCCATGCGATACCCCCTCCGCCCGCCGAGACTTCGCAAACTCCACGATCAGAATCGCGTTCTTGCTCGCCAACCCTACCAACACCACAAAACCGATCTGCGTGAATATGTTGATGTCCATCTTCGACAACGCCACACCCGTCACCGAGCACAGCAGGCACATCGGCACCACCAAGATTACCGCCAGCGGCAACGACCAGCTCTCGTACTGCGCCGCCAATACCAAAAACACCAGTACCACCGCCCCCGCAAACACCAGCATCGCCGTGCTCCCCGCCAGGATCTGCATGTAGGTCAATTCCGTCCACTCGTAGCTCATCGACTTCGGCAACTCCACATCCGCGATGCCTTGCAGCAGCTTGACGGCCTGACCCGAACTCACCCCCGGCGCTACGTTGAAGTTGATCGCCGCCGCCAGGTACATGTTGTACCGCGTCAGCATCACCGGGCCGCTGATCTCCTTCACGGAAGCCAGCGTCCCCAGCGGAACCATCTGACGCTCAGCATTCCGTACTTTCAGTTGCTTCACGTCCTCCGGCCGCATCCGGTATTTCGAATCCGCCTGCAAGTTCACCTGCCACGTCCGTCCGAACTTGTTGAAGTCGTTAACGTAGAGCGAGCCCATATAGACCTGAAGCGTGTTGAAGACATCGTTGAGGCTCACGTCCAGCGTCTTGCATTTGGTCCGATTCACGTCGACATATAGTTGCGGGGCATTGGCCCGAAACATCGTGAACAGCCCGATCAGACCGGGCGTGCGATTTCCTTTTTCCACAACGCTGTCCGTCTGCTTCTGCAGAACCGCCGACCCGTTGTCGCCCCGGTCCTCGATCATGATCTTCAAACCACCGGCCGTGCCGAGCCCGTCGACCGGCGGGGCTCCGAAAATTGAAACGACGGCATCCGGGATCTCCCCGAAAAACCGCCGACGCAGTTGGGCCGCGATCGCGTCGGCCCGCAACCGCGGGTCACGCCGCTTGTGAAACTCATCGAGCGTAAGGAACATGCTGGCCAGGTTCGAGCCATTGGCGCTGAGTAGCACCGACTGCCCGGCGATGGCCACGGTGTGCTTCACACCCGGCGTCTTCAACGCATGCTGCTCAATCCTCGATACCACCTCCTGCGTACGGCCCAGCGATGCCGAGTCCGGCAACTGAACGTTGACCAGCAAATACCCCTTGTCCTGCGCCGGTATAAAACCCCCAGGCACACGCCCAAACTCCCAATACGTCAAATACAACAACCCCACGTATGCCAGCAACACCCCCACACTCAACCGCAGCAGCCGCCGAACCACCCACGTGTACCCCTCCGTCCCTTGCCGAAACGAATAATTGAACAACCGGAAAAACCACCCCAAAACCCGATCCAGTACCCACGTCAATGGATCCCGACGACCCCCCTTGCCTCTTAACAACAACGCCGCCAACGCCGGACTCAGTGTCAACGAGTTGAACGCCGATATCACCGTCGATACCGCGATCGTCAACGCAAACTGACGGAAAAACTGACCCGTGATCCCCGCGATGAACGCACACGGAACAAACACCGCGCACAGCACCAACGCCACCGCAATCACCGGGCCCGACACCTGCTCCATCGCCTTCCGAGCCGCCTCCCGCGGGGCAAGACCCTCCTCGATGTGGTGCTCCACCGCCGCCACCACCACAATGGCATCATCCACCACGATCCCGATCGCCAATACCAGCCCGAACAGCGACAAATTGTTCAGGCTGAACCCCATCCCCGTCATCACCGCGAACGTCCCGATGATCGCCACCGGTACCGCGATCAAGGGAATGATCGTCGAACGCCAGTTCTGCAGGAACACCAGCACCACGATCCCCACCAGAATCACCGCATACCGCAGCGTCTTGAACACCTCGACGATCGACTCCCTGATGAACGGCGTGGTGTCGTAAACGATGGCGTAATCCAGCCCCTCCGGAAACCGCTTCTTCAGCTCCTCCATCTTGGCTCGCACACGCCCAGCTGTCTGCAACGCGTTCGAACCAGGAAGCTGGAACACTGCGATGCCGGCGGACGGTTGGCCGTCGAGTGCACAGCTCTGATCCTGGTTCTTGGCGCCCAATTCCAGCCAGGCCACGTCTTTGAGACGTGTGATTTGCCCATTTGAGCCGGTCTTGATGATGATGTCCGCAAACTGCTCCGGCTCGCCCAGCCGTCCGAGGGTGCTCAGGGGATACTGGAAAGACGGCGATTCGGGAGCGGGCTCTTGCCCGAGTTGCCCCGCCGCCACTTGCACGTTCTGTTCCTTGACGGCATTCACCACCTCAGCAGTGGTCAAATTTCGCGAGGCCACCTTCGCCGGGTCAAGCCAGGCTCGCATGCTGTAGTCCTGCTGGCCGAGCATGTTGAGGTCGCCCACACCTTCCAGGCGGGCCAGTTCATCCTTGATCTGCACCGTTGCGTAGTTGCTGAGGTAAAGCTGGTCGTACCGCTGATCCGGGGAGATCAGGTTGACGACCAACATGATCCCGGGCGACTTCTTCTTGGTGGTTACGCCGGTCTGCTTAACCATGTCCGGCAATGACGGCATGGCCAGCGAGACGCGGTTCTGCACCAGCACCTGGGCCTGGTCCAGGTCAACGCCCAACCGGAAGGTAATGGTCAGCGTGTACGAGCCGTCGTTGGCGGATTGCGAAGACATATACAGCATGTCCTCGACCCCGTTGACCTGCTGTTCGATCGGCGCCGCGACGGTTTCCGCCACAACCTGGGCGCTGGCCCCCGGGTAGACGCAGGACACCAGAATCGTCGGGGGCGTGATCTCAGGATATTGCGCGATGGGCAGCGTAAAGACGGCCACGCCGCCAGCCAGCGTGATCACCAGGGACAGCACAGCGGCGAAAATGGGCCGATCGATAAAAAATCGCGAGATCACGGCAGAGCCCGGTCATTACGTGGTTTTCGGGTAGATACGCGACGAGTCGCCTGGCGCGGCGGCCGGCGCCGTCTTGGCCTCACCGGCCCCCGGCGCAGGTGCCTGCTGCGGTGATACCGTCGTGCCTGGGCGGGCCCGTTGCAGGCCGCTGACGATCACCCGATCCGTCGGGCCGATGCCCTCTTCGATCACGCGAAGCTCCTCCTCCAGTCGTCCGACCTTCACCCGGCGGTACTCGACCTGGTCCTTGTCATTGACGACCAGCAGGTAACGTTGGCCCTGGTCGGAACCAAGCGCCCGCTCGCTGACCATGAGGACCTGTCTGGGCTTGGAGACCGGAACGCGAACCCGGGCGAAGAGGCCGGGCAACAACTCCCCTTGCGAATTCGGGAAAATGGCGCGAACGCTGATCGTCCCTGTCGAGGTGTCCAAGTGCGTGTCGGCGAAATCGACGCGGCCCTCGTGCGGGTATCCAACCTCGTCCGCCAAGGCAAGGAACGCCGGAGCAGTAATCTTCTCCGGCCTCGTGGTGGTACTTGTCTGCCTCTCGTGCATCCGCTTCAAGGCCAGCAAATCGTTCTCGCTCACGTCAAAGTAGACATAGACCGAGTCGTCGTTCACGATCGTGGTCAGGAGCGTGCAGTCACTGGCCCCCACGAGGTTGCCCACATCAACGAGATTTCGGCTGACGCGGCCGGCGATCGGCGCGGTCACCTGGGTATAGCCCAGGTTGAGCTTGGCTTCGGCCAAGTTGGCCTCCGCCGCCTGAACGGCCGCCTTGGCCTCGAACATTTTGGCCATGTCGGTATTTCGCTCGTACTCGGCGGCCGAATCCTTCATGTAGAGGTCGGCGGTGCGGCCGGCAGCATATGTGGCCAGATCGTATTGCGCTTTTCGAGCGGCCAGGGTGGCGCAAGCCTGATCGTACTCTGCCTGGTACTGGTTCGGGTCTATGACGAAGAGCAACTCGTCCTTCTTGACCTTGGACCGGGGCTCGAAATTGACGCTCTGGAGGAAGCCCATCACTCTGGCCCGCACGTCCACCGTTTCGATGGCGCTGGTCGTGCCCGTGTACTCAATGTAATCGGACACCTCCTTCAGCAGCGGTTGGCTCACGGTGACGATTGGCAGAGGCAGGGCAGGAGGCGCTGTCGCCCGATCGCAACCCATGGGAAGCCAAGCAACCCCCATTATCGCAACGTAGCAGCCCCACAAGCGTGATGACGGCATATCCGTGCCTCCGGCAGGGAAAGACCTCCGATTTCTTCCTTGTCGGCGGCGTTATCCTAGTCTGACTTAACGGAGATGCAAGCCATCGCGTCGACGGCTCGCGGTGTCGCGCCGACCGCGTGGGATCCGCCGTGCGGATTGGCGGCCCCGCCAGGCTCATCCCGCGGTCCCGGATGCCGTCGCGGTAGAAGTCCGCTTGATGATCACTGCCGCCACGTCGTCCTTCTGCGGCGTGCCGGAAGTGAACTCAACAACCGCGTCATACAACGTGGCAATGACCTGCCGGGGCGGAAGTCCACCCGCGGCCCGGATGGCCTTCGCCAGGCGCGCAGTTCCGAACTGCTCACCTTCCGGATTGGACCAATCCAGGAATCCATCTGTCGCCAGAACGATCATGTCGCCCACCTGAAGATCGATGCCCAGCGGCGGATCAGAGAGGAACTCCTGGGCGATGCCGAGTGGCATCGCCTGGGCATTCATCTCGTGTACCCCTCCGCGGTTGACCCGATAAACAAACATGGGGCCATGCCCGGCAGAGAGCAGTTGCACATGGCCGCTGCCCGGCTGGCAGATGGCCGCCACAAACGTCGCGAACCGTCCCTCGGAGAGGTCCGCCAAAATGGCCCGGTTGATCCGCTCCATCGACGTACGCAGGTCTTCGCCCAGGCCGAAGCTGGCTCGTGCGTAGGCGCGGCACATCGCCGCCAACACGGCCGGACCAAGGCCGTGTCCGGTCACATCCGCCAGCATGACCACCACCCGGCCGTCGGGAAGCTCCTGCCAGTCGAAATAATCTCCGCCCGTCCTGTCAGCCGGCTGGCTCCACCCGGCGATCTCAAAGCCCGCGACCCGAGGGGATGCGGCCGGTGACAGCCCCTGCTGGATGGAGCGGGCGATGTCCATGTCCCGCCGTAGCCGCTCCACCTCGTGCCGCACATCAGCTTCCCGCAAGGCCGCTTGGACGTGTTTGCGGATCTCGCCGGCCACGCCGCCGGCCACGAAACCGCCCAGCAGCAGTATCGCCGCATACATCGGCACGGCGGTCTGGGCCACCGCGGAGTGTTCGGCCCGAAGCCGGCTCGGATCCCATCCCAGGAACGCGGCCGCCGCCAGATAACTCGCGCACGCCACCACGCCGGTCAGATGGCAAAGCCGCGGGTCCAGGCGAAGCGCCGACAGGATGATGAATATGAAAAACACCAGCACGGCAGGCGACGCCAAGGGCTGGTACGGTGCTGCGATCTCGGAATTTCCCAGAAAAGCGAGGGACACAGCGGGCAGCGACGTTTCGATGATGATATTGACTGCCCAGAGGGCTGCGGGAGGATCCTTCTCTGCCTTTGCCTTCCGCTGGATGACCCAGAGCATGAGCAGCTCGTAAACCGCAAACACGCCTGCCATTCCTGAGCCGCGCAGCCACATACTCGTCTGATTGGTGCCATGCAGGTAAAGAGCGCGCACAGACGCTACGATCCACAACACCGCCACGAAGCCGAGAATGCCGAGGATTCGAAGCCGTTCACTTCGAAAACGAGCCAGCTTGAAGGCTTCTGATTGGATGTCTTGGGCAGTCATGACCGACCATCGATGCAGACAAAACAGTATTCGGGGCGAGCTGGCCGCTCGGCGGCGGCCTCCTGTCGAGTGCGCGTATCATAGGCTGCCACAGCCACTTACGCAAAACCGGCATTACGGCATATCTTGCGAGGGAAATGCGAAGGACAAGCGAATCTGATCGCACCTGCGCACACGCGCCAGCCGAGCCCGGAGTCTGCCAAGCGAAATCGCCGGCAGCGCCCTCTTTATGACGGACGGGCTTCGCCTCGATCGAACCACCCATAGATCGCCGGCAATACTACCAACGTGAGCAGCGTGCTGCTGATGATGCCGCCAATCACCACGGTCGCCAGCGGGCGCTGGACCTCGGCGCCAGTGCCGGTGGCAATGGCCATAGGCACGAAACCGAGCGATGCCACTAGGGCGGTCATCAGCACTGGTCGCAACCGCGTGATGCTGCCCTGGATAATGGCGTCGTTCAGGCCCTTCCCCTCCTGGCGTAGCTGATTGATGAAGCTCACCATCACCAGTCCGTTCAGGACCGCGACCCCGGACAGGGCGATGAAGCCCACGCCCGCGGAAATCGAAAACGGAATCCCCCGCAGCCACAGCGACAACACGCCGCCCG
>DATKKX010000157.1:0-29498 GCA_035542775.1 Phycisphaerae bacterium | reverse complement strand
GGAAGCTGTAGCGGGCATAGCTGGGATGGCAGTGGCCCAGGACGTGCAGCGCCGCCTGGTCGGCGAGGGTGTTGCCGAGCCTGGACGGCAGGTACGAGTAGGCGAGATCGTCGCCGACGCAGGTGATGTTGAAGCCCGCGACGACGTGGTCCTTGAGCCAGTCGAGATTGCGGCTGAGGTAGCAGATGGAGCCGATGGTCTCGGGGATGAAGACGATGCGGTAGGTGAGCCGCCGCGACTCCAGGCCCGCGAGCCACCTGGCCAGGAAGGTCGTCACCGCCGGGCCGGAGATCTCATTGTTGGCCAGCGAGGGGTGGCACACGTAGGTCGAGAGCAGCACCTCCTGTTGCGACCTGCCCGGCAGGATAAGCTCGGCATAGGTCAGATGGCCGTTGGTGAGGCTGCTCTTGATGACGGCGCGATAGTCGCCCGGCGCCAAGGCCTGCCTCTGCGAATGGGTCAGGCAGAAGCCCCAGGACTCGCTGTAGTAGGACGTCACATAGGGAATCGCGTCGGGCTGGTCGGGCAGGGAGTAGAGATGCTTCTGCAGCTCGTCGAGAGTGACGGTCTTGTCGACCGGGATGGAGTAGCCGACGACGTGGAGGTTGGACTGCTTGAAATCGATGATCTTGCGGCCGCCGGGATCGAGGACGTAGGCGTCGGCGATGTTCCATTCGCGGGGGACGGTCCAGTCGAAACAGCGGGTGCCGGTGGGGACCTCGTGGACGCGCAGGTCGGGGACGTGCCGGGCGATGAGGGCGAGCGTGCGGCGGACGCCGTCGCCAGTGATGCTCCGGCAGATGGGGAAGAGCTCGACGCAGAGGTCGTAGATCTCGCGGCCGATGTCAGGCATGGGCGGCTTCCAGGTCGATCTTGTAGAGCAGCCCCTCGGCCCGGCCGCCGGCGATGAGGTCGGAGACGAAGTCGAACATCCGCCGCGCGGAGATGACCCGCAGGCGCGTGCCCTCGCCGGGGCGGTCTCCGGTGTAGAGGCCGTTCTCCCAGAGCAACTCGCCGGTGGGATCCACGTGGGTGCAGACGCCGCGCTCGATGTCGCGGACGAACAGGCCATAGGTGCGGCGCTGCTTCACGCCGTCGGCATCGGTGTAGTCGCCGGCGAAGGTCTTGTGATAGCGGTAGGGCACCCGGCGCATCTCCTCGACATGGTGGTAGAAGGTCATGCTGCGCTGGTCGGGCAGATCCAGGACGGCGATCTTGCCGTCCAGCTCGCGGAGGATGGCGAAGGGGGAGTCGGGGCCGTAGCCGCTGAAGTTGTTCACGCCTCTGAAGCGGTCGGCCTTGGCGCCGAGGACGGCGAAGGAGTAGATGGGGTGGCCGGTGCGGACCGCACCCGGGCGGCGGCGGGCCGCTTCGGTCAGGATGCCCATGTGGGACGGCGTTGAGCGGATGTCGAAGGGGACACCCTTGGTGAAGTCGAAGTTGAACAGCGGCAGGAGGAGCGTGCCCGAGGGGCCGACGGCTTCGCGGAACGAGTCCAGGACGAGGTCGGCGGAGGGGTCGAGGCCGGCCTTGCGGAGGGCCTGCATGGTTTTGGTGAGGCTGCTGTGGATGAGGACGGTGTCGCCCGGGTCGATTCCGCTGCGCCTCCATCCTTCGGACACCGGGCTGGGCATGGTTTTCTCCTTGGGTCGGACGGGGCGGCGCGCGCGGCGAGCCCGATTGTGATATCGGCAATTTGTGCGGGCGGGCCGAACGCGGAGCGGGGAACGGGGAACGGGGAACGCGGGGGCACCACGAAGGGCACGGAGAGCACGAAGAAGGTTTGTGGAGCGGGTGGCACGGACAAAGCTGGTTTGTCCGTGGGTCTCGCGCCTGAGTCGCACCCACGCTCGCCATCTCCCTGAGACAAAGCAGAGCTTTGCTCTACCCGGACAACACGCGGTGCCGCCATGTGCGCGCCGCCGCGTGGCAAAGCAGAGCTTTGCCCTACCTGTATGCACGGACAAGGCAGCCTTGTCCGTGCCGCCCTTCTTTCTTTCCTTTTGTGTGTCTGTCTCCTCTCATATCAGGTCCCACTTGGTGCGGCGCTTGGGGACGACGAGGAAGTCAGGGTTGGGGTTGGAGTCGACGGTCTGGACGCGGCGGGGAGGCGTGGGCGGCGGCGGCTGAGCCTCAGGTTCGGAGTTCTGAGTGCGCGCCTCCGAGTGCTGAGTGCTGGGTCCTGAGTGCTGAGTTGAGGAAGGGGCGTCGTCGTCGTCCTCCTCGTCGCGATGAGCCGGCACATCATTGGGCCAGGGGGCGTTCTTGTAGGCGTCACTCTGGAAGTACTCGGCGTCCTTGCGCAGGTCGACCTTGGTGCCGTAGATGTCGCGGAAGGCGCGGGTCATGTTGTCGAGGTACTCGCCGAACTCGTAGGGGGTGCCGTCCTTCTTGCGGCCGTAGGGGGCGTCCGGGGTGAACTGGGAGTCGTCATCTCTGGACCTGGCCCGCTTGTCGGCGGCGTATCGGACGGCGTCGGCCCGGATGCCGGCGATCTCGATGTCAGCGCGGATGCGTTCGCGAGCGACATCGATCTTGGCCAGGTCGGCGTAGGCGTGGATGTACTTGACGAGCTGGTCGGGCGACAGGGCCTGGCTGGCGATGTCGCGGAGGAGGCGTTGCAGGATGGCGTAGCCTACGGCGAGGGAGAGCTCGTGGTAGAGTTCTTCGGTGATGGGGCGAGGTTGCGGTTCGGTAGTCATGGGAAGTCCTCCTTGGGAAAGCTGTTAGCTATTAGCTTTTAGTTGTTAGCCACTCATCATCAGCCGCTCGCAAGCGGTCAGCGTTCGGCGGCCAGCCGGGCGGCTGCGGTTCGGCCGGGAATTTTATTTTTTATCTGCCAGAGAGCGCCAAACAGTGCCAAGGCGCGCCAAGGGCCGATGGCATGGGTCCATTGTTCCTGCTCCGCGGTCGTTCTTGTCGCCGCGGTGCACTCGGCATCCGGCTGGCGCCCGAGTCCACGGGCCGGTTGAGCGTGGCGCGAAAAAAAAACCTGCAATTCCACGCAATACCACGCTCTTCCACGCAGCGGGGGCGTTGGGGAGGAAGCCGTCAGCCGTCGGCCATTCCGCCTGGGGCGGATCAGCCGGAGGAGTCGGGGCACACGGGGACGGCACGGGGGCGGTTGCGCCGGCGCGGGTCGGCGGAAAAAACGCAACCAGGCGCAACCAGGCGCAACTTTTGATGGTCTGGGGGCGAGAGACGCGGGGCTGCGGGGGGCGAGGTGCTGTTCCTGGAAGACGGTGTTCAGCATGGGGCTCTCGACTTTCTGGTAAACGGCGCGCCGGGTGCGGAGCGGACGCGGTGGCGCTCGAGCCGCGTCGGGCCATCGTGGAGCGGCCGCGGGCCGGCACACGACGATGGCTCGGCGGAGCGAGCGGCAGGTCGCCGTGAGGGAGCACGCGCTTCCCCTCCCTGCCGCGACAACCATTAAGCTTGCTCACCGTTCCGCGTTTTTTTGACAGGACGGGCGGGAAGGTAGAGATGCCGGCCCGGGAAGCGTCGAAATCGCAGTTTTCGGGGCGGAAAGTGAGGTTTGGGATATGTTCGCGGCATGGCGGGGGAGGGTGAAAGCTGACCCGTGACGTCGCCAGGCGACGTAAAGGGCAGGCGGATGGCGGCTGGGGTTGGCCCGACCGACAGTGCGCGGTGGACCGACGGTGCGAGGGACAGACGCGTATTCAGTTCTGGGCGTCGGGAACCTCGCCGAGTGTTCAGCGTGGCGAGGAAACGAGTGTCGCGGCTGTGGGGCGTGCTGACGTCGATGCCGCGGAACGGGGGCTGGCTATGAAGGTGCCCGCGATGCCGCTGCGCTGGTGGGGTAAGGAGGGCGCAGGGCTCAGAGCTAGCGATTGCGGGAGCGTAGCAGGGGGGCGATCGCGAGCAGCAGGGCCGTTGCTGGTTCAGGTAGGGGTGTTCCCCAGAATTCGTACGTCACGTCGGCAGTCCAACCCTGGTGCTGTGTCGTGGGATCGATGGTCCAGATGTGGACGTTTGATACGTCGAGCCTGACCAGGTCAAGCTGGTTCCCGGCAAGGTCATGGCCGGTGGGGAAGAAGAGCGACTCTGGTCCGCCCATGCCCCCATCGCCGTCGGTGCCCTGTATTCGGCTCAGCAGCATGAATTCGTCATCGACACCGTTCGTCAAGGTAAGGGCCAGGTCGCCGAAAGCCGGCTCGTTGCCAGGGGTGATGTCGTAGCTCCCCGACTCCCCATCGTTCCACCAGGCCAAGCCTTTTCCTACGGGCGTGCAGTAGAAGGGCGGTGGCCCGACAACTCCGATGTAGAACTCTACAGGGGCCAGATCGCATGGGGACATCCCACCGCCGTTGTGGAAAGCGAATGACGTAAGCAACTCTGAAGCCCGCGACCACGATGGCAGGGCCAGCAGGCACAGGAACGAGATTGGAACAAGGCGGACGCGCGCTTTCATAGAGATCCTCTCTGTCTACGCTTCGTGGTCTCTCACAACTCCGTCGATCCGTTGACGCCTGGGACTGTGACGATACCATGTGTGACTTGGCGAAGGAAGTCCTCGCGGTACCTCCCACTTTGTAGGAGAGGGGAACAGGAGCATCCATGCGAATCAGCCGACTTTTTCTGGGTGCCGCTTTGACTCTCGCCGCTTTGGCCCCAGTTGCGGGCCCACGGGCGGCCCGTGGCGATCAGTTGCAGCAGGGGCCGTTTGAGGGCCTCTACGGTGGGTACCATACGCACCATCCGTTCACGAATCTCCCTCACGTCGTCGGCTCCGTTACGGTGGAACTGAAGTGCTTGGCCGATCTGGGCTGCGACGGATGGGATTACTATAACTGTTTTCACGCGCCATACGGTTGCGACATCTCTCCGGAGGACAAGTGGGTGACGCTGAGGATCGCCGGGGTAGCCATTAATGGCACCCTGCCATATATCGGCGAGCCCACCGGCGGCGGACCACCGGTGCCCGAGGACGGCCGCTTCTTCCGCGAGTGGGAAGAGAATTCTTGCGACGAAGCGTACCAGCACTACGGGATTTCGGATTGCTCGGGCTATCAGTGTCCCAACATCCATAGATTCACGGTCACGCAAGGTCAGTGGAACACTTGGGTTACGGCCGGCAGCCGCAGGATTGACATGTACGTCACGAGCTCAGGCGCCACGATGAATCTGCCGGTTTACTGCAATCTTCACGCTTCCGGAGACGGCTGTTGCGATTGGGAAACCGATCCATCTGGCGATTGCTCGAGGCGCCCGGGCTCTAACGCAACCATCACGATCACGTACAGCCGTTCGGGCCGCTGCTGTTACGCGGATGCCACCTGCGAGGAGACTTCGCACGACAACTGCACCGCAATGGGCGGCGTTTGGACGGACGGCGGCACCTGTGGCGCAGGCGCCTGTCCGGCGGGTGCCTGCTGCAATGGGGCCTCCTGCACCGTCACGACGGAGGCGGGTTGCGTCGGAGGCACGTGGGTGTCGGGCGGGACCTGCTCGCCCAACCCATGTGGCGAGACGCAGACCGGAGCTTGTTGCTATGGCAGCGGCTTATGCGTGATGGATACGCAGGCACACTGCGTTTCTGCCGGAGGGACCAGCTTTCACGGCGGCGACTCCTGCGAACGCAACCCTTGCACTCAACCATTGCCGATCATTTACGTGGATCAGTCGGTGACGGGCACGCATGATGGAAACTTCTGGTCGACCGCATGGCCGGATCTCCAATCGGCGCTGAACGACGTACCCACAGGCGCGAGCCGTCGGATCTGGGTGGCCCAAGGAACCTAAGAGCCGTCGTCGCCCAGCACGCCGACCATGCGCTACGCCACGTTCCAGCTCCCGAACAACGTCGCGCTATACGGCGGCTTCGAAGGTGCCGGCTCCACACGATATCCCGGCGGCGAGACGGCTCTGTGTCAGCGCGATCCATCGGCCAACCGGACGATACTCAGCGGTGATCTGAACGGCGACGATGACCCGAACTTCGTCAACTACAGTGACAACGTGTACCGCGTGCTGACGGCGATGGATGTGAACAGCCCTTCAACGAACCGGACGCTGATTCTTGACGGCTTTACAATCACCGGGGGAAGCGCGACCGGCGCCAGTCCCTTGGACTGCGCGGGCGGCATGGCGATTTACCAAGGCGGCATGATCCGGAATTGCGTCTTCGTGGGAAACCTGGCTACTAACAGCGGCGCGGCCGTCTATTGCGGGTACAGCGCGGTATCTTTCGTGGACTGCCTGTTGGGCAATAATCTATGTCTTCCGTCGATCGGCGGGGTCGGCGGGGCCATTCGGCTGTCCGCGAACATCCCCAGCAGCGGGTTGACCGTCACGAACTGCACGTTCGTGGGCAACGCGGCCCCGGTCAGAGGTGGAGCGATCGCGGCCGACCTGAACGGCGGTCCCAGTGGAATCCCCGTGAGCATCAGCAACAGCATCTTCTGGTACAACACCGCGGCGTCATCGCCGCAGATATCGACCGGAACCGGCATAGCCGTCAGCGTGACGTACAGTGACGTTGAAGGCGGGTTTGGCGGCAGCGGCAACATCAGCACGTATCCGGCTCCGCTCGACCCCAATGGCCTTGACGGACGCGTCGGATCGCTCGACGACAACTGGCGGTTGAGCCCGAACTCGCCATGCATCGATGCCGGCAACAACTCGGCCGATATCGATGTGACGACACCCGGCGTGCAGCCCATACCGCGGACCGATCTCGATCTGCACGCGCGGCGAATGGATGACCCGAATTCCACAGATGCTGCGGGACAGAGCTGTCCTGTCGTCGACATGGGAGCGTATGAATTTCACCGGCTGTGCGAAAGCGGCCAGTGCACGCGAGGCGACGGCAGCGGGAACGGTGTGGTGAACGGCCTCGACATCCAGGGGCTTGTGGAATGCATTCTCGGCTCTTCACTTAACTTTGCCTGTCCATGCTACGACACCAACCTCGACGGATTCGTCACGGTGTATCCCGATGTGATGTGTTTCGTCAACATCCTGCTTGGGATGCCGGCTTGTGTGGTGAGCTGCGAGCAGACGGGACTCTCTCTGGCCCAGGACTGCAACGGCAACTGCATCCCCGACGTCGAGGAGATCGCTCGGGGTACCAGCCATGACTGTAACCACAACTTCACCCCGGACGAGTGCGACATCGATCCGAACGATCCGGATGGGAACGAGTTGGTCAGCAGCGACCTGAACGAGAACGGGATTCCGGACGAATGTGAAGCCGACTACAACGCAAACGCTGTACCGGATGATAAGGACATTGCCGATTGCGATCCCTACGATCCCAACCAAGTTTGGTGCCGTGACGTGAACGCGAACGGCATTCCCGACGTGTGCGAGCCGGACTGCAACAAGAACGGCATCCCGGATTCATGGGAGATCGCCCAAAACCTGGTAGACGACTGCGACGCCAACGGCGTGCCGGATGAGTGTGAGCGGGACTGCAACGATAACGGGGTGCCCGACGTGTGCGATATCGCCAACCAGACCAGCCAGGACTGCAACGGCAACCTGGTGCCCGACGAATGCGACCTGCTGTTTGCGCCCCCGCGGGGCAGCCTGGACTGCAATGACAACGGCATCCCCGACGAGTGCGACATCGCCAATTGCGGGGACCCCAACGACCCGAACCAGCTCTGGTGTCAGGACTGCAACGCCAACGGCGTGCCCGATGGCTGCGACATCGCCGCCAATGTCAGCCTGGATGAGAACGAGAACGGCGTTCCGGATGAATGCGAGGGCGGGCAGAGGGGGGTATCAGGCGGTGAGCTCGAAGATCCGGAGGACGTGATGGAGGCGTGGGTGGAGTACTTCGACTGGCTGGCCGGGCAGCAGTGGCTGGCGGGCTCGGAGCTGTCGGGCAGCGAGCGGTTCGAGTTGATGGCGGAGAAGATGCGGGAGTTGGGGCTGCCGGTGCGGAGTTGGACGATGCCCGTACGCGGCACGGGCGGGGAGTAAGGGCGGGGCGAACGCGGAACGGCGAACGCGGAACGGGGAACGCGGCGTGCTCTGCCCACTGGGCCGAGGCACGTGGGGAGCGATCCGCGCCGGGAAGCGTCTACAGGCCTGAGGAGGCGGCGGGCCGTCCTGGCATTAGCGATAGCGGGGGCGTCGAAGGCGGACGCCGCGCGGCGCGGAGCCACGGACACGGGAATCCGGCGAAGGCGGACGCCGCTGGCGGACTTGCACCCGTTGTGTATGAGGGCGGCACTCGCCATTTCGTACGAAAATGGCCGGTGATGCGACGTCCGCAAGCCGCCGGTGAGGGCACCGGCTCCACTTGGGCAACGATTTTCTTGGCATACATGCGCGTTTACGGTTGGACGAAGCGGCCGAGCAGGAGCTCGGCCGCTACCAGGAAGGCGCCGCACGCGACCGTGAACCGCTCCAAGGACGGCGACGGTTTTGCAGGCCTGGTGTCTGCACTTGCGGAGGAGGGGCTTCGCCTGTATCTTCGCCGCCGCTATGAAAACACTCCTCGACGACAAGGGGATCAAGAGCACATTGGAGCGGATGGCCAAGGAAATCGCCGCTTCCATACCTCGCGGGTGCCCGGTGGGCATCATCGGCATCCGCCAACGGGGCGACGACCTGGCCCGGCGGCTGATACCGCTGCTGGAGGCCCGGGGCGTCGGCGATGTCGCGATGGGCACGGTTGATATTACCATGTATCGCGACGATCTCGCGGAGATCGGGCCGTCGGCGGTGGTTCGGACCACAGAGATCAATTTCGATGTCGAGGGCCGCTATCTGGTGCTGGTGGACGACGTGATCTACACCGGCCGGTCGGCGCGGGCGGCTCTCGATGCAATCATCGATCTGGGGCGGCCGAAGGCCATCCGACTGGCGGTGCTGGTCGGGCGGGACGGCCGGGAGCTGCCGATCCAGCCCGACTTCGTGGGCGTGAAGACGGGGCCGGAAGTGACCCAGGTGGCCGTGCGGGTGAAAGAGACCGACGGGGCCGACCGCGTGGAGGTGGAGTCATGAGCGGGCATGATCCATCCGTGCGAGAGAACCGGGCCAAGGCGATCGCGGCCAAGAGCGTCGAGCGGGAGTCGGTGGCGTGGTCGCGGCGAAACCTGCTCGGGCTGGAGGAGCTCAGCGCCGACGAGATCACGTACATACTGGACACGGCGGAGGCGTTCGAGGATGTCTCCACCCGCAGCGTGAAGAAGGTGCCGGCGCTGCGCGGGCGGGTGGTGGTCAACCTGTTCTTCGAGGATTCGACGCGGACGCGGACAAGCTTCACGCTGGCGGCCCAGCGGCTCAGCGCCGACGTGATCGACTTCAGCTCGAAGGGCAGCGCGGTCAGCAAGGGGGAGACGCTCCGCGACACCGTCCGCAACATCGAGGTCATGGGGGTCGATATCATCGTCTGCCGCCATGCCGCGGCGGGGACGCCGCATTTGATCGCCCGCAACGTGAAGTGCTCGGTGGTCAACGCAGGCGACGGCCGGCACGAGCACCCGACGCAGGGGCTGCTGGACATTTTCACCATTCGCCAGGCCAAGGGGCGGATCGAGGGGTTGAAGGTGGCGATCGTGGGGGACGTGGCCAACTCGCGGGTGGCGCGGTCGAACCTGCACGGGCTGCTGAAGCTGGGGGCCGAGGTCACGTTCGTCGGTCCGACCACGCTGGTGCCGCGGGTCTTCGAGCAGATGGGGGCCAGGATCTGCCACGACTTCGATACGGTCATCGATCAGCTCGACGTGATCAACATGCTGCGGGTGCAGCAGGAGCGGATCGCGTCGAACGTGTTCCCGAGCCTGCAGGAGTACTCGCGGCTGTTCGGGCTGACGGCGGAGCGGATGAAGCGGGCCAAGCCCGACGTGCTGATCATGCACCCGGGCCCGATCAACCGGGGCGTGGAGATCACCGCCGACGTGGCGGACGGCGGGCAGAGTGCGATCCTGAAGCAGGTGACGAATGGCCTGGCGGTGCGGATGGCGGTGATGTTCCTGTGCAAGCAGGCGGCGGAAGGGGCTTAGACCGAGCATGGCAGACCAAACGCTGACAATCCGGCAAGGGCGCGTGATCGATCCTTCGCAGGGGCTCGATGAGATCGCCGACGTGACCATTCGCGACGGCAAGGTCGCGGAGATCGGCAAGGCGGCGGGGCGGGGCGGAGAGCACATTGACGCTTCCGGAAAGATCGTCTGTCCCGGTTTGATCGACATGCACGTGCATCTGCGGGAGCCGGGGAACGAGGATGCCGAGACCATCGCCTCGGGCAGCGCCGCGGCGGTGGCCGGCGGGTTCACCTCCATCGTGTGCATGCCCAATACGCAGCCGGCGGTGGACACCGAGGCGATGATCGAGTTCGTCTATCGGCAGGCGGCACGGGCGAACCTGTGCAACGTGTACCCGGTGGGGGCGCTCACCAAGGGCCGGGCCGGCAAGGAGCTGGCCGAGATCGGCCAGATGGTTCGCGCCGGAGCGGTCGGCTTCAGCGACGATGGCCGCGGCGTGGCCAGCTCGGCGGTGATGCTGCGGGTGATGCAATACGTCGCCATGTTCGGCAAGACCATCATCCAGCATTGCGAAGACCCGGACCTGACCGAAGGCGGGAGCATGAATGCCGGCCTGACGTCAACGCGGCTGGGTCTGCCGGGCATTCCGGCGGTGGCTGAGGAGATCATGTTGCAGCGGGACCTGCTGCTGGCGAAGAACACGCATTGCCGCTACCACGCGGCACACATCTCGACGGCCGGCGGGGTGGAGTTGGTTCGCGAGGCCAAGAAGCGGGGCCTGGCCGTCACGGCGGAGGTGTGCCCGCACCACCTGCTGCTGACGGAGGAGTGCGTGGGCGAGTCGGAGTACGACACGAATTACAAGGTGCAGCCGCCGCTGCGGACGCGCAAGGACGTGGAGGCGTGCATTGCCGGGGTGGTGGACGGCACGATTGATTGCCTGGCGACGGATCACGCTCCGCACGGGCGCGAGGAAAAGGAGCTGGATTTTCAGAACGCCCCGTTCGGCATCAACAGCCTGGAGATCGCGGTGGGGCTGTTTGCGAAGGCGCTGATCGATTCGCGCAAGCTCGACTGGCCGGCCTTGATCGGGAAGATGACGATCGGCCCGGCGAAGACGCTCGGCTTGAAGAAAGGCACATTGGTGACGGGCTGCGATGCGGATGTGACGATCATCGATCCGGAGGCAAATTGGACTGTTGAGGTTGCGAATTTTCGCTCCCGAAGCCGGAACTGCCCGTATGACGGTTGGGCTCTTCGGGCAAGAGTGACGCACACCATTGTGGGCGGCACGACCAGGTACAGCCTACGTAATTCAGGTCCAGCCGCGGTTAGTCGTTAACGATATCTTCCGCCAGCGGCCGCCCGATGCGGGGCATTCTGCCACGCTCGATTTCTGCCCGGTTTGGTGGATTTTTGTTGACGGGGTAGGGCCAGCCAATATAATGAAACTTTGAAAATGGATGCCCGTATGATACGGAGGGCCTGATCGTTCCCGGCGGGCGCTGAGCAGCGGTGACGTTCCGCGAGCGACGTGATACCTCCGACCGCATCTCCAGTGACCGCGGTGGTGGGCACACCGGGCTTTTGAGCCGGGCCAGCGTAAGAAGCGAATACCTGACGATCCGCAGAGATCGTAGCGAAGAGGCGCTCGAGGTCTGACCATATGTGAGGGGTAGGGAATCGGGGGGGCGTCACGGACCGGTCCCGGGTGTTTACCCGGGGCGCTGGTGATGTCGCAGGGGATAAAATCTCAGGCGGTGTGTTCGTGAGCGCCGACGCCGCCCGAGAGGCAAGTGTCAGCTGTTGCCGCACGGAGGCCTTTATGCCAGTAAGACTACCCACACCCATCCCTGTCGGTTCGCCGCACGTTGCCAAACCGCCGGTCTTCGAGCCCTGGCGCTGGGGCACGGGGCGCGGCGAACGCCGTGAACGGCGCGATTACGCCCGCCGCGAAGTTGCCTGCGATGCATGGCTGATCGACCTGGAGTCGCAATCGGTGTTGCGGTGCAAGACCGACGACATCAGCGATGCCGGGCTGTCGGCCAGCGCTCCGGTCGGTTTCGGACTGGCCGTGGGCCAGCGCTATGAGATCCGGATCGCTCCCAGCCGGACGGCGGCGATGACTCCGCATCTGGCGGCATCGCTGGGCTATGCCACGATCGTTCGGTCGGGCATCGAGGTGAACAACGACAGACCCGATCGCGTGGGATTCGCGGCTCGTTTCGACGTGCCGCAGTTGATCCCGGTGTGATCTGATCGCGCGGGGATCAGCAGGTTTATCGGGCGGGGTGGCCCGGAAGAGGGGGCAGTCTTTCCCGGGGGAAGGGCCGGTTACTCGGCGATTACCGTTTCCTTGACGACTTCCTCAATGCTGGTGACGCCGTCGTAGATGGCCAGCAATCCGCTCTCACGGAGTGTTCGCATTCCATTCTTGATTGCGGCCTCACGCAGGATGCCGGTCGAGGCGCCCTGCATGATCAACTCGCGGATCTGATCGTTGAAGCACATGATTTCGAAGACGGCGATTCGGCCCCGGTAGCCGGTGCCGTTGCAGTAGTCGCAGCCCTCGCCGAAATAGAAGTTTCTGCCTTCCACGTCCTCGGCCCGCAAGTGCAGCTCCCACAGCTGCTCCTCGGTGGGGGTGTACTGCTTGCGGCAGTGCTTGCAGATGCGGCGGCAGAGGCGCTGATTGACGATCGCTTCGAAAGTGGCGGTGATCAAGAAGGGCTCGATGCCCAGGTCGAGGATACGGGCGACGGTGGACGGGGCGTCGTTGGTGTGCAGGGTGGTGAAGACCAAGTGGCCGGTCAGCGACGCCTGGATGGAGATCTGGGCGGTTTCGAGGTCGCGGATTTCACCGACCAGGATGATGTCGGGGTCCTGACGCAGGAAGCTGCGGAGGAATCGCGCGAACGTCGCGCCCACGTCGGGTCTGACCTGGCATTGGATGAGCCCGTCGATGTCATACTCGACGGGGTCCTCGGCGGTCAGAATCTTGACGTCGATCGAGTTCAGCGTGTTCAGGGCGGCGTACAGGGTGGTGGTCTTACCGCAGCCGGTCGGGCCGGAATTGACGATGACGCCGTGCGGCTTGGCGATGAGCCTCTTGAACACTTCCAGGTCGTCCTCGCGGAATCCGAGGTTCTCCAGCTCGAGGCTGACGTTGCTGCGGTCCAGGATACGAAGCACGACCGACTCGCCGAACATCGTGGGAAGGACAGCCACGCGCAGGTCGATGGGGTTTCCGGCGACGGTGAGGCTGATACGGCCGTCCTGGGGCATACGCCGTTCGGCGATGTCCAGGTTGGCCATGACCTTCAAGCGGCTGGCGATGGCCATGGCCAGGTATCGCGGCGGCGGCATCATCTCATAGAGCACGCCGTCGATTCGGTAACGCAGCTTGTATTCGCTCTCGAAGGGCTCGAAGTGGATGTCGCTGGAGTGATCGCGGATGGCCTGGAGGAGAACCAGGTTCAGGAGTTGCTTGACGGGGTTGCTGTCGACCAGTTCCTTCAGCTCTTCGAGGTCCAGCGACTCGCCGCGGCCCTCGAACTTGGCCAGGTCCTTGTTATCGCCGATTTCGTCGAGCAGGTCGTTGATGGATTGGCTGGCATCCTCGGGATAGTAGCGGGTGAGGGCGACGCCGATCTGATCGTCCGTCGCGATCATGGGCTTGATGTTGTAGCCCAGCAGCTTGCGAAGGTCGTCGGTGGCCTGGAAGTTGTCCGGAGAGGCCATGCCGACGCTGAGCGTGTTGGTGGCCTGATCGAAGCCCACCGGAACGATGCGGTAGGTGTTGGCCATCTGGTTGGGCACCAGCTTGATGACATCCTCGCCGACATCGATGGTGTCCAGGTTGACCGGTTCCATGCCGATCTGGGCCGCGAGGGCGAACTGGAGGTCGGTTTCCTTGATGTATCCCAGATCGATGAGGATTTGGCCGATCGGACCGCGCTTGGCCTTCTGCACCGCGAGGGCCTCATGAACCTGCTGGCGGTTCACCTTGCCCATCTTGATGAGGATGCGACCGAGAGGGCGGCCCTTGTACTGTCGGGTGGTCGGGGCTGTCGGTGCGGTGGAGGACATATATCGATACCTCCGAGCCCTCAGGCTGCGGATCGTCGCCCCGGGCAAAGGGCGAGGTTCGTTTCATCAGGGCCCCATGAGCGTCTCAGCGGTTCACAAGGACAAACCGGGCCTGTCCTTGCCACCCATGGCGCGTCATTACTTGGGCGGCGGTTCCTCGGGCAACTCCTCGTCATGAATGGTAATGATCGCCTCGCCGGCTTCGTGCAGCTTGCCGGCCTTCTCCAGCTTGTCCTGCAACATGCCGGGCTGGCGGGCCTTGTCCAGCATCTCGTCGGCGTCGATCTGGCCCTTGTCGTACAACTGCCACAGGTGATCGTCGAGCAACTGCATGCCGTACTTCTTGCCGGTCTGGATCGCCGAGTCAATTCGGAAGGTCTTGTTTTCGCGAACCAGGTTGGCGATGGCCGGCGTGACCACAAGAAACTCGTAAGCGGCGACCATGCCGGTCGGTTTGCGCGGCATGAGCACCTGAGACAGAATGGCGATCAGCGAGGTGGATAGCTGTACGCGGATCTGCTCCTGTTGCTCGTGCGGGAAGGCGTCGATGATTCGGTTTACGGTGCCCTGGCAGCCGGTGGTGTGCAGCGTGGAGAACACCAAGTGCCCCGTTTCGGCGGCCAGGATGGCGTTCTGGATGGTTTCCAGGTCGCGCATTTCTCCGACCAGGATCACGTCGGGGTCGGAACGCAGTACGCGGCGCAGGGCCTCCGCGAAACTGGGCACGTCGTTGCCGACCTCGCGCTGATTCACAATCGACTTCTTGTGCGTGTGGTAGTACTCGATCGGGTCCTCGACCGTGACGATGTGCCGGTCGAGCTCGTGGTTGATGTAGTTGATCATCGAGGCCAGCGTGGTGGTCTTGCCCGATCCGGTAGGCCCCGTGACCAGGAACAGCCCTCGCGGGCGACGGCACAGGGCCCGGGTGATCGCCGGCAGGCCGATCTCGTCGAAAGACAGGAACTTCGTGGGAATCAACCGCAGGACGACGGTGACGTTGCCCTTCTGGCGCAGAATGGAAACGCGGAAACGTGCCTGATCGCCGAATGCGAAGCCAAAGTCGGTCCCGCCTTCCTCCTGAATTTCCTGCTGGTTCCGCTCCGGGGTGATGGACTTCATCAGGCTGATGCAGTCCTCCGGTTCCAGCACCTTGGTCTCCAGGGCCCGCAAGCGGCCGTGCAGACGCAGCGTCGGCGGGCGACCCACGGACAGGTGTACGTCGGACGCCCCCCTTTTGATGCACGTTTCGAGAATTCGATCAATTTGAAGCGTAGCCATGTCAAACCCGCACTCTCATCGCCGGCTCGGTCGATTCGGGATTTTCCATCAGTCGGCCGGCGTCACTTATTCTCCGTCGGATACCGTTCACCTGTTCGCAAACAGCACTCCCATCATCGGCTTCGGCGTCTGCTACCGTTTTGCTTCTTCTTCCGCGACCTGGGCGATATTGGCGACTTCCTGTACGGCAGTCACGCCCCGCAGGATCTTCCGCTGCCCGTCCTGGACCAGCGTGGTCATGCCGCCGGCCTTGGCGGCGCGGCGCAGTTCAGTCACGCTGGCACGATTGAAGGCCAATTCCCGCAACTCGCTGTTCATCTCCAACATCTCGAATACACCCAGCCGGCCGCGAAAGCCGGTGTTGTTGCAGTGCGAGCAGCCGACCGGCTTCATTACGTGCCCGGCCCGAGCCTGCTCCTCGGTGAGCCCGACCAGCTCCAGCAGCTTCGGATCAGGATGCTCCTCCGGCGCCTTGCACTCCTTGCACAGGACTCGAACCAGGCGCTGGGCCATGATGGCCTGGATGCTGCTGGCGATGAGGAAGGGCTTGACGCCCATGTCGGTCAATCGGGTGATGGCGCTGGGGGCGTCGTTGGTGT
This sequence comes from Phycisphaerae bacterium, assembly GCA_035542775.1. Classification (GTDB taxonomy): domain Bacteria; phylum Planctomycetota; class Phycisphaerae; order UBA1845; family UTPLA1; genus DATKKX01. The sequence goes on along the minus strand of DATKKX010000157.1, from coordinate 13,570 downwards.
GCAGGGTGGAGAAAACCAGGTGGCCGGTCAATGCCGCCTGAATGGCGATCTCGCCGACGACCAGGTCGCGGATTTCGCCCACCAGGATGATGTTCGGTGCCTGACGCAGCATGGATCGCAGGATCTTGTCGAACCCCAGGCCGATATCGTCATTGACCTGGCACTGGTTCATGCCGGGGAACACGTACTCCACGGGGTCCTCGGCGGTGATGATTTTCTTGTCCGGCCGATTGAGCTCCTGGAGGGCGGCGTACAAGGTCGTGGTCTTGCCCGAGCCGGTCGGGCCGGTGACCAGGAAGATGCCGGTCGGCTTGGTGATGATCTTGAGGAAGCGCTGATAGTCTTCGGGCTCGAAGCCCAGGGCCTGAATACCGATGTTGGCCGATTCCGGGCGCAGAATACGAAGCACGATCGACTCGCCGTGGACGTGCGGGCAACTGCTCACGCGGAAGTCAATATCGCTGTTGCCCACACGCATCTTGATACGGCCGTCCTGCGGCACGCGCTTCTCGGCGATATCGATGCCGGCCATGATCTTCAAACGGGTGGTCACGGCAGCCTGCAGCCGCTTGGGCACGTTCTCCCGCTCCATGCAGTTGCCGTCGATGCGGTAGCGCACGCGCACGCGGTCGGCCATGGGCTCGACGTGAATATCGCTGGCTCGCGTGCGGCAGGCCTCGGCGATCATCATGTTGATGAGCTTGATAATGGGGGCGTCTTCGTCGGCGACTTCCTTGACCTTGCCATCCCTGGCGTCCTGGTCCAGGGAGGCGTCGACGGAGGCGTCCAGGCTGCGGGACAGCTCGTCGAGCGAGCTCTCGGCGCCGGAGAGGTACCGTTGGATGTAGGCCTGCACCCGCGACTTGGGGGCCAGCATCGGTTCCACGTCGTTGACGCCCAGTCGAAACCGCAGCATGTCGAGGGTATCGAGGTCGAGCGGATCGGTGATAATGACCCGCAGACGGCCGTTTTCGCTGCTGACCGGCAGGATGTTGTTCTGTTTGATGAGTTTTTCAGGGATGAGGCCGATGGCGTTGGGGGGGACGGTCTTGCGGCTGACCTCGACGTACTCCATGCCGTGTTGAGTGGCGAGGGCCTTGACGACATCCTCCTCCGACGCCAGCTTGAGCTCGATCAGGGCCTCGCCGATGCGTTTGCCGTTGTTGATGGCAAACTCGGCGGCCCGATCGGCGTCAGCCTTGGCCACGACGTTCCATTCCTGGAGGATTTCGCCAAGCTTCTGTCGCTTACGCGCCATGGCTTCTCACCTGTTTCTGTGCGCCCCCCTGAACCGCATGAGACCGGCACCTGCGTCGCCGGCATCGGTATCGCTCAACCGGAATCCACCCTCGGCAGGCGCCTGGCCACACCGATAATACCGGCACTTGCCTCGTGGATACATGGAGCCGCGCTGCGGTTCAACGCGCCTAAGGCGGTCCGCTTTCCGCGCGTGGGCAGGCTGTCACCCTGACCGTCTATTCTACGCCAAGCTGCTCAGGTGATCAATGGGTCTTTGACCGCCGTTATCCGGACATGCTCGGCCGATCCTCTCAAAATTGCCCATGCGGCGGATGGGGAACCCGGCGTGGCGGGCACTCGGAGCGCACGCCCGGCGTGTTCCGTTTTCACCCAGGCGGCGGGTTGGAACGCCACAGGATGCGACGCGACGCCACGCCGGTCAACTGCGATCCGCGCTCGCCGCCGCTGTCAGATCGAGCCGAGCGAGATGGCCGCGAGCCAGCAGATGGCCACCCAGGGCGGCGACCATCGCGCCGTTATCGGTGCAGTACGCCAGCGGGGTCAGGTGCAGCCGCAGACCTTCGCGCCGGCATCGCTCCGCAAGCTGCGTCCGCAACCTGGAATTCGCCGCCACGCCGCCTCCGACCACGACCGTATCGGCGCCGGTTCCGGCGACCGCGAGCATCGTCTTTTCGACCAGCACGTCTACAACCGCCGCCGAGAAGGACGCGCAGATGTCGTCCACCTGTGCCGGGGTGAGCTTCTCCAGACCACCGGTCGTCTTGCCCGGCCCGTGGATCTGGTAGAGCACCGCCGTCTTCAGGCCGCTGAACGAAAAGTCCAGCGACGGCGGCTTCAACATCGTGCGCGGAAACCGGAATGCCTCCGGGTTTCCGCCGGCGGCGCGGCGGTCCACGATGGGCCCGCCCGGATAACCGAGGTTCAGGATGGCGGCCACCTTGTCGAAGGCCTCGCCGGCGGCGTCGTCGATGGTGCTGCCGAGCAGGCTGATCTCGTCGTAGTCTCTGACGTGGTAAAGGGAGGTATGACCGCCGGACGCCACCAAGGCGATCGCCGGCCAGGGATCGTGATCGAGATCGATGGCGGCGCTGGTCGCATGGGCGTGGATGTGGTTTACGCCGACCAGCGGCTTGCCCCAAGCCCAGGCCAGGGCCTTGGCCCCGGTCACACCGATCAGCAGGGAGCCGATGAGGCCCGGCGCCCGTGTCACGGCGATGGCATCGATGGCCTCCGGACTGCACCCGCTCTGCTCCAGAGCCTCGTGGACCAGCAGGTCCAGCCGTTCGATATGGGCCCGAGAGGCCAGTTCCGGAACCACGCCGCCGTACCTGGCGTGCAGCTCGAATTGCGTCGCGATCAGGTTGCAGCGGACGCGATGACCATGATCAACGATTCCCACCGCCGTTTCGTCGCAGGAAGTTTCGATGCCCAGAACGGTGGCCATGCTAGTCCGTCGATTCAGCGGCAGGCTCGCCGGCCGGTTGATCCCGGCCCTTCGCCGGCCGTTTGATGAGTTGCTGGATGCACTCCAGGGCCTTCTCGAGTTGCAGGTCGGCCCTGAGCAACGCCTTGGCATCCGCGGTTCGACCGGAGTCGTCCGCGGAACTGCTCGCCGTGGTCGGCTGCGAGGCTGATTCGACCACCGTCTCGCGCTCGATGGCCCGCCGCGTCTCCTGCAACCGCTGGAGCTGCCGGTCGGTGAGGTTCACCGGCACGGTGGGGGTCACGCCCCAGGTTCCGGCCTGGGCAGTCTTGGCCGTCTTCTGGATGCACTGCCCGCAGGGCAGATAGTAATACGCGGTGGTCAGCTTGAGCGCTCCGCTGTGGCGTTCCAGCTCCACGACTTCCTGAACGCTGCCCTTGCCATAGGACCGTTCGCCGACCACGGGCGCCCGCTTGTGGTCCCGGAGGGCGCCGGCGACGATCTCCGCCGCGCTGGCCGATGAGCCGTTGATCAGCACCGCCATGGGGAACTGCGGGTAGCCGATGTCATGCGTGGCGTACCATCGCTTCTCATCGCTGGCCCGGCCGCGCGTGCTGACGATCAGGAGACCGCCTTCGAGGAAACGATCGGCGACCTCGATCGCGCTGGTCAGCAGCCCGCCGGTGTTGTCGCGGAGATCGAGGATCAGCCCGCGGAGATCCTCCCGCAGGAGGCGGTTTATCCGCTCATCCAGCTTTTCATCCACGTCATTGGTGAACTTGGTCAGTCGCACGTAGGCGATGTGGTTTTCCTCGTCGAGCATGAAGCGCCAGGAGCCGCCCGGCGATCGCGACCAGCCGCGAATCGGATCGAGATGGATCATGGCCCGGCGCAGGGTGATCTCCCGGGCGGCCACGGGCCGTTCCGTGGGTCTGAATACCGTCAGGACGACCTCGGTGTCGGGCATGCCGTTCAGCAGATTGTTCACGGCATCGACCAGGGAGTAGCGGCTGGTCAGCCGGCCGTCCACCTGCGTGATGACGTCGCCAGGCATGATGCCGGCCTGTGCGGCGGGGGAGTTGGCCTCGCGGCTGAGCACTTCCAGGCCGCCCTCGACCGGCCAGACATCGACGCCCACGCCGCCGAACACGCCGTCGGTCCGCTTCTTGAAGCGGTCGTATTCCCGCTCGTTGAGAAAGGCCGCGTGCGGATCATTGAGCACGTCCACCATGGCGTCGACGCCGGCGCGGACCGCCGCAGTGACGAGCTTTTCGTCGTCGATCTCCTCGACGTAGCGCCGCTCGATCTGGGCCCGCACATCCACCATCGGACCGAACGCCTTGTAGACGGCATCCCGACCGGCGATGGTCTGCGGCAACTGCCACATCAGCAGGGCAATCACCATCACGACCAGAATCCAAGCCAGATTACGCTTGGGCACGATTATTCCTCCGCATTCTGACGCCCATCCCAACACCAGTACGGCGCCGGCTGATGGCCGGTGCGGATGCCGCGTCGGGGTACAGGCTCTTTGGGCCTACGAACATTGCGGGCGAGGAACCGATTGTGTTGATTCCGCCATGGCACGTCAAGCAGGCGATCCCCCCGCTGTCCGACATGTCGCCCGTGCATTCGGCCGCCGGTCGGTTTGACCGATGTCGGCACACGAAATATTGTATGCCCGTCGATCAGCGACCTGGAAGTGAGGCGTGACGAGGCGCCTTGAGGGGAGGTCCAAGTTCTGTGGACTTGGGGTCTGGATTTGTACGACGCGATATGAAGAGAGAGGCGGCGGTCGGTGGAGGTGAGGAAATCCATGCCCCAGGTTCACAGAACCCGGGCCACCCGGCCGGCCTGGGCTGGCCGTTGGAGACGCAACCGGGGGCGGCGGCGAACGGGGACGAACATGACTGACAACTCTCTGTGGCTCTGTGTATCTGTGGCGGGCTTGCTGCCTTATGGAGCGGCCGCATGATCCCCGCCACGCCGCGAACCAGACGCCGTCTGCGGCTGATCAACCCCAATTCGCCGCTGTCCACCATCACCATGCCCGATGTCATCCGCCGGATGACCTTCAGCCGCAAGGCGATCTTCGCTCCGGCGGGCTTGACCATCTGTGCAGGCGTGGTTCCCACTGATTGGGATGTCGAGGTCGTCGACGAGTGCGTCCTGGAAGGGCCACACATTCCCAAGGCGGATTGCGACATGGTCGGCATCACCGCCATGACCACGCAGGCCAAACGGGCCTACGAGCTGGCCGACGCCTACCGGGGCCTGGGAGCGACGGTCATCATGGGCGGCATCCACCCCTCGGCCATGCCGGAAGACGCGTTGCCGCATTGCCACGCGGTCTGCAAGGGGGACGGCGAATCGACACTGCCGCATGTGATCGCCGACTGGGGGCGGGCCGTGGAGCAATACCGCGACCCCAAGTGCGGCTGGATGGGCTTGAAGCGGATCTACGACTGGGCCGAGTATCCGCCCGCTCCGATCGGCTCGCCGCGCAAGGATCTGATCGATCCGGGCAATTACCTGGTGGCCAATCCGATCCAGACGACCCGCGGGTGTCCGCACAACTGCAACTTCTGCACCACGCCGGGCGTCTTCGGGCGCAAGTTCCGGCAGCGATCGGTGGCGGACATCGTCGAGGAGATCAAGGCGGCAAAAGAGAAGCACAAGAGCTGGTGCTTCATCTTTGCGGACGACAACTTCGGCGGCGATCAGAAGTGGGCCCTGGATCTGTGCGCCGCGCTGGAGCCGCTGAAGATTTCATGGGCCAGCCAGTGCGACATCCTGATCTCGCGAAACGACCGGCTGTTGGAGGCCATGAAGAAGTCCGGCTGCGTCGGGCTGATCCTGGGTCTGGAGTCGTGCCGACAGGACACGCTGACCGAGGCGGGGAAGCGATTCGTCAAGGCGGAGACTTACGACTGGCGCATTCGCAAGATCCAATCGTTCGGCATCAGCCTGTGGGGGGCGTTTATCTTCGGCTTCGACCACGACACGTGGCAGGATCTGATGTTCACCTGCCGTTGGGCGCAACGGATGGACCTGGGCATGAGCTGTTATCCGATCCTGACCCCGTATCCCGGCACGGCGATCTATCGCCAGTTTGCGGAGGCGGGCCGGCTGATCACGCGCGATTGGGACAAGTACAACGGGGCGTCCGTGGTCTTCGAGCCGAAGAACATGACAGCGGCTCAACTGCGGCATGCCCAGCTCGCGGCGTTCGCGGAGTTCTTTTCCATCCGGTCGGCGGTTCGCCGGCTCAAGTTGCTGCCGGTGAAGAAGCGAGCGTGGGCGGCGAACCTGGCCATCGCCAACGGCATTCTCTATTACTATTCCAAGCGCGGCCGGCGGTTGCCGCGGTTCCGTGATTTTCTGGACGTGAGCGGACCGGCATGGAACTACGTGCGACGACAGGGGGGTGGGCTTGCCACGGAGTCACGGAGACACTGAGCAGACAAGAACCCGGCAAACAAGCCGCACCGCGTTTCGCGCGTCTCAATGGGAGGCGACCCAATCGCGGAGGAAACCCATGCTGTCATCGGCAGCGGCGGCCTGCTGGAAGACGGCGATGGCATCGCGGAAGCTGCCACCGACCTTGTCCAGGACGGCCTGATAGTCCGAGAGCGAGCCCTGATAGCGGATCGCGGTCAAGAGCATGGCGTTGTTGAAGTCGGCCTCGCCAATCGTGCCCCAGCGTGCCTGATCGGCCAGTCGCGGGCGGTATTCGGTCTCGTATCGCGCCTTGGCGGCGTCGAACTCGACTTGTCGGCCGGCGATGACGGCGTCCCGCGACATGCCCTGGGCGGCGGCATCGGCATAATAGGCCCGCATCCGGGCAACCAGGTCGTTGATGAATTCGTCGATGATCCCCTCGTCGGTAAAGCGATCCCGGGCGGCCAGGGCTGGGGAGGAGTCCGCCCCGAACCGCTCGTTGAACCACGCCAGGGCGGCGCGGCGGCCGATGAACGTGGCCAGGCTCTCGGAGAAATCGGTATCCGAGGGCTTGATCACGGTGGAGTGGGTCATTTCATGAAGGATCAGTTCCGCCAGGTCGATCTCGTCGCTGGCGTCAAGGTTTGACTGCCGGAGCGGGTCGGGCAGGATGCCCAGCGTGGAGAAGCCCGAGGCCTCGCCCAGGAAGACGTCGTAGCCCTGGTCCATCAGTTGCTGGGCCTGGCGCTGGGCCATGGCCAAGTCGAAGAAGCCCTTGGCTTCCCAATTGCCCAGCAGGGGGAAGGACCACTCGTAGGGCGTGAGGCTGTCCTTGGCGCTGGCGGAAAGAACATAGGCCGCCGGCCCGGCGCCATCCCAGATGAAGGTGGTGAAGGAATTGGCGCCGGTCAGGCCGATGTTGTCGATCCCGAACTGCCGCACGTCCTGGGTGAGCAGCAGCTTGGTCCGTTCGTCGTCGGTGAGGCGGGAGTCGGTGAGGGCCTGCGAGATCGGCATGGCTTGGCCCAGCGTGGCCAACTCGCCGCCGACCAGTTGGGCGAAATAATCGACTTCGCAGCCGCAGGAGAGGAGCGAAACGACAGCGATGATGGCACAAGGCCACGCTTTATGATTCATCACGGAGGACCCCAGGCGAGGTATGACCACCATTCGATTATACCCGCGTTCTTCCGCCGGGCACAAATGAGAATCGCCCGCGGGCAGCCGATCTTGCGCTCCAGGTCTCCTGGGACTCTGCATAAGAGCATCACGGTTTGAGGCAATGGACAGCGGCGTTGCGACAGTTCCCGGGTAGGTTGATTCCGCTACGTGTGCGGTTCCGTCATCTTTTTCGCATCCAGCTGCGCAGCCAACTGCTCCGGCGGAAGCACGCGGTCTTCTAGAGCGACCTGGCGGACGGTCTTTCCGGTCGCGTACGCCTTCTTGGCGATCGCGGCGGCTTTGTCGTAGCCGATAACCGGGGCGAGCGACGTGCACATGGCCAGGCTTTGCTCGACGAGCTGTCCGGCGCGATCGGCGTCGGCTTCGATGCCGATGACGCAGCGATCGGCGAAGACGCGGGCCGCATTGGCAAGGAGTCGCGTAGACTCGAGGAAGTGATGGGCCATGACGGGGGCACCGATGTGGAGGTCGAGCAGGCCCATGGTAGCGCCGGCGTAGGTGATCGCGGCGTCGGCGCCGATCACGTGGGCGACGACCTGGAGAACCATCTCGCACATCACGGGGTTGACCTTGCCCGGCATGATGGAGCTGCCCGGCTGGGTCTCGGGCAGACGCAGCTCGCCGATTCCGCAACGAGGCCCGCAGCCCAGCAGGCGGATGTCGTTGCCGATCTTGGCCAGGCTGACGGCGATGGTGCGGAGAAGGCCCGACGCCTCGACGAAGCCGTCCTTGGCGTGCTGGGCCTCGAAGTGATTGGGGGCCTCGACGAAGTCGATGCCAGTCTTTTGCGACAGGATCGCGGCGACGGCCTTGCCGAAGCCCTTGTGGGCGTTGATGCCGGTTCCGACGGCCGTGCCGCCGATGGGCAGCTCCCGCAAGGCCTGGATCGCTTTCCGGGCGCGCTGCACGCCGAGGCGCATTTGGGCGGCGTAACCGGAGAACTCCTGGCCCAGGCGGATCGGGGTGGCGTCCTGCAAGTGGGTGCGGCCGATCTTAACGATCGGGTCGAAGGCTTTGGTTTTGGCCTCCAGGGCCGCGGCCAGATGCTCGAGGGCGGGGATCAGGTCTTCCTTCAACGCCTCGGCGGCGGATACATACATGGCAGTCGGGATGACGTCGTTGCTGCTTTGCGATTGATTGACGTGATCGTTGGGATGGATCAGCTCTCTGGAGCCGATCGTTCCGCCGGCCAGTTGGGTAGCCCGGTTGGCAATGACCTCGTTGGCGTTCATGTTGGTTGAGGTGCCGGAGCCGGTCTGGAAGACGTCGAGGACAAAGTGTTCGTCGAGATTGCCGTCGATGACCTCCTGGGCGGCGCGCGTGATCAAGTCAGCCTTGTCCCGCGGGAGCGAGCCCAGTCTGGCGTTGACCTCCGCAGCGGCCTGCTTGATCAAACCGAGGGCGCGGATGAAGCGCCGGCCGAAGCGGTATCCGGAGATGGGGAAATTCTCGACGGCCCGCTGGGTGGATGCTCCCCACAAGGCAGCGGCGGGCACGGTCATCGGCCCCATGGCGTCTTTCTCGATGCGGGTTTGCTCCGGCATGGCAGGCTCCTTTTGTTGCAGGCCCGGCCGCGAGAATGGCGGCATTCCCGGTTTCGCTACACCGGGAAGGATAGTAGGACGAAGCGCGAATTGCGAGGAAGCAGAGCGGGCGGCGGAGAATCTCACGCAGGGGCGCAGAGAACGCAGAGGTTTTTGTGCAGGTACAGTCTGCCTTCGCATTCTCTGCGCCTCTGCGTGAGGCTCCCCCGTTGACCTGCCCGCTGTGGGCGGGATAATGGATGTGTCGAACCGGGCTTTGATATCCTGGTCCTCGTGCGAGGGTTTTTCATGCAGGACATCACCGAGCACCTTGTCGAACTGATCAAGTCGGTCTCGACGGATCTGTCGCCCGACGTGGAACAGGCTCTCGCCGAAGCCTGCAAGCGCGAGAAGCCCGGCTCGGCCGCTCAGGGGGCCCTGCAGACGATCCTCGACAACATCCAGCTTTCTCGCCGGACGGGCCGCCCGATCTGCCAGGATACCGGCACGCCGATCTTTCACGTGTGGTATCCCCCGGGCGTTTCGCAGCGGCAGGTGCGTGAGCAGGTCGCGGCGGCGGTGAAGATTGCCACCAAGCGGGCCTGCCTCCGCCCCAACGCGATGGAGGCTTTGTCGGGGAAGAACTCCGGAGACAACACCGGCATCGATTTCCCGACGATCCATTTCGACGAATGGGAGCACGATTACGTCAAGATCGGCCTGATGCTCAAGGGTGGCGGGTCGGAGAACTGCGGCTGCCAGTACAGCATCCCCTCGCCGGAATTCGAGGCCTCGCGCGACATCAAGGGCGTGCGCAAGGTGGTGCTGGACGCGGCGTTCCGGGCCCAGGGGCTGGGCTGCGCCCCCGGCATCCTGGGTGTCGGTGTCGGCGGGGATCGGGCGACGAGCATCATCAAGGCCAAGGAGCAGTTATTCCGTCCCCTCGGGGACAACAACGTCGATCCACAACTGGACGCTCTGGAAAAACAACTGTATCGCGAAATAAATGAGCTGGGCATCGGCCCGATGGGTTTCGGCGGCAAGACGACGGTGCTGGGCGTGAAGATGGCCCAGTTGCACCGGCTGCCGGCGTCGTTCTTCGTATCGGTCGCTTACATGTGCTGGGCGGACCGGCGAAAGCTGATGACGATCAAGGGCGACACGGCGACGATCGAGGCGCCGTGAGGAAAACGCCGAAACGTCGAAAGACCGAAATGCAGAGGTACGGAGGCAATAAACGGGCGAGAAATGAGGGGCGGGCGGAGGCCCGTGAGGAAGTGAGCACGATGGCGACCAGTTTGACGGTTCCGATTAGTGAGAAAGAGATACGGGCGCTCAATGTCGGCGATCAGGTTCTGCTCAGCGGCGTGATCTACACAGGACGTGATGCCGCCCATAAATATATGCTGGAGAAGTTCATCCGCGGCCGATGTCCGGCCTCCGAGGCCAAAGTTTATGCGGAATTGAAAGAAGGGCTGGCGGGGGGGGTGATTTACCATTGCGGTCCGGTGGTCATCCAGCGGGACAACGGGACGTACCAGTTTGTCGCGGCGGGGCCGACCACGAGCATTCGCGAGGAGCCGTACGAGGCCGACGTGATAGCCCATTTCGGGGTGCGCGGCATCATCGGCAAGGGCGGCATGAGCGGCCGGACGCTGGCCGCGTGCAAGGATTCCGGGGCAGTGTATCTGCACGCCATCGGAGGGGCGGCGACGCTGATCGCCGAGACCTGCATCGAGGTGCTCGGTGTGTTCAAGCAGGAGTTCGGCACGCCGGAGGCGTTCTGGAAGATCCGGGTGAAGGACTTCCCCTGCGTGGTGACGATGGACACGCACGGGCAGAGCCTGCACGACGCGGTGCTGGCGGCATCGCAGGCCAAGTTGAACGAGTTGCTCCAAAGAACCTGACGCTCTGCGGATGCAGTTGCTGTCAGAGGTTTCTCATCTCTAAGCGGACGTCCGAGGCAGGAGAGTTTGTGTTGATATCCGACCTGTCCCTCGTCGGAGAGGGCTCTCTTCGCTGCGGGCGACGAGATCGCCTTGGAGTTGGTCCAGGTGAAGGTCGCCGGGCGGTCGAACTGGCCGCGGGGCGTCTCGCTCGGCTTCCTGCCTTCGAGAACCGCTTGTACAATAGGGGGAGCCTTTCGCATAGGGGCGCAGGGCACTGGCGGGTGAGGAGCCGTCGAAAGGACGGTGCGAAGATGATCCGTTCGGTTGAGGTCGGTGGCTACCGTTTGCTGGATGGGTTTAAGGCCGATTTTGGCCCGATGACCGTCGTGATCGGTGCCAACGCCACAGGGAAGAGCACGTTGCTCGATTTCCTTCAACTTGTCGCCCAATCGGTCGAGTTTCCACTTGCTGATGTTTTCTCCTGGCACGGGGGCCTGCTTTCGATTTGCAACGCTGCAAGCGACTCGGGGAGGCTAAGTTGGGGGATCAGATTTCGGAAGCCCCCCTACAATCCGTTTTGGGGCCAAGTGACGGCGCTGGCGGACCGCGAGTTTGTGTTTGAGGTCGCCATCGAACGGGATGCGTACTGGCAGCCCGCCGCCATCCACGAAGTGCTTCGTAACGTAACGCCCGATGCCGGGCATGGCCAACCCCTCAAGTACTTGGAGTCGCACCCCAACCGGTCCCTTATCTTCGACAGAAGCAAGAGGCGACTGGTCCCATTTGATGAAGTAGTTAAGCAGTCGAAGACCGACGCTGAACCAGCAGAGGCAGCTCCAATCGCAGCGCCGAAAGCGGCACAGTGGACGGCTCCGGCGATGCCCGCGACGACCTTGCGCTTGGCCCAGATGCGTTTCGTCAACGAGTACCCAGTGCCTTCGTGGATACGTTTCTTGTTGGCTGGAATTCGCACGTACCCAGGATTTAATGTCGGGAGACTGGCTCCAGTCAGAACGCAGCCAGCGGATATCAAACCCGAGACACTCCTGCTCCAATCGGGCGAAAATCTTGGCAATGTTCTACACGAAATACTTACTCGCCATGATTATCGCGAGAGTGCGGAGCAACTTCGCGAATTTCTTCGGGCTGCCTATCCGAGCTTCGACGAGATTAATGCTGAAACGGCGTACGGCGCCACGGGCAAAGTCCTCGTGCGACTCCGTGAAAAAGGCATGAACCGGCCGATGGAGCTGTGGGATCTCTCCGATGGGGTACTGCGATTCCTGTGCCTAGCAGCGAGCCTCCTCAACCCGTGGCCACCTCCTGTCATCGTGATTGATGAGCCGGAGGTTGGCCTTCATCCGCGGTTGCTTCCGATCGTTGCCGACATGCTAAAGACGGCATCAGAGCGGGCGCAAGTTCTTGTGACGACCCATAGTCCGGATCTCCTCAACTGCTTCGGTCTGGACCAGATCGCCGTTATAGCACGCGAGGGTGCGAGAGCCGAATGGCGCAGGCCGGGGACTCGGCAAAGCCTTCGTCAGATGTTGGAGAACGTAATAGGGGAAACACTGGGTGACTTGCACCGCTCCGGGGAGCTGGAGGCCTTGGAATGAAGGTGTGGGTATTCGTCGAAGGCGAAGCCGACAGAATTGCATTGGAGACGCTATGGGAGAGTTGGCGTGAGAGCCTCCGAACTAACGGGCATGGCATCAGTGTCATTCCTCTAGATGACAAATCTCGTTTCTTTCGGAAGATTGGGCACCGGGCGGCAGAGAAGCTGAGGAACAATGCCGCTGATTTGGTCGTGGGCTTGCCTGATTTGTATCCGAATGCCGAGTACTCCTCGACATGTTTTCGGCACGACGGCCTCGATGATCTGCGGATCTGTCAGGCTAGGCTTGTCAGGGCATCGTTGACCGAGCACTTCCACATGAACGATGGCCAAGCCGGCCAGGCTCTGGAGCGTTTTTTCCCGACGGCTCTAAAGCACGATCTTGAGATGCTACTACTGGCCGCCGGGGAGGAACTGCGCGCTTTCCTGGGGACGAGGGATCGGTTGGGTGGATGGCGTATTCCGGTGGAAGATCAAAACCAGACGCGGCCTCCGAAACGGATCGTTGAGGAGTTGTTCTTGACGAAGAGCGCCAAGAAGCGCGCCTACCGGGACACCAAGGATGCGCAAGCGGTGCTCCGCAGAGTCCGAGATATACGATCTCTCATTCACATCCAAAACAACCAAGTCAACTGCCCAGTTTTCAAAGAGATGCTTGACTGGGTCGGCGAAAAGACCGGTGTTTCTGCGTACAACTGAGCCGGCGTATTCTCAAAAGGTGCGCGGATCCGTCGTAATGCTCGCCTACTGCTGCTTGGTCTTCTTCAACAGTTCCGCGACCTTCTCCAGCAGCGCTTTCGACGGGATCGGCTTGTCGAAGTAGGCGTCGACGCTCATCGCGGCGAGGTCTTCGGCGGTGCGCGGGCGGAAATCCATGCCCGCCTGACTGGTCACCGCGGTGGCGATAATGATGGGCACGTCGCTGAAGCGGGGGTCTTCCTTGATCTGACGGGAGAATGAGAAGCCGGCATCCAGATCGCTCATCATCAGGTCGGTGACGATCAGGGCGGGTTTTTCCTGAGCCATCCGCTCCCAGGCCTGCTTGGGGTCCGCGGCGCAGGCCACGCGGTAGCCTCTCGGTTCGAGGATGTGCCGGTTGATCTCGAGAAAATCCACGTCGTCATCGACCAACAGGATCAGGGGTGGGGCGTCGGACATACGTGGATGCTCCTTGCGCTGGGCGGACCTGCGGCGGGCTCGACCGATGCGCCGACGGCGCATCCTACCACAATCCGCG